>DCGZ01000121.1:0-45654 GCA_002314675.1 Fibrobacter sp. UBA1765 | reverse complement strand
TGTTCCAGATTTCGATGTAGCGGTCGTTTTCGCCGTTCACGCCAAGAATCGGGTCCTTGAAGGTTTCTGCCTGTGTTGCAAGGTCGCCGCGGTCATAGTGGATTTCGGAGCAAGGGCCGCAAGGACCGGTGTCGCCCATTTCCCAGAAGTTACTGTGAGCGTCGAAGCGCATGATGCGGTCATCAGGAAGACCGGAAACGTCCTTCCAAATCTGCCATGCTTCGTCATCGTCCTGATAGACGGTTGCAAAAAGACGTTCCTTCGGGAGCTTCCAAACTTCAGTCAAGAGTTCCCATGCCCAAGCGATAGCTTCCTTCTTGTAGTAGTCGCCGAAGGACCAGTTGCCAAGCATTTCGAAGAAGGTGTGGTGGTAGTTGTCGCGACCCACAACGTCGAGGTCGTTATGCTTACCGGAAACGCGAAGGCACTTCTGGCTATTGCAGGCACGCTTCCAACCCTTTGGATTATCGCCAAGGAAGATTGCCTTGAACTGGTTCATGCCGGCGTTTGTGAACATCAAGGTCGGGTCATCGTGCGGCACCACCGGGGAGCTGCGAACAAACAAATGTTCCTTGCTTTCAAAGAACTTGATAAAAGATTCGCGCACTTGCGCAGAAGTCATAGTTGCCATGGTTTTACCTTTTAAAATTTTACATGGCAAAGATAGGAAATTAGAGACGAAAGACGAGAGAAATCGCGATTTTCAATGCTTATTACTGCCTATCATCTACGTTCCCAATTTCCAGCATGTCGGCCTGCAAAGTTGCGTCATTTGGATAATACTGCTCGGCAAGCTTTAAAATGCGAATAGCTTCTTCATCGCGTTTTTGAGCATGAGCGTCATAAGCCAAGTTCTTAAAGCCAAAAATTGCTTCGGCATTGCCTAGCTTTGCTGCAGCCTCATACGCATTTTCGGCACGGTCGAGCCACTTCGCATCGTAAGCCAGGTTACCAAGGAAAATGGCAGCATCTGCAAAGTCAGGCTTTATTTGCAAAATATTTGCCAAGACATCCATTGCGACAAGCGGCTTACTATCTTCAACCAAAACATCGGCAAGCTTATAAAGCGTGTTCACATCGTCAGGCTTTAAAGCCAAGGCTTCGCGGTACGCACTTGCGCTTTCTTCATAATTCTTGTGAAGCCTGTAAACATCGCCAAGATAAATCAAGAAATCCGTTTCTTCCGGGTGGTTTGCATAGCCCTCACGAATCACGCTTGTGGCAGCCTCGAAATCATCAAGGGCGATATTTGCTTCAGAAAGCTGGTACACAATACTAATGTCTGATTTATCAAGATTATAGGCCTTTTGTATAGCCTTCAATGCGCCAACCTTGTCTCCGGTACGGCTGTAGGCTTCACCAAGAAACAGCCAACCAGAAACATTTTCCGGTTCCATTTTCAAAGCCCTGTGATAAAGAGCTACACATTCCGGGAACTGCTTCAAACGGTAATACACCGAAGCCAAATTGAAAAGGGCGGGAGAAAAATTGCCTTCGGAATAATCAATAGCCTTGCGGTAAGCTGCAGCCGCTTCCGGGTACATTTCACGCTGGTAAAGAGAATTACCGATATTAAAAGCAACGGCAACCTGGTCTACGCCACGTTCGGCCGCCTTGCGATAAAGTATTTCCGCCTGCTTGAACTTGCCTTCTTTATAAAGTTCATTTGCACGATTCAGTATATCACTGCCGTCCTGTGCAGCAAATGCCAAAAGGGCCGAAGCAAAAACACAAGCAACAAACTTAATCATACTTTAGTCCCTAAATTTCACTTCGAAAGGCTGCTCCATTCCACAAAATGGTACTGCCTTGCCAGCCTTTTCAGCAGGTTCAAAAGTCATGCGGGCAAGAGCCTCCCTGCCAGCGGCAGCAAGCCCCGAGCCTGCTGGAGATTCTTCAACAATCTTGATATCGTAAACTTTACCAGAAGCATCTACGCAAAAGCTAAGGCGAAGAATCGCATCGATTTCCTTATCACGAATTTGCGGAGGAACCTGAAAATTAGGGAACGCCCTGCTACTTGGCTTTTTATCGACATCTCCGGATTCGTTAGAAATTGCGCCTCCCCTAAAATTCGAAACAAATTCCGGGCTAATAGCTGCGCCGCCACCAGCACTTGCCGCGCCTAAATCCATGGCAAAACGTGGGCCTGCCTTTGGAGAGCGTGTGTTAGATTTTTGACGGTTCGGCTTTCGTGCAGGCTTTTTTTGCTCCATCTTCTTTTTAACTTCTTCAGGCTTTTTTACGGAGACTTCTGTTTTGACATACTTTTTTTCAAGAAACATTTTGCCGGTCAAAAACAAATTTGCAACCGTCACCGAAAACACAAGCGCCATGCTCGAAAACACAGCTACAAGCAGAACAAAAAATCGCTTAAAAAGTTTTCGTAAAATCCGTACCATTTATCAATCCGCCTGGGCAGCGATAGAAACCTTTTTTACGCCACTCATGTTACAAGCATCTATGACTTGTACAAGCATACCTGTTTCTGCGCCCTTGTCCGCAATGATTACCGCTTCACGGTCCGGCGTTTTTGCAAGGGACTGTTTTAAAATATCCTGCAAGCTTGCAATGTCTACCTGGCGTTCATTAATGTGAATCGTGCCTTCGCGAGTAATGGCCACCAAGATATTTTCTTTTTCTAGCTGGCTTGCACTCTGTGCGTCTGGCTTTGTAACATCAACACCGGTTTCTCGAGTAAAGGTAGATGTAACAACAAAGAAAATAAGCAAAATGAACACAATGTCCATAAGTGGACCCATGTCTATGCCTACACTTTTCTGTCTACGTTGGGGCAAGTTAAAATTCATAGGGATGCGACCTTCATTTCAATAATTGTTGCACCAAGCTGGAGCTGTTCTGATAAAAGATCAATGCGTTCATCTAAGCGCTGCTTCAAAAGAGTCAGTGGGAACGCCACAAGCAAACCACTCTGCGTCGAGATCAAGGCTTCAGAAATGCCGTCAGCCATTAAAACTGGATTCTGGTTCCCGTAAAGCGTAATCACGTCAAATGTAGCCACCATGCCAGTAACAGTACCGAGCAAACCTAGAAGCGGAGCTGCAGCTGCCATCACGGTAACAATATGCGCACCCTTTTGCATGTAGCGCAAAGTTTCTATCATGCGAACCTGCATGTATTCTTCAAATGCAGCAGGAGTCTCCATGGCTACTTCCAACGCCTTGTGCAATTCTCGTGCAACGATTCCTGACCTGGAATGCAAGCGTTTTTTTGCTTTTTCAAGCATTTCTTCATTTGGTTTTGCAACATGCACGCCATCGACAAAACTTAAGTCTAGTCGAAGCTGTCCGACAACTTGTCGAACGTTCTTCCTAAAAAAGTCTAAACCTATCCGGAGCCAGCATGAATACAAATAATAGAATCCTATTGCACCGGCAATAAGAATCGGGAGCATAACAACGCCACCGGCTTTGTATGCCCTTATCAAGGCTTCTATAAAAATGTATAAATCATTCATAAAATTCAGCAGGAGAGAGGAAGCTAGCCTTCCTTCGGGAAAATCTTGTTCAAGAGGCTTGTGCTACGTGCATAAAGTTCACTTGTAAGCTTCTCAATCTTTTCGCTCAAAAGGCCGTGCAAAATCATAACAGGGATTGCAATGACAAGGCCCGTTTCTGTTGTCACCAGGGCTTCAGAAATACCGCCGGCCAAAACACGAGCATCATTTGTACCGACCTCGGTAATCACGGTAAAGAGGGTAATGATACCGGTAACGGTGCCAAGCAAGCCAAGAAGCGGGGCAATAGAACCCATTGCCGCAAGGAGACCCATACGACGTTCAAGCCTTGGCTGTTCCCAGAGCAACATTTCTTGCAATGATTTTTCTGCAATCTCACGGTCTTCATTTGCCTTGTTCAACACGGCAAACAAAACCATAGAAAGACTTGTATTCTTTTTAAAGCAAAGCTTTGCAGCCTCGTCATACTTCTTTTCGGAAACAAGGGCATCTACTTGCTTCATAAATCTTGGAGTCAAACGACCTCGCAACATTAAAACGAGGAATCGTTCAAGGCAAAGAAGCAAAGCAAAAAGCGCAACAAGAACTAGCGGGTACATCACGATACCCCCCTTTTTGAAAAACGCCTGCAATTCTTCTTGCCAAGTCAATTCATTGGAATCAGAAATTGAATTCTTGACAGCCTTGTTCTGCAAAACATCCAAGGGGACCTTTACTATTGCAGACTTTGCACTTGCTTCATTTACGGCAGAGCGAATACCTATCGCCATTTCTGCCGGAAGGCTTGAATTCCATTCAAAAACCTTGCCCTGCAGCGCGCCAGAACGTAGCAGAGCCTGAACTTCTCCAAGGCCATCTGCAGAACCATCCAAGGCGACTTCGCCAAGAAATACCGTACCAAGGCGCAAGCGATTCACCTTGACATCGGGCCTTGAGCCGACCTGCGTTTTTTCAACACCATAGCTTTGCGTGTAGGTAAGCTTTTGGCGGTCAAGCAAGTCGTTCAAATATTCACGCATTGCAGAAAGCGTGTTTGGATTTTTTCCGTCAACATCATTTTGAGCCTTCTTCAAGCGAATCATGCGATCGTTCATGCCAACAGGGTAATCACCGGCAACATCGCCAATAGATTTTTCTACAGCAAGCTTTACTTGTGTATTAAAATTCTCATACGCACTTTCGTCGGATTTTGCCTTGTCTTCGGCATCGGTTGTAATATCCTTGCTTGCCAAAACTTCTTCGTTTACGCGGCCAAGGTCCGTCGAAAGCTTGGAATAGCGTCCATCAAGTTCTCGCGTTTCTACCTGATGTTCTTCGGTCAACTGCGTTTCTGTATAACGCTTACGCCAGTGTTCCGCTTCAAGCTTTTCCAGGGAATCCGCTTTTTGCAAGCGAATACGTGCAAGCGCATCCACTTCACGTTGCAACTCCTTGAATTCTTCACGCTTCAAGGAATCGCGAATCGCAGCGCTATCCACTGCAACTGACTTAGAAGACCACGGCCAGGCAAATGCAGAAACAACAAACAACAAGCAAATGCCAAGAATTCTCGGCAAAACTTTCTCAAAGCCGCAAACATTTTTCCGTTTCATTACTTACCCTCCCCAACTATCGAAAGGCTCACCGGGAGCGTTACAATTTGAGGCGGCTTTCTAGCCTGCTTAACATCTAGAGCAAACCTTACGGCAGCGCGCTCTTCAAGATTCAAATCTTCGTTCCATTCGTATTCAACACTTGTGCAGTCTTTTACACACTTGCGAACAAGCGCTCCATACACAGCACCGTTTTCGTCGGAATAAACCATCCACTGGTTACCAATGCGCAAAATTTGAGCATTAATAAGTTCTCCGTTTTTGCGAGTCAACGGAGAATTGACAATCGCAACTTCATCACCGAACTTAGTTTCTTCAGCAATCAGGGACTTTAAACGCGAAAAGCTTTCTTCGGCGGAAGCGTTGCCACTTTCAATATCGCGCGTCAAAGACTTAACGCGGTCCAAGCGAACATCGCGATTCCATGGCAAGGTTTGCGCAACCTGATTTTCGAGCTGCTTGCTTATCGTTGCAAGGGCTGCAATAACAGCCTTGCGTTTTGCGGCCACATTATCGCTACGATTTTTAGCATGGGCCTGTTTACTACGTTCTTCATTCAACTGCAAAGCCACCGCCTTGATTTTTGCATTCAAGGAATCAATTTCAGACTTACGGCGTTCTGAATCAGCCTTGTAACGTTCCTGCAAATCCTTATAGCGTTTGTCATCTGCCTTGAGCATAGAATCCGTCGCAGAAATTTGCGAATTCAACTTTGCAATTTCGCTATTCAAGGTTTCTTTTTGCAATTGCAAATCACGGATATCCGATTCTACATCAGCAAACGCAACGCCTGCCAAAGCGACGCATGCCATAACGATTTTTAACGTCATTGTACTCTTCATACTCATTTCTCTTTCGTCAGAATCAAGTCTCTAATTTATTTTTTGCAAGCCTTATTTTCAGGATGCTCCTTGCACCATGCGCTAACAACACGATCTAAAATTGGAGATTTCAATTTTTCAATCTTTATTCTGTTCACAAGCGCAGGGCCACACTGTTCATAAGTTTCAATATCCCAGTCTCGGTCACTGCACCATTCCCACAGCAACTTATTGCAGTCATTCTTTTCATCGCTTTCAAGGCACGTTTCTTTAATTGAAGCACAAGCAGACTTTGTCGTAAAATTATGCTCAATGCAGTACATGTTCCAGGCTTCATCTGCATATTTCTGGAATTTCTTTTCGCTATAATCAGACATCCAGTTATTATTAAGATAATCATATTCATCAAGAAACATCTTTAAAATTGTAGAGGCACAGCCGTCGCTGTAGCTATATGTACCATAATAATTGTAAAGAGATACGCCACCCGTTGCAAGGTCAAGGCAAATGGAATCACGAACGAGGCGGCAAGACTTTGTATCAAAAGGTTCCAGTTCCATTATATCATCTTTATGAAAGCACTGGCTATAGAACATGTGGTCGTACTTGATGTATTCATCTGTATGAATGTCAAACAGCAACGAATCCATGAGCATTCCCGAGAAAACTCCCATGCCGTTTTCCACATTGCTTACTGGCACAACGCGTGGGTCTTCAAGCGCCCCTAGAACTTTTTCCTCGTAATCGGCATAAGCCTGGTCCGTTGCATAAAAATAAACGACTGACTTACCGATAGGTAACGTAAAGCCAGGGAATGCCATAGTATCTAAGGAATTGTAGCCACCAATTTTCATACGAGCAGTAAAACCCATAGACGCGGTAGTTTCGTCCGGGAACTTCATAGAAATTCCATAGTACCCCATAGAATCTGCATCTGTAAAGGCAGAAAGCATATTGACGATTGTGGTTTTTTGCGATTCACCATCGTTAATGTTATCATAGCGAAGCGTCATCAATATTCCATGAACACTTTCATCGTAATCCATGCCGATGTTGTATGTGTACATGTCATTTGGGTATTCAACAAAGTCAAAGTCAATGTATTCGTGATTGTTCTTTACATGCGGATTGTCATTTTTCAACTTTGTAGAAGGTCCCTGCACAGAATTTGCAGAAATCTTTGTTGGTATTTTTGCAACAGCCTTGTATGTACTTGTTACCTTGTGGCCGCTGCTATCCCACTTGAACGTTGCATTCATCGTGTAGGATTCCCCGGCAATGCCAAGACCAAACGCAAGTTCATCGCTAGATTCACCAAAACAATTTGGCTTGCCAGCAACAGGAAACAAGCTCCATTCAGCTTCACCGATATCGGCGAACTTACCAGACACTGTAACACTAGCACTGTCGTAGAACGCAAAATTTTCTGCCGAGGCCTCATCTAGTTCATAGACTTTCGAAAAGCATACATGTGCAGAACGGCCTGCAATAATATAGCCGTGCGTGTAAACGCCCTGATAGACTTCCGTTTCTTCAGGGTAGTATTCCCAAGGGCCGTGCCAGTCGCAAGCTGCTAGCAGAAAACAGAAGACAGATGACAGAAAACAGATTAGTTTATTTTCAATGGCTCTTTGACGCGCCATTTTTCTTGCCTCTTGCACAAGCAACCCCTTTCGTCTAGAAATAATACTCATAATTCAGCATGATCGGCAAAAAAGGGAACTGAGAAATAGTTTCATACTTCGGCGGGTTCTTGTCGGTATCGTAGTAACCATAGAACATGTTGTCATGGTTTGTAATGTTGATAATCGTCCAGCTAAAGTTCCACTTGTTTTCGCGGCCAATGTCAATTGCCTTCACATCAATTCTAAAATAGTTGCTTTGACGGCCTGCATTGCGGCTACCAGAAACCACATTTATACGATCTTCAAACCTGTGAGCTTCCATTCTATCTTCGTAAAAATAACCGGCATATTCCGTAATAGGCATGCCTGCGGAATATTTCAACACAACGGAAGACCTAAAAAATCTGCCCGGAATCTTATGTGGCCAAATGCCGTCATCGCCTTTCCAGTTAATGCCGGCATCAAGCTTCAAGGCATAGGGCTGATGCCAACTCGGGAAATACGCCTTGGTACCGTCATTGCTCCTTGCAACGCTAATACTCTGGCTCCAGTTTACCCCTCCAAACCACGCACCCTTATCCTTTCTAAGGCTAAGTTCATAACCAAAAGAATAGCCTTCTGCAGTACCAAAATAATCGGCCATCAAAAAGTCATCGCTTTTTTGTTCGTCCGATGAATCCTGCTGCATCACAAAAGTATTCAAGTTGTTCTGAGTCTTATAATAGGCTCCAACCGTCAAGTCATAATCGTCCAAGATTTCGCGTTGCTTATATTCCACGGCAATCAAGTCCGAAGATGCCGGCTTAATGTGGTTACCCTTGCTAGTGGTAACTGCCGGGTAGTAAAATTCATTCAACGATTCTCCATCGCTAAACATCACGGAATTCATGTACTGCAAGTAATGACCGCCATAAAGTTCCATGGTCTTTGTAGGGTCCAAAGTCCACACGAGCGAAGCGCGGGGCTCCACGCCAAAATGTTCTGCAAGGTCCTGGTAATTCAATCGAATGCCATACGTGAAAAGGAACTCGTCAGAAAGCCTCCACGCATCTTGGGCATAGCCAACATGGTGCAATGGCCTCTGATGGTCCACAAGCTTTGTCGTAGAAACATATTCCCAGAACTTATCATCGTCAAATTCAAGCTCGTAGCCAAATGTAAACACATGGTCATTTTCACCGCGATAATTCAGCCACTGTTTACCTGCAAACGTATACAAATCCTGACCGATCTGAATCAAGTCAGAAAGTTCCATATTCTGGAAAAACCTTGAATACGCAAGAGTCAAGTTATAATCCCAATCGCCAAACCTGTGGTAAAAATTAATCGGCACGGCAACGTTACCCCAGTCGATATACAGCGGGTCGAACGCAAGTACATCCTTGCCCACATAAAAGCTAAACTTCATGCGAGTATCAGGGTCAAAATTATACATGAACGTACCTTGTAAATCGGTAAATTCATAATCTATATCAAGGTCCAAAATGCCAAGGAAATTGCACAGGTCAAGGATGTAGCCAATGTAGGTCGTACGCCCGGCAACAACCCAACGCGCATCGCCAACATGCCCCTCTGTGTGGAGCTGCGCAGCAAAGGTACTGATTTTTATGCTTGACTTGGAGAACCATTCTTCAACGGTATCTTGGCCGCCGGCGCGACCGTCCATCTTTAAAACGGAACTCAAACGGTTACCATATTGCGCAGGGAACCCGCTCTTGTAAAATTGCACATCGTCAATCGTTTCTACAAGGAAGGTACTGAAAAGCCCAAAGAAATGCGTCGGCGAATAGACGACCGCATTATCGTACAGGAACAAGTTCTGGTCGGCAGCGCCTCCGCGCACATAGATTTTGGTACTGAAATCCGAACTTGCAACAACGCCCGGCAACTGCTGAATACTGCGGATAACATCAGCCTCGCCAAGGCCTGGCATGCGCTTAATGCTCTTTGCCGTCACAACTGATTCGCCCGGCTTACGCTTTGGGCGACGACGCAGTTGCACCACCACCTTCTTCATTTCGGTAACCTTGCTGTTATCTCCGGCGGCAAGGAGAGAATCTACATTGACATCTTTTTCAGGGTTTTCAACGACAGAATCCGCAACAGCAATATTTCTTTCGTCTTCCGTCTTTCGTCTTTCGTCTAATGCTACCGAGTCATCAGCCGCATCCTTTGCACTATCGATGGGGGCAGCAACAGCAGCACTGTCATCTACAAATGAATCGCCTATCGGCTTGCTAAAAACGCTATCTTGCCCATGGTACACAAGTTCAAAGCACTTTTCCTTTTCGGCCCCACTCGTATCTGAATTCGTAACACAGATATTCCAGAGCGTATCGTTTGGCAGAACCACCTTGAAAGTTTCGCCGACAGTCGTTTGAATTGCCTCGCCGGTTTCAAGGATTTCAACATTCAGTTTTTCGCCAGGGGCAAAACTCGTATCTTGAACAACTCCATAGAACACGATTTCACTGGCCGAAGCAAAACCAACGGCCATTAAAACAAGTCCGAAAAGAATTTTCGATAAGTTTTTCAAAGCGTTGCAAAGTTAGAAAAATGTTATTGCATAATTTAGAACCTACCAAAAGTCAAGCCTGCATAGAATCCTGGCCAGAATCTTGCTTCATGGTCGCAAACAACCTTGTTAAAGTGCCATTCGCCCTTTGGAGCAAGCATTATCCGATCAGCAAATCCTTCTGTAGCCATATTCAAGGTACCGCCAGCAGAAATGCCCACGCCCTTTATAAGCTGAGCCGTAGCACCCAGGCGTAAACGATGGTGGATGTTTGCCTTGTGATCCTTGTCGTCATTGTAACCATAGTCTCCGCGATATTCGTCACTTGCAGAAAGAAGCATGTATTCAAGTTCCAAATGGGTTCCATACTTACCAAATTGAGTACCAAAACCAAAACCATTTTCATAAACGTCTTCAAAGTGCTTAAAGCCTTTTTCAAGTTCACGGCTTGTTTCGATGGCAGTAAACAGGTAAGCAGTACCGAAGTGCACAGACATTGCAGGGGCAGCCATTTCATTTACAGAACCCGTAATACTCCAAACGCCATTGCCAACAAAGTTCAACAAGCCAATTGGAGTTTTTTCAGCATGGCCCACAATATTGATTACACCCCATTGACGGCCATTGGCCCGAGCGGCAATGTTAATGGCAGAAACCTGTACACCAGAGGTCTTAGCTATGTTAATTGCACCAGCCTGGACAGGAGTATAGCCAGCAATATTAACCGCACCTACTTGAACTTTGCCAACAGTATCAACGGCAACATTAACGGCACCGACCTGTACAGCGTTCCTACTCGCATTCCTTACAACGTTCACAGACCCAACCTGAACGCCTTCCAATTCATGCGCAAAGTTAAAGGTACTGGAAAGCTGCAGGCCCTCGTAATTTGATTTTGCAATGTTAAAGATCGGAGACACCTGCAAGCCATGCATTTCTTCACGGGCTACGTTACCGATAAGACTAACTTGTGAGCCAAGCATTACATCGTTTGACTTTGCAAGGAACAGGCCTAGCATCAAACCCTTGCGCGGTTCATGAGAAATATCAGCAAGATTAAATGTCGTTCTAAACCTTCCATTGCGATCCAGGGAATCGATCCTTTCGTTTTCACCATTGCCGCCAATTTCACCACGGTTCACCGTCGCGACTCTTTCCATTTGCTTAAAGCTTGCTTCAGAAACATTTTCACGTTTCCCGTTTGCAATAGTCACATCCGCTACAAACTGCATTGCCGGCTTTTCTAATTGAATATTGTACTTACCGGCAGGGAGCCCAAGTTCCATTTCACGGTCAGATTTTTTGTAAAGTTCGGCAACAAGTTCTCCGCGCTCATCGCGAATAAACAGGCGACCTTCCAGGCTCTTTTCAAAAGCGACCCCGGCACTTGTGCTGCGCAAGTCAGTCATCACAATGTCGCCAGTACCGGCAAGGCTCATATCGCGACTCGGGTGCTGGGCCCCGCCCATTGTGTTTTGAGTCTTTTGCAGAGTTTCATTAAACGCAAACTGGTAACTTTCAGAAAGCGTCACCTTGCCATCACCGCTCAAATCGCCAGCGCCACGAAGACCGCTCACAAGGGAATGCGTAAAGAAGCTTCCCTTAAGCTGATCGCTTTCCTGGCTAGATTCATCTTGCGTACTGCTTGTTATAAAAGCGTAGCCTTTCATATCGCTACTAGCATCTACCATAAATGCAGGCACAGCAACGCCCCCCTTGCTCCTGGTAATGGCCCCGGAGCCGCAAGCGTCAATCACAGCGATTTTTACATCTGCGTTCAAGTTGTCAATATTTGCACGAAGTTCGGACCAGGCAAAATTTTCATTGCCAAGGTGAATCCCCTTTTCATCGGCATGGCCGCTGTAATACACAAGAACTTCCTGGCGCGCATTTTGGCCCTTGTTCTTTTTCAGCACACCATCAAGAACAGAAAACTGTTTCTTGATTTCACTTACAGAAGGTTCACGAACAAAGAACTGGTTTGACTTCGGAACCCCACCCATTTCGCGCATCACATTTACAAAGGATTCCGCATCACTTTCGGCGTAGCGAAGCATGGGGCGAGTTGAACCACCATTATTTGCACTGATTGCAAAAACATAGCGATCAATCTTTGTATTATCTGCATAGACCATGCTTGCAAAAACGCTCATTACACAAAGGATAATTACTCCAAACATACGATTAAACATTAGTTACCCCCTTTCTTTGCAAGCGTAATGGCAGTCACCTCAACGCCATCTTGCTTAAGAGTCGCATCCACATCATTATTTACCACACCAAAGGCATTCCTGGAAGTCAACAAAAAGAACTTTTCAAAATGAGGAGCGTTATCCAGCTTGTATGCAAACGGGAGTGAAATCATTTTGCCCGGCTCAAGTTCAATCGCTTCATTGTTATTGCCAAGGTGCAACGTCAACGTACCATTGCCGTCCATGCTAAAAAGCATGCCAAAGCACTTTTCGGGGACTAGGTAACGGAGCTGCAATTCATCATTTTCATAGGCAACGCTATTATCGGCAAGTTGCTCAATGCCTGTACCGTTCTTGCGCCAAATTTCTAGGCGAGCACTCATGCCCTTGATTCGGGTATCAGCCATGGCAACATTTTGCGTTGCAGAAACCTCTGCAACCTGGGCAGGCATCACGACAGTTTCACCGGATTTTTCAAGCAAAGCAAACATTGCGACGCTTCCAAAGGTAAACACAAAGGCCGCCGCAATAGCCATCTTGTAAAAACGCAGCTTTTGAGTTGCCACGCCAATAACATTTGGTTCCAGGCGTTCTTCCAGCTCGTAAAAAGGATGCCCACTCAAAATAGATTCATTCTGCTTACGAAGCTTTTCACAACGGGCATGGAACAAATCATCATTCTTTTCTCGATTTGCAAGTTCCTGCATTTCTGCTGCAGAAAGGTCACCGGCCAGGTAACGTTCCAGTTTTAAATCGTTCATTATACAACCTCCAGGTTTTTGAGCTTGCCTTGTAAACCACGCAGGCGCTTGCGAACGCCGCTTACAGAAAGGCCAACTGCCTCTGCAGTTTCTTCGAGAGTCATCCCATCGATAAAATGGAGCACCGCCATGGTTCTGCTAGATTCCGGTTCCTTAGAAAACAGCCTTGCAAGAATGCTTTTAGCCTCGTTTTCATAAGCATCGTCAGCGCAAGCAATTTGCAAAAGCAAATCTTCCGTTTGAGTTTGCAAGCCACGGCGAGCCTTGTCTCGAATACGGTTCAGGCAGAGCCTTGTTGCAGTATTCCATAGCAAACTAGAAGGAGACGACATATCCAGAGAATTCCATGAAGAATAAATTCTCAGAAATACGTTCTGCATAATATCAGCAGCCTCGGACTCATCCTTTAAAAGAGAGCAACACCGACGAAAAACCATCGGCGCAAACTTCTCGTAAACCTCGGAAAAGGCCTGTCTGTCTGCAATATCGTTCCTATTCATACCTATAGAACACCTGGAAGTATAAAAAGTGTTACCATCCATACAAAAATTTTTGTACGGATGTAAAACTTAGTCATGTTCTACTCAAAAATCTTTACTTTTGACCAAAAACAGCCATTTTTTACCCATCCGCGGCTGTTGTTGAGATTTTATCGGTAACTGAAGTTTCTTGAAAATCACCAGAAATAAAAATATTCCCCCATGGCCTTTTGCGTAGCGATTCAAGAGTCTTTAACATACAGCCCATTTCTTCACTTTTTTAAAGGCAAGCAGGCTAAAAAACAAAATAGCGTGGACAGCTGTCCACAAAATATTTTTCAACACTATTTAATTACAAAAGAACTTTTGATACATTCCATAAGTCTTGACAAGAAAGTCAAAAAAAGAACTAGAAAAAAAAACAATGGTTTAAAATCTGTTTTAAGGAAAAAGCTAGCGAAACAGATGACGACTTATTTCACCCGAAACACCCGCAGGGCATTTGCCTGGCGGAAAAACAAAAGGATTTACATGGCAATGAAAAATAGAGTAACTAATCGCGACTTGGAACTTCCCACAGAAAAAGTCGTGCCGGGAGGTGTTTACGAAAACCCTCTGAGCGATCGGGGCTTCAAGAAGCTGCTGTCCAGCGTGAGCTCGCTTACAAATTTTCTGAACGGCGTAATGCACCTGAACAAGGAACATGAAATCGAAAAGCTGAAGTTCAAGACCAAGAAGATTTCCTATGTGACTGCAGACGGTTCTGGCTCAGAGAAGGAAACCTGGAGTTTCGACATCCGCGCTCAGACCCGCGATGGTCGCGCAATCGATGTGGAAGTTCAGAACCTGAAGCATGAATTTTTCGAGGATCGCGTGTTGATTTACGGCTCCGCACTGCTCCTCAAGGCGAAAGCGGAACTGGACAAGGAACGTTCTGACACCGACAAGAAAAAGATGGAGGCCCGCAACCCGCCAGTACTGACAACGGATGAAAAGAAGGAACGCCGCCGCCAAATGTACGAGCTCCCCGACACCGTAAGCGTGTGGATCTGCAACTTTCCTCTGCCCAGCAACTCAACCAAAGTTTGGGATTGTTGGATGATGTATAGCGAAAACGAACTTAATAGCGGTAGCCTCTTGCCAATTACCGACCGCATAAAGTATATGGCAAGCAAGCTTGCATATACTTCGTCTCGGCAATGTCAATAAGTAAACTTGTTGCCGCTGCACTCGACTTATAGTATATTTTCTTACAGTTACCGAACTTCAAGCGAAGAACCCGAGGAGAGCCCGCCCATGATTACCAAGAAGGAACGCGAATGCACCATCGCAAGCATCGAGCATTGGGCCGAACTCCGTGGTGAAAAACGTGGTCGTGCTGAAGAACGTGCGGAAGCCGCAGCTGAAATTGAGGCCCTTCGAGCAGAAATTAAAAATCTTAAAGCGGAACTTGCTGCGAAATCCAGCACATAGTATCAAGGACCCTTTCCGGGTCCTTTTTCAATACAAAATGACCCACCGTGGTCCGCTCTTATCGCTAAGATCGCGTGGCGATTCAAGACTCTTTGACTACAGTCCATTTTCCCACTTTTTCAAAGGCAAGCAGGCTAAAAAACAAAATAGCGTGGACAGCTGTCCACAAAATATTTTTCAGCACTATTTAATTGCCAAAGAGCTTTTGATACATTCCATAGGTCTTGACAAGAAAGTCAAAAAAAGAGGGAATTTATGTCCGAGGAACTTGTCCCATTTGAGGAAACTGCCCTGCATAAAAATACATGCCAAAAATCCACTCCCGGAGAAATGATTGTTGCAGCAAGAGGCCTATGCAATTGGACGCAAGCCCAACTTGCCGAAAAATTGAATGTCGCAGTGCAAAACGTTTCTGAAATGGAACGAGGGAAACGCCCGGTATCCAAGAAAATGGCCGTAAAATTGGGAGAAATATTCGGATGCGCACCTAGCACATTCTTTGCTTTCCCAAAGAACCTGTAATTCGTTCAATACAAACATCCCACTTCATCGTCAAAATTTGAACTCATGAAAAAGCAAACTTCACTGAATACGACAACAAAAGAGAGGTTGTCTTGTATGACAGCCTCTTTTTTAGTGGAGGCTTGGCTATGATACTTCCTTATGCAACAACATCTTCAAAGACTAAAAAAAGTTCTGCAGACCTTATTGCCTTGTTGAAAAATGACAAGGGAGTACTTTTCAATATTGTAAGCGAAGCAGATGCAATTTCGTATATAAAAAACGTCAACAACTTTCTTAGAACAACCGCCTACAGAAAAAACTACAGAACAAATTCTTCAGGTAAATACATAGGCCTTGAATTCGCATATCTGCAAGAATTGTCAATAATAGATATGTATTTGCGAAATTTGATAACGCAAATGTGCATAGACGTGGAACACGACTTAAAGGTCTCTTTACTATCTGATCTAGAAACGAATCCTAACGAAGATGGATACAAAATCGTTATAGATTTTTTGAACGATCCTTCAAACACGTATATTCACAAGGATATTATACAAAATCGAAAATCTACATTTGTAGGGAATTTAATAAATAAGTATTTTACCTTTTCTCAAACAAATTCAATAAGCGATTGCAACTGCCCAATGTGGGTCCTTGTTGAAATTTTATCTTTCGGTTCTATTATTAAATTCTACGAGTTTTACAATAAACGAAAAAAACTCCCCCGTTCGCCAATACAATGCACTCTATTGCATTTAATTCGAAGTTTAAGAAATGGTTGCGCACATAACAACTGTTTGATTTGCGACTTATCACCTGAACCTGGAGCACAATCACCCACCATTTTAAACCGAACTTATTCTAATTTAAAAGGGATTAAAAATTCTGCCTTGAATAAGAAATTAAAATGTCGATTTATAATGGAATTTTGCGCACTTCTTTTTGTGTATCGCCAGATAAAGTCAAAGAATGTAATGCAATATAGATTAGATAAACTTAAAAATCTTTTTTTCAAAAGGATGTGTAGAAACCGTCAATATTTTAGAAAGAACGATGTTTTGACAAGTACCTACTTCTTCTTAGCCAAAATCATTCGCAACCAAAATAAGACTTGACATAAACAAACAAAATTAATATATTAGGTATATCGTTAAAAAACATTCGTGTTTTTGTAAGGGCGGCACCTTAAGTGGTCTCGCCCTATTTTTTTTGCGGATGCAAAGTCCACCACCTGGTAATAGTAAAAAAAAGACCCACCGTGGTCCGCTCTTATCACTAAGATCGCGTGGTGGGTACTATCGTGTTACAAATCCATTAGCAAATTATCTCTTTTTCAAGACATCCCCATAAACATCTTCGGAGTTTCTGATTTTCCTCATGGCAGTGATCAAATCATTTTTACAAGATTCACTATGGATATAAGAATTCCACACTAATTCCGGTCTAATAAATGTCAAATAGATTGGAACCAATTCATTGCCCTTTGTCCCCCAATCCATCATAGTAACGTTTCCTCGAATTAGGAAATCTTCACCCTCATTTAATTCACTATTCAAGCAAGGAAACAAGAATGCGTTAAAAACTTGCCGGACCCCAATATGATCACGAATCGCTCTATGATAAACAAATTGTTTTACAACATCCTGAACGCCTGGGTTTCCTACAACAGAATTATTTTTCTTTTGCACAATATAGTACTTGCCATCTAAAATGCAGAAGACTTCGTCATCTTTTTCTGCATCCATTACGCAAGTTGTCATAATATCAGGAATCAACCTGCTAGCACATGACATTGCAGAACCATCCAGTAACCATTGTGGTCTAGGCAAGGTAAAATCAAGAACTCCATCACGATAGCGATCATCGTGAAAGTGATTGTCAAACACTTCCCCACAAGCATGTTCCCATACGAGATTCAGGGAATTCGTTCCCCAGAGGCTGAAGGAATCTTCCTGTTCGTCTGTTTTCTTTTCAGCCACATAGGTATAGAGTGTTTTGAGTAACATTTGCTTGCGAGTCACAAACTGCGAAGCAATTTCTCGTTCTAGGCGATACTTGATGTAGTCGGGGTCTCCAAAAACATCAAGGCTCGCTTCGGTCAACTGAACAAACGGAACATCATCAAACAATTCCGTCAAGCCAAGATCTTCAAGATACTTGGAACATTCCGTAACAATGCATTCATGGAGTCGCTTGAAGTAATCAAAATCATCCGTTTGGTTGGCAATCGTCTTCAGCTCTAAATAATACGGGCGATTATCCTTGAGGTACGCAAAAGTTTCGTTGATGGTCCTGTCCCAATCAATCTCGCCTTCGCCATTAGTCTCTATAACTTCCTGATAGTTGGTGTAGATTCCATTCTCGTAATAGTCATGGAGAATATGGAGAACCAAGCCAAGCATATTGAAGGTGCTACGTTCCTCACCATTATACAAATGGATGGACTGCACTTTATCATTATGCTTTTGGATGGCCTTAAGGACAGACCTTAACTCTTTTACTAACCCAGGTTCATCCTTCGGATCGTTGGAATAATTGTCGATATACTTGGGATAGCATTTTAGAACACAATTTTCTGTGTACACCACACCCACATAATTCATTACATAGGCGATATCGGAATTTTCAGATATTTCTTCGGCAATGACTTCGCTTTCTTCAGTAAGTCGGTCCAGATCAAAATTTTTTCTATTAACAGCCTTGGCAACACCGGAACGTTTAAGAGCCGAAACCACCTTCTTGGCAGAATCCATGTTCAAGCCAAGAACACTCCAAAACTCCTCCAAGGAATAAGGGTGCATTTCTCTGAAATAGGCGGATTTCGGTGTCTTTGGCATTTTCAGTCTCTAACCTTCGCTTACAATTTCCCAATGACCATTCTTATCGGCACCGACACGTTTAATCAAGCCCAATTTTTCAAGAGTACGCAAATTGACTCGAATCGTTTCTCTCCTCTTTCCCATCTTACCCGCAAAATCATCATAGGTTGAAGATGGATATTCAACAACCAAAGCAAACAATTCGTTCTGCGTTTTATTTAGAGAAGGATTTACAGGCAGATTTACAGGCAGATTTACAGACAGATTTTCTGGCGACAGCTCCGGACTTTTGCCATCCAATTTCCATTTCGAGGCAACGGCGTTGTACTTGTCGCTAGCAAAGCATTCCACCGTTACCCCAGCAGAAGCCTTGACCTTCGGCAACTTGGAATTCGTCTCTGAACAAGCCTGTTCAATATTATAATAGCCACGGCCCCAACGTTCCACATAGCCGCTCATGAAGAAAATATTCGCAATTCCTGGATTCCGAGGTTTTGATACATGCTTCTTGAACAAATCCCGCACACGGACTTCTTGCGGCATAGAACCAGGATTCCACATCCAAATGCTATCGGCATAAATTTTTATCTGGATTGGAGTCGGGTCCATGTAATCCTTGTGGACAACAGCGTTCAGCAGAAGTTCCCTAAAGGCGTCCGGCGGGAAAAAGAAAAATTCCTGACGATGAATTCCCTCATAAGTAATGAGAGCCTTCATATACTTGGAGAAAATCAAGTCCATGGCCTTTTCGACCTGCGTCAAGAGCGGACCATGAATTTCGTCCTGGAATAGAATGTCCGCTTCCGTTGCAAAGTAGGCAATCTTGATGTAGGCGCCAGTCACCCATCTTTCGGGATCTGAATGAAAGCACATCATCGCCGTACGGGTCAAATAATCACCCTCGACACAACGAAGATTTTGCATCAGATTCTGGATAGAAATCTTTGCGGATTTTTCATCGAGGCGGCGAGATTCTACAGCCCTTTTCTTGAAAAGTTTGATGGCGTCAGAATCCAAACTTTTCGTTGAAATTCCAGGAACCGGGATCGAGTCCCATGTACGCCCCTGCGAGAACAAAATCAGCTTGTTAACTTCTACACCACTTAATTCCTGCGTAGTTGAACCGGAACGTTTATAGTACTTACCTTTGTAACTGATGGGCATCGGATATTTTTCCACCTTTATTTCAAGGTAATCCAGTTCACCATCTGTTAAAAGATTTACATCGCAAACAATGCCCATTGTGTTGCGAATCTTGTTAGGGATATCCTCGCTTTTCTTGTGAATATCCTTGACACCGCAAACATTGCCCTTGTCATCAACGCCAATGAAAAGAGAGCCGCCTTCGGTATTCGCGAAGGCGCAAATCCATTTAAGATACTCGTCTTGCCAGGATTCCTTGAACTCTACGTTTTGGCTCTCTTTCTTTTTGATTGGCATTAATTACTCCTGCTTCTTGAAGGTTTCCTCAATATCAGCTTTTTTAAATCCGAAAATTTCAATACCATTCAGATCAAATGCATCGCAAATATCAGAGTAATGCAATCTTGTTTGGCCGTCTTCAGGTTTAATCTTGAATACCTCGCCCGGACGCATTTTACAGACATCTTCATAGAGATACATCAAGACCTTGCTCTTGAATGTATTCAAGAACTTTTCAACGGCTTTCTGCTTTTCTTCAGAATCTTGCTCGCTATTCCACTTGTTTGCATCTTCCAGAACAGCCTTGCTCAAGAAATATGGACCAAGCAATTTATCTTCATTTACACTTGCAATCTTTTTGAGAGTACCGTTAATGGCCTTACGCAAAACATTCCAATTGATAGACTCTCCATTTGGAAGTGGAATTGTGTAATCCCAAGTTTGATTTTCATTGATGCCAATGTATTCAAATTCCCAACGACGCTTGAAGGCAGTATCCATGGGGAATACGCCCTGGTCGGCACTGTTCATGGTCGCCCAGATGTACATATTGCTCGGAATCTTCAGTTCGTTACAATCATCGATGCCGTTATCTTTTAGATAACGTTTGATGTCTTCGCTTGCCGCAACGGGATATTCGCTTACACCATTCTTGCGGTCAAGAAGCTGGAACACATCGCCAAAAACCGCGGCAACATTTGCGCGGTTAATTTCTTCAATGATGAGAAGGAAATTACTTTCAGGATGTTTCAGGGCTTTGACAAGAACGCGCATAAAAGGCCCTTCAACATACTTGTACACAATATCCTTTTCGTGACCAGGATCTTTATCTTGAACAGGCTTGTATGTTCCAACAAACTGCGCATATGAATAATTAGGATGGAATGTCACACGCTCGTAACGTTTTCCTATTTCTTCAACACTTTTAGATACAATGTGTCCGTAGTCAACAAGGGCTCTTGCAGTATTTTTCAACTTTACCAAAAGTCCTTCATCTATTGTCCATCGTTCTTGTAAGATCCTATTATCATTTTCTTTACTTTGATCAAAAATGAAACTTGCGTACTTTATTCCAATATGACGGAACCACACATTTTCATTTACACCTTGAGGCTTATTTTTCACATCTTCAATAAAAAGTTCTTCTACAGAAGCAAAGCCATCACAGAAATAAGTTTCGCAATCATCTTCTAGCTTATGGGACTTACCTGTGCCTGGAGCACCGAACAAAATTCTATTATACGCAAAATCATCAGGTAATCTTTTATGCTCTGTATTAGAGCCTAGTTCAATCAGAGGGCCATTCTCCATATAGGGGCGATTATCATATTTGCACAAATAATCAATAAGATGGTCTTTTTTTACCACAGAGATGAAGAAACCGTTTTCCGTGTAAATTCGTTCATATTCCTTTGTTGGAACACAAGACTTGGGAATTACAACTTGCGTACCACTACCATTGCGAGCCCCATTTAGAGTCCCCGAGACCTCTGCAATTCTTTTTTCATCACATTCAAGGCTAAATATATAATCCTTAAACTTTTCTACCTGATCATGAACCGCTAGACAAAAATATTTAAATCGTTGTTCTCTTGCATAATTCCAAGCAACGCCACGTTCCCTTGCACCACTATCTCTTGTGTCAAAGAAATTCTTTGAATCATCGGCTTTGTGACTTATCGGATATACAAAAACAACGCAAGTCTGACCATCCGGCAACTGGATTTCAAACCCACGGCCGCCAGTCTCTTCAATTGCGGACTTTGTCGTCAAATCAATATTCAAGTAATTGGACAAAGTCAAGATTGCATCTTTTGCAGTATACGCCATACATCATCCTTTTAGCAATATTTTTTATAAACATTAAACAAAGCTTTAGCGACTAACCTTGCAAATTCAGAAGGAACAGCGTTGCCAATCATCTTATATTGCGCCATTGACGGCCCAAGGAATTCAAAATCATCTGCAAAAGTCTGTAATCTCGCAGCTTCTCTTACAGTAATCGTTCTAGCCTGTTCTGGATCCGGGTGAATATGTCTCATTCCATCTTTATAAAGATGAGCGGGAATCGTATTGCTTGGTTCATTATTTCGAAGTACATAATACTTATGTATATTACTCTTTTTTCCTGTCATTTTGGTGTAAAGAGCTTTTAACGCGTCAATACTGACATATTCATTACGTCCTGATTTTATATCATCAGCCAACAGATTAAATATTCCAATATCCCTATTACTATGGAATCGCGGTTCATGATTAAGAACGGAAGATGTTATCGGAGTGTGAGAATATTTTTTCCCTTCCAAATACACAATTTCTTCAGAAGGATATATCTTAGGCAAATCACCGATTGCATCTTGAACGGTTTTTATTTTCGTTTTAAGAGATGGCATCTCTAATTTATAGAATTCATCCAATATTTTAGCACATTCATCATCTTTCGCAAAACAATCTTCTCTTACTCCTAATATGATAACACGCTTTCTGTGTTGAGGAATTCCGAAGTCAGCAACATCAAAAAGAGCATTCTTAAAATCCTCAACAACCCTATATCCAGCATCCTTAAATGCCGTACGAATTTTATCTACAATAAGTGTTCCATCAGGAGCGGCACTTAACATACCCACAACATTTTCAAACACAAAAAACTTTGGTTTGAAATAATTGACTATACGGATGTAACTTTCAAACAAGTAATTTCGATAATCATCTTTCATTCCTTTAGCATCTCGAATACGACCGGCCAAAGAATATGCCTGGCAAGGAGGCCCCCCGATGATAACATCAACAGATTTGTCACCAACGATTTTTTTTAATCCAAGGCTAACCCCATATTCAGGATCGTCAAATCCATCTAACAGTTCCTGCGTTCGTTGTATATCAAAGCGAACAACTTCTGAATCAGCCTTTTTATGCTTCCACTTTTTCTTCAAACGTTCTGCCAATGTTTGTGCAGGATATTTTTCCCATTCAACACAGGCCAAGGTATCGAAATGGCCTTCTTGTTGAAAGCCATCCATCAGACCACCACAACCAGCAAACAATTCTAACGTGTGAATTTTATTTTTCGCCATCTAAATACTTCTTGATTTCAGCACCAACAGCTTTTGCCATTAAAACAGGAACCGCGTTACCAACCTGCCTATTCTGCTGCGTCTTGTTTCCATAAAAAACGAAATCATCTGGAAAAGATTGTAAACGAGCACTTTCTCGAACAGTCGGGCACCTATTCCACTTATAATGAAAATTATTTCTATGACCAGTATCAATAGTCCTCGAAGGCTTGTCACTACGATAGCGAGTCCATGCCATATGGAAATTTCTACTAGATCCAACACCTTCAGGAAGGTCCTTATAATTTCCCCCATCAGGAACTTGAGCAATAACTTCCTTTACGAAATCTTTGTGAGCAACTGCCACATGATTATGCAAGACCTTGCATTTTCCACGCATCAATTGTTGGTAATCGGTCAATGTTTTATTTTCATAAGAAGAAACTTCTTCACCTAACTCTTTTTCCAAACTAGGCAAATCGCTAATAGCCTGCTCGCAAGTCACGTAATTTTTTTCCGTATGGGTAGGCAAAGGAAATTTAAACTCAGCATCACCATCTCTCAAACCGACAAATACCAATCTTTTTCGTATCTGGGGGACTCCATAGTCTGCAGCACAAAGAATCTGACATGAGACTTTATAGCCCATTTTACGGAAACGTTTTAGGATTTCGTCCTTAACTTCGCCTTTATAAAGAGTAGCCATACCTGGAACATTCTCTATCAAAAATGCTCTAGGTTTAAAACGTTTTACAGTTTCGATCATAGCCAAATACAGCTTATTTCTGTCATCATCAAACTGACGTCTTCCTGTCAAGCTGAATCCTTGGCAGGGAGGTCCACCAACAATTACATCAACTTGCTGATGATCTATCAACTCTTCAATTTTTTCAAAGGTTCCCGTTGCTGATAAATCGCCATTAAAAGCTTTACTGCCCTTATGATTTTTCACAAAGGTTTCTAGAGCGGAAGCATTGTTGTCTACACCTAACAAAACATCATAACCGGCAAGTTCAAAGCCTTTACTTAAACCACCACAGCCACAAAACAAATCAATACAGGTCAACTTATTTTTTTTCAACATTTTTTTATTCATAAACACAATCTCAACTACTCTTCAAAATAATCGGAGTCAATCCTCTTGACTTCGTACACTTTCTTCACACTCACACCAACATTACAGTCAATCATGTAACGTGACAGTTCACGACCATTGATAAGGACAATCTTCTTACTGAGCTTGTCCACATATTCACGAGCGTCCTTGCTATAATTGCTAGTCGTGATAAAAACACCCTTGGAAGCTTTCTGTTCGTCAAGCGCTCCAGCAAATTGCTGAATTTGGGGCTTACCAACAATGTTATCGGCACTATATTTTTTCGCTTGGATATAAATCTTATCCAAACCAAGTTTATCTTCGTAAATAATGCCGTCTATGCCATCATCATGAACATAAGGTGTAACCTTCGCAGAATCATCAAATGATCCGCCATAACCCATTTTCTTGAGCAAGTCAACAACAAGAAACTCAAAGAATCGAGGAGTTTGTTCCATCACCTTTTGTAAAAGATCTTCTGCCAAGTCCCGATTAATGTTGTCAAAAGCCTGTTCCAATTGCTCCGTTGGTGTAAGAACCTGGGTTTCCTCGATTACAGAAGCCGGAGCTGTAGTTGTGTCTGCAGTCGTCCCATTGGCATAGTTTGAAAATTCTGGATAAGCCATCAAATCTTTTTTGACCAATGACGTATGGGTTTTCAAATATTCTTTACCGCGTTCAGTAATGCGATAGACACCCTTGTGGGGAAGATCCACAAAAAGAGCACGGCGCAGATACTGACGAACCCAGTTAATGCGGTCGCTAACCTGCGTACTCGTACCATTTTTTGTCATGAGGGCACAGTCTTCTTCCGTCAACTTGAAGTGATCCACCAAGGCCTTTTTCATTTCCTTGGTAGAAAGATCCTTGTCCTTAATGAAAGACAAGAAGGGGTAAAGAAACTCTTCAAATTTCGGTACTGCCATTTATTCGCCAACCATAGTCTTAACAAGTTCAATAATTTCTTTCATAGTAGAATCAGATTCAGAAATTGCATTGCAAAGCTTCCTTTGACCATAGGCAACATCAGCAGCAGAGATATCGCCAGCAACATCATCTTTTACCCATTTGGCAATGCACTCTTTGTAACAATTACCATTGGACTCTTCTACTTCATCTTTTGGAGACTTACCAGAACATTTCCACAGAATTTCCTCAGGAGTATCCATTGGCAAGAATTTACAATGCCGATTCAAAAAATCCAGATACTTCCTTTTTTCTGCAGGATGCTGCTCTTTTTCTTTTCCTGAATCAGCAACAAAACCCAAATTTTTTGTTTCTACACCAGTTATGTCCAATAGGATTCGATCCAAATCTGTATCAGCAACACTATTGCCCAAGGGAATGTCTTTTCGCTGATCACCATCCAAGAACAAATAGGTTTTCGTTGCATTTACTCTAGAAAGAACAACCGCTTCTTTAAAGAGATCCTTTGCACCACCAGCATGATTTATAACATCTACTGTTAAAGCGGCCTTTTCGTCAATAAAGCCTAAAGCACGCTTAACCAACAATTCGGCACAATAATCTTCAACCAAAATTTTCGTTTTTTCAATATTTGTATGCCCAATATACTGGAAAGCAACATTTGCCTCCACATTTTGAATAGGGGTGAACTTATTTTGTGCGCTTTGGTTCATCACCACAATTGCCTCGGGTGGCAATTCTTCAACAATTGCAGGGCTATGGGAACTTATTACAACTTGCAGCCCCTTATCTCGAACATTTTCAAGAATAAAAGACAACAACCTCTTCTGAGCGCCGGGATGCAAGGACGTCTCAGGTTCATCAAGAAGCAACAAAGTTCCTTCTTTCGCCCCAAAAATCTTATGAACAAGTTTTGCTACAGCGGATTCTCCACTTCCAGCAAAAGCCTCTGAATAGCTTCCCGAAAACGATTCATCATTGTTCCTTTGGGTAAAATAAACACTAGTTCCCCATTTATTGTAAAACTGATGTTCAATGATCTTTACCGAAAGATACTGTTTGTCAAGAATAAAAGAAAGAATTTCCACCTCTTTCTTTTGCAAAGTATCCACAGAACGCAATCTCAATTTGTCGTTAATCTTTCGATCTTTAGGAAAGATTCCATCTATAGCTTGCTTCAAATACTTTGAGTATTGACGCACGTATTCCTGTTTTGTTCTTTTGCGAGGTTCATTTTCAAAATAGAAATACTTATCAAATGCAGAAATCTCTTCACGAAAGTCAATGTACTCAACCTTTCGCTTTGTACCGATCCAACGTGTTCCTGAGGCCCCAGGAGCATTTTTCATTTCTTCGGTAAAGAGTTCCATTCCATATTTTGCAACCGGGCGAGAAGGTTCCCAGTAATCAGGATTTTCGCGTCCGTCTTTTTCAATCTTTTTAATACGCGTATTTAGAATCTGAACAATTTTTTTAGCAGACTCACTGTAATACGAATACCAAAAGCAGGGGCGCTCTCCATCTGGAATCGGATCCACACTTGTTGAAAACCAGCGTTGTGAAAGCGACTTGCCAGCAGCAACATTTTCCATCGCCTGCAATACTGAACTTTTTCCACAACCATTTTCACCAACTAAAACAGTCAGCGGAAACTTAAACTCAATCTTAGCGTCTTTTACCAGACCCTTGTAATAAGGAAAATGGATGTCGGTAATGTAATCCTTAAAAGTCTGATACTTCGTTTTTCCATCAAACTTTCTTTGGATCTCTTGAATTAGTTTATTGTTCACAAATCATCTCCCCAATCTTTTGTGCATAAGCAGGAGGAACAGCGTTGCCAATCAGGCGTGCCGCGACAACAATACTTGATGTACAAAACTTATATGATCTAGGAAATGACTGCAGCGTGGCGCCCTCACGAATGGAGAGCCCTCGATTCTGCTGCGGATGTGCAAAACGCCCATTTGAAATGCTATAAAACTTGGTGGTGATGGTCGGTGATGGCTTATCCCAATACATACGTCCATACACATCCAAGAAGGAAGTGTCCTTGCCCTTGTAACAATTTAGCTGTAATTCAGGATCGTCTTTCCAGCAAAGACGAGTTCCGCCATTTTTTTTGGTCTTTTTCAGCCTTGCGAGATTAATGTCACTTAAACCCATTGCCGTATGGAACAAATCAGACTTGTCTACATGTCCTGCGGAAATTGATTTGAAACCATTCTTTATGCCAAGAACATCTCTAACGCAAAGTTCTTCATCACTTTGTTGAGGCAAGGTAATTTCACGATCTACCCTGGTTGCAATCAAAGAAAATCTTCGGCGGTTCTGAGGAACCCCGTAATCTTTCATATTCACCACATCTTTAACAATGTGGGAATATCCTTTTTCCTTTAACTTACGAAGAAACTCAGGAAGAACCGTTTTCTTATTATCCAGAATTCCAGGAACATTCTCTACGAGAACATACCCCGGATTGTAGTAATCAACAAACTTCCAGAACTTTAGCAAAAGCCCTTTAGATTTTTTAGACTTTTCCTTGGAAGAACGAATTAAACTGTAGTATTGACAGGGGCTGCATCCTACCATGATCAAATGGTCATCGTTTCTTTCTACGCCCATCTCTTTTTCAAAATAGGAGACATCTAGTTTACTGATATCCTGGTTGATAAATTTTGCACCAGGATTGTTCGTCTCATAGGTAGCCTTCGCATCGGCATCAAAATCAACACCGGCAACAACGTCAATGCCTGCTTGACGGAGACCGTAAGTCATGCCTCCGCCACCACAAAAGAAATCAATTGCGCGATACTCTGCCATACTAACACCAAATTAGCTTTTTGATACGCCTTGGTCAACGATACTTTTAAAAAACACACCTAACGAACTCTATAAAAATTCATTCATTCCTATGCCATTATTTGACAATCAATGTACTTTGTGAAAAAAAAAATCCAAAGCCGTCTCATTTTTTCTGCTTTCAAAGCGACAAATCTGAGGCAGGACATTCATTTTCCTCAATTTTTCATTCCAATCTGTCCGTATTTTCCGAGTTGTCCGAATTGTCCCCGAAAAGTACCTTGCCGCTTTTCAAAGATTTTTCCATATTAAGTTGTATAAATTCTTCAAGGAGGAAATATGTCTTTTAACCCAACTATTCTTGCGCCAATCGCAACAGTTCTCGCATCTATCGCGACTTTGGCCGTCACGCTCTTTCTCGGTATATCGCAAAACAAACTACAAAAGCGGATGCACAACAGAGACTGTATGCTGGTGCGTCAAGAAAAATTGCTGGAGATATACAATGTCTTTGCGTCGTGTCTAAACAAGTTGAACATCAATGCCGTGCTGCAAAAAATGAAAATGGGACAGCCAGAAAATATCCCCGTCATCATGCTGGACCACGCGGACAAACTTTACAGATCGCTAGATGAAGCTCGCCTATTATTTGACGATGAAAAGTTACTCCAGGTTCTAGAAAACATAGCTCACAAATACAGCCGCCTGGTAAATGAATACATCGACTTGGTTGCCGTGAGTCAATCTAAATATGCGGAGAACCTCCAGAAAGTCTGCGAAAAATTTCCAGGTTTTCAGCCCCTGCCGCTCACCAATATTCTAAACAACAAAGAGGTTGCAGACTATTTCAACGAGCTAAATACCACGGAGCAATCCGCACGATGGGAAAAGGAGATAGAGGCCTTCAAAAAAAAGGACCTTTCCTTCGAAAATTTTGACGTCTATTTCAAGAAGCATATCATTACCGCGGAGTTGTAAAATCCATTTCGACAAGATTCTGCAGGATTCCAAAACAGTTGTTAAATTTTGCAGAGAGTGATATATGTGTACGATTCTTTTGTCAATCAAGCCCGAGTATTCCAACAGGATTCTTGCAGGAACCAAGAAGTTTGAGTTCCGTCGCCAAGTGGCAAAACGCCATGTGGACCAAATTCTGATTTATTCCACATTTCCCGAAATGAAGGTTGTGGCCTCCGTCGCGGTGCTTGGGGTACTCAAGGAGACTCCATCTAAGCTTTGGCAAAAGACCAAGGAATTCTCTGGAATATCCCACGAAAAGTATTCAGCATATTTTTCGCAGAAGGAATTTGCTTACGCATATCAGCTGGGCGAAGTGAAAAAAATTCAAGAATTCAAGCAGATCTCCACGCACTAATTCTCTGCTCACAAATTTGCTTTGGCAATCTCGGATTTTCTCCAATCAATGCTTCTAAATTATCGGCGGCCTCTTTTGAAGAAACAATTCCACACTCCAACATTCGCTCCCATACAAAAATAATACCAAAAACACGAATTCCATCTTTGGTAGCTTCCTTGCGAAGTTTCTTATCACCCGTCAATAAAATACCGTCAGTTTTCTTTGCATAATACCAAACAGAAGCATCCGCTATAGAGGTATTATTAGCACTGCTATTTTTAAGACCAATAATTTCTCCTAATTCAGTGCTATTGAAACTGGCAACTTTCAATTTTCCATTCTTCTTGAATTTTTCAAGAACATGTACCTTGCCGACATTTTTCACTTCGCGATACACAAAGTCGGTGGTCCAAATTTCGCAATCAGAAAAAGTCAACGCAAAGAAAGCCTCAAGTAATCCGACTTGAAGCAAATCGATAAAAACATTCGCATCGCTGATTATAATTTGGCGTTTTACCATGCCGTTGTAAGCTCCTTTCGGATAGTCATAACGTCAGTGCGGAGCAAATTTGCCGCTTTTGACATGGTAATCAGTTCGTTTTCGAGAGCCTTATATACCAGGGACTCAAAACGATGTGAAGTTTCTGCTGGAGAATCGGATCTTTCAACGAATGACTTGTATTCAGGACTTTGACTTTTCCTTATGCAATAGCCCCTATGAAACGCAGCGGATACAACTCCACATTCCTTGGCCTTGTACATAATAGCATCGCAAGAAATACCGAATCGCATCTGGATCGGCCGAAGTTCCTTAACGGAGACCTTCTTTCTGCAATTGCCAAGGATACGCCTAAGTTCAGTTTCTGGAAGCAGCATTTCGTTTGCGAACAGATTGCAAAAAGATTCCTGTTCCTTGTCAGAAAAACGGTTTCCAAAATTCAACAGCAAATGGCCAAGTTCATGCAATGCGGTAAAACGCTTTCGTTCGTACAAAAAATTTTTTCCAAGGACAATCACCGGGATAACATCGTTGACCTTGGTACTTACGCCATCGAATCCGTCGGGGGCATCAATCTCCACAACTTTTACGCCGTGTTCTTCAAGCATTTCTATCACATTGACAATGCCGTCTTTGCCCAGGCACCAACGTTCACGAAGCTTGACTGCGGCAGCCTTGACCTGTTCTGTGGAAGCAACAGGGACGGAGGCAAAATCAACATCGATGTTGGCGTCATTGCAGATTTCTTCGATATTGACATAGCGCTCCACGAAATCCGCAATGCTCATTTTCACGCTTTCAATTTGCTTGGCCCCTAGGTTCTGCTTTTTTCTAAAGCGCATGGATTCCAGCTTGAAAGTGAACGGACGGAAAAAATAATCGGGGGTTTGATCCAACGCATCCGCCAAAGAAATCAGAACTTCGCTGTCAGGATCCATTTTCCCAGATTCGTACTTGGAAATGGCCATTTTGGAGACCTTCGGTTCCATTCTTTCACAAAGGTCGTCCATGGAGAACCCCTTCATAAGGCGGGCGCTCTTCAATCGCAACGCAAAAGTGGAAACTTCAGACATATTAGCAAACTCCATTATTGTTTACAAATATACAAAATATAACATCAAATGTAAACAATGAAATTTTTATTTTTTGTGAGATGCGCGAAAAAGAACTCGTCTCATTTTGTAAAATTTTCTTAAATGCCTTGCCAGCTTTTTTATTTGTATCTACATTACAGCCCGACGTACTTCTCTTTTCTAAGGAGAAGTGCGTTTTGTTTTATGTGTTTTTTCCATATCGCAAAGCGCCTCTAATTAATAAAACATGGGGGCCGTATGCTCAATAAAGAATCTCCTGAAACGTCACCCAGCACGATTGTTCCCTTGAACATTGCCTTGACGTATCCTGTAAAATGGAAAACATTTTCTATCGCCAGAGATTTTCTGCAGAATTTTTATGATGCGGTAGGTTACGACAAATGGCATTCCGGTTTTTCACTCTCGTATAAAGAGGGGGTTGTGAAACTAGAGGCTGCAGGCATAAATTTCAATTATGAATGGCTTGTGCATATAGGAGCCTCCACGAAAAGGGACGGCCAGGAAACCCATGCAGGCTATTTTGGCGAAGGCTTTAAAATTGCGGCACTTTGCGCATATCGTGATAAAAAGTGGACTGTGAGAATGCGCTCAGGCGATTGGAGCTTGAAGGTTATTGACATTGACCACCAAATCGATGGCAAACACATGAAAATGCTTGCCTACGATGTTGTTGAAGATAAATCCGACACAACATGCCTGGAATTAGATGGCGTGAGTGCCAGCGATTACGAATTATTTCAGGAGGTTGTGAATTCCTTTTATTACCCAGAAAACCCCTTGCTAGGAGAACTTATATGGGAAGGGAAAATAGGCGCTGTATATTACAGTGCCAAAGAATCGTATTCCGATTCGCTGCCTTTTACATTTGGTTTTGGACCCAGAGGTCCTGTTTTTTGCAGTTATCAATTAAGGGGATCTATTCCCTTTGATTTGGTTGTATGCCTGCATTCGTATGAGGAACGCGACCGCGAACGAGAAACGATTTACCATAGTGAAATCATTCGTGTTATTGGCCATGTTGTTGACAACATTTCTGCAAGTGGCGCAATGAAAATGCTTGTACAGATGAAGAAGGTGTGGCGGCAATACCCTGCGAAAAACTATGATTCGAAGAGTTGGTATCCGATAGTCAATGGACTTGTGAGGCGAATTAGCGAAAATAAAAGTACACGCGATTCATTCGTGAAAGAATTCCCTAATTTGCTCTGCGTTAGTCCAGTCTTTACCCAGTACGGCAGGAATCGCAGGTTGCAGGCGGAAAGCTGGCTTAAAAAACAGAATACCAAATACATTCTTGGGCAGAACACGTTCTCCTTGTTGGGGTACAAGTCCTTGGAAGAGGCTTGCGAAGAAAATGGCGGAATGGTAATGGACGCGGAACTTTTGCCGCATGAACAAAGGGCCTTTAATCTTTTGGAGGAAGTTGTCCAGGACATATATGGAGATTTTTTTGACAGTACCGCTGAATACGATCAAAGAATCATAGGTAACGATTCGCCAGGTGCTACGGGAATGGCGAGCCTGGTGAAAAATTATTCGAAAAAAATCAATAGTCTGGGAATAACCTTTAAGTTTCGCGCAAAAGCAATTTATTTGAAACGCAGGTGCTTTGACGCTCTAAAATTCCATGAGGCCCTTGGAACCTTTGTTCATGAAAAATGCCATGTTTTTGGCGGGGATGCCTCCGTGTCATTTAGCCTCGCCTTAACACTTGCCATGGAATACCTTATTGTCAAAAGGAGCGAATTAAACAGCTATGAAACGCGTTGGAAAGAAATTTTTGAAATTTTGGAATAAGTCGTCCAGTTCAGCATTTTCAGAAGGTTACAATGATGGCTATACGAGTGGGCGCATGGAAGCCGCCTTGCAAACCTGTTACCGAATAAGAAATGAAAAATACGTGTTAAACACAACTGTTTGGAAATTGTGCGGTTTACCCAAAACAGATTACGATGCTTTAGTGGACTGGTTTAATTTGAAAAAACATGCTCGGGAGTCTGAGTGATTCACGGAAGTAACCGTTCTTTTTCAATTACTTTACGCAAAATGCAGCATAGAGCGGCACTGACTTGATGTCATTTTCAAAGCCGAAGTTCTTGGCAGATATTCTAATGCTGTAGGGCGAATTATACTTTTTCACAAATGCATTCAGGCTCTGCGACTTGTTGTGCGTCGATGCCTTGACTTCTACGGGAATTACATTGCCCTCTTGACGAATGATGAAATCAACTTCGTTCTGGTTTGCGGCATTCCAGTAATAGGCCTCTACACGGTTCGCCTTCAACTGCGTAAAAACATAGTTTTCAGCAAGGCCGCCCTTGAAGTCGTTGAACAAGGAGTTTTCATAAACAATGTCTTCGAACTTTGCATTCTGAGAAGCACAGCATAAGCCGACATCATTCATGTACAGCTTAAAATCGGTGTCGGAAGCATAGGCCTTGAAGGGCAGCGCGACCTGTTCCAGGCGGCTGACTTTAGACGCGATTCCCGCAAGGCAAATCCATTCAATCGCATTTTCAAACTCGCTAGCCCTTGCTCCCTGCTTAAGGCCGCGATATTGGAATTTTTTGTTTTCTTTTGCAAGCTGCGTTCCGATATTTCCATAGACAAGCCTGGTCTTTGGGATTTCGCTTGCCTTGTTGTATTTGCTCATGTCGTTTTGATATGCGGCAAGAATGTCGTCCTTTAAAATGCTGGTCTGGATCGGATTCCTGTTTCGGACAAAGTTATCGACCACCGCAGGCATGCCACCAACAAAAAGGAACTCGCGATAAGCCTCCAGAGATTTTATATGCAACGCCTCTTCAAGGGGTTTATTGTTTTCGTAGCAATCCTTGATTCGGTCAATCAGAAAATCATCGCCCCGCGCCATGAGAAATTCCTCAAAATCCATGGGGAGCATATCCATGAACTCCACCTTGCCCACCGGGAACGAAAACTGTTCTCGATTAACGGCGACACCCAGAAGCGACCCAAGAGCTACGATATGGGTGTCGGGAGACTCTTCGCAAAAATACTTTAGCGACGCCAGCGCTTCGGGGCACATCTGCACTTCGTCAAAAATCACGAGAGTCTCGCCGGGGAGAATCTTTTGGCGCTTAACGGCAGACAGGTTGGGCAGGATATGGGCGGGCGAAAGATTCGAGAAAACGCTCCCCAGATCCCGTTCCTTTTCGAAGTTGCAGTAAACCACATCGGAGTAGCAGTTTGCCCCGAATTCCGTGACGGAATAGGTTTTGCCGGTTTGGCGGGCACCCTGCAAAATCAGGGGCTTGCGATCGGCGGAAACCTGCCATTTTCTTAAACTTTCAAGAATTTTGCGCTTCACACCACTAAATATACATAAAAAAGTGTATTTTTAATACATAAAAATACACTTTTTTTGCAAAACTACTTTACACATCAAAAATATTTTCAAATCTTATACTTAATCTTTATTTGCAGCAAAAAAAACACAGAACTCATGATAGAATCAGATGCCGTTCAAAAGTATAGTTAAAAGCTCCTTGAACGTACAGCCTTCTAAAAACTACCGCCCCTTCATGCCGTTTATACTGAATTCTCGTTCGCCCTCTTGAATGAGAATTTTCTGATTCTTACGCTTGACAAAAGCACCATGATTTTTGCCGTTTGCATTCCTGACTTTTGCTATTCCCTGCGGCGGTTCCTTCGCTGGGTCCACAAAGACTTTGCCCAGGTACACACCCGTCAAGTCATCATCGCAATAAAGATTTTTACGGTCATTTGCAAAGGCAATGTTCCCGACTTTTAAAATCACATTGTACAGGCCCTTGCCCGAAATTTTAGTTTCAAATTCCACATCGTTTGTACCATCGAAGGTCATGGATGTGTCGCTGCCATTTACAGCGATTGTGCGACTATGAACATTCATGAAGTCAACATCAGGCACTTCTACAGAATCAATTTCCGGGCATACGTCATCATCGCCAACATCTTTTGCGAGCAAAATTCTGGTGGGCGTTTTTTGAGTCAAGTTGCCAAATCCAACATTCTGGATTTTTAGCGCAGCCTTGAACATTCCGGAAGCATCTACGGTATCAATCAATTTTGACCCACGCAAAACATAGCGGTATCCCAAATGGTCTTCTACATATTTGAATCCTGTCACGGCATTGTCATATTCAAAATCCTTGCCCTTGAACTGCACTTCCTTCCAGCTATTGATCAAGTTGTAATTCCATTCAATGTTCAAATAGCTCGTATGCGTTCTAAAGCCTTCGTAAGCAAGGAACTCAGGAGTGTTAATGACTTGGTAGCCGCTTGCTGTCGTGAGTGCTTCGCCACCATAAGGCATATTTATGCTATACTTTTCTAGCCAAGCAACACCTTCTTCACGGCAAATTGAACTGTTGCAATCTGCGCCCCAAGTTCCATAGTCATACTGTGTTCCAAGATAGCCATCATTGAACATGCCTACACGGTACATGGTATCGCCCTTGGCTTCGGCAATTCGCTTGAACTCGGGACCGTCTATATAAAAATCCTTGCCCCAGTTTTCAAAGCCAAGCACCGCAGCAGAATAGTTACCCGTGCGTGTCAAAATTTTTAATTCCGGCGGAGTGTTGCGTAACATCAAATTGACTGCTTCGGCAACACGCGGGTATGTGATTGCCGTATCGCTATGCATTTCTCCGTATGCGCCATGCATGCCCATTTCAAGAGCCATAATCACATCAGTATTTTTACTGAGTACAGGAGCAAGCTGCTTCACATGCTTCAGCACCCACTCATGTTCCGGCGTAACATTGCGCCTACCATTGTACCAAGGATCATAGCAAATACGGACTATGACTTTACCGCCATAGGCGCGAATATTATCGAAGCTAGTCTGCAAAACATTCAAGGCGTCTTCAGTCAAGTCTTGCGAAACGCCTCGCGTTGTATCAGTGCCGTTTGCGCTTAGCCATGCGCTACTGCTAAATTCAGAAATTTCAGCACGCAGGTGCAAAAGCTTTCCGTATGGCTTTTCTACAGGCTTCGTGCCACTCGGCTTTATATGTAAAACCTGTGGCCTATAAAATCCACGATCATAATTTGGCAAGGTCTGCATTTTGTCTGAATAATCCAAATCCTGCAAAACAAGCGTACCTGCAAAAAGAGGTGCAACAAAAAACAAGGCGCCAAGAATTCCCAAAATTTTTTTCATAGTTCCTACTCGCAATCCAGGCAAATCCATTCTACAACACCAGAGCCCTGATTTCCAAAACGGCTCTTTGTATTCGTTTCAATGTCAATCAAAAAACCTATGGTTCCCGCATTCTTTGTACAGCATCCGTCACAATCGCTATCAGAGCACATGTCATAAACGACAGCATCTATTTCATGTCCATTCTTGCGCAAGCGGAATGTCTTTAACTTATACGCTTCCCAGTCCTTTTCGTGAACTGCAATAATGTTGTTTTCGGCAACCCATTCCCTTGTCTGCTGGTCATTTAATCCGGCAAACCAACCGGCCCATTCACAGCCATTATATTCTATGCATTCTTCACTGCCTTCTTCCGGGTAAGATTCATACCAGGTCAACCTAGCTTGATTCCATTCAGTATCGAATGACTCCGAAGAAGAACTTTGAGGTTCTGCAATGGAGCTACTGCTTAAAATATCCGATTTCGCTGATGACGATACTGCCTCTACAGGGGGCGTTGAAATTCCGTTCGATGCATCATCAGAGCATGCAAAAAAAGCTAAGACAACAAATAACAAAAAGTATTTCATAATTCAAATATACATTCAATTAATTCACAAAAGTGAAAAGCCAAACTATTTCTAATAGTCAATACCGGCAACATTCTTGCAAACGCATTTTACAATTACTTTGATTGTAGCTATATTATGTAAAGTTTTTCATTTTCACAAAATTTGGATAGGTAATTTTTATGCACGATTCTGCAGTCCTTAACGAGGCCGCAAAGGCAGAGCTTGAACGCATCCAGGCACTCCCTGCGCTCACATTGAAAGACAAGCTTGGCATTGCTCCGCAATACCCTGCAGAACTTGACTTGAAGGAAAACCGCACCAACATGAAGGAAGCTGCTCTCGGTTATACCGAAGCACAGGCCCGTGTTGAAGCAAGCCGTTGCATGAAGTGCAAAAAGCCGTTCTGCACCGCAGCTTGCCCGATCGGCATGCCGATTCCTGAATATCTTGAATATGTTGCAGCAGGCGACTTCCAGACTGCAATCAACATCATTCGCGACAACACTCTTTTGCCAAGCATCTGCAGCCGTGTCTGCCCGCACGAAAAGCAGTGCCAGTCTAACTGCGCCATGGGTAAAAGCCTCAAGGACCCGAATAAGGGTATCAAGATGGGCGCTCTTGAACGCTTCTGCGCAGATTACGAGCGCAAGAATCTTGGCGGCAAAAAGACTCCAGAAGTTGCCCCAGCTACAGGCAAGCGCGTAGCAGTCGTTGGCTCCGGTCCTTCTGGCTTTGCTTGCGCAGTCGACCTTCGCAAGCTCGGTCACGAAGTTGTCGTTTTTGAAAGCTACGATCTTCTTGGCGGCGTGCTCCGCTACGGCATTCCTGAATTCCGCCTTCCAAAGGAAATCGTGGATTACGAATATGCAATCCTCCCGAAGATGGGCATTGAATGCAAGATGGGCGTAACTGTCGGCAAGGATATTACCATAGAAGCATTGCTCAAGGAATTCGATGCAGTGTTCCTCGGAAACGGCGCAGCTCTTGCAATGAAGACCGGCGTTCCGGGCGAAGACCTCAAGTGCGTCTACACTGCAGAAGAATACTTGAAGAAGGCAAACCGCGGCGAAGCAATTGAATCCGGCAAGAACGTAATCGTTGTTGGCGGCGGTAACGTTGCCATGGACGCAAGCCGCATGGCCTACCGCCTCGGTGCAGAAAACGTTCGCGTCGTATACCGCAGAACCCAGGCAGAAATGCCTGCTTGCAAGGCAGAAATCAAGGAAATCCTTGAAGAAGGTGTCCAGATTCTTGAACTCCACAATCCTTCTGAATTCGTTGCAGACGCAAACGGCCGCGTAGCACAGGCCAAGCTCGACTTGTTTGAACTCGGTGAACCTGATGAACAGGGTCGTCCACGCCCGGTAAAGATCGAAGGCAAGAGCGAAACAATCGACTGCGACACAGTCGTTCTCGCAATCGGCAGCAAGGTTTCTCCAGAAATCAAGGATACAACTGCAGGTCTCGATACAAACCGCAACGGCACCTACATTGTTAAGGATGGCACAACCAACGAAACTACAGTCAAGAACGTTTTCGTTGGCGGCGATTCCAAGCATGGTCCGCTCACTGTTGTCATGGCTATGAAGACTGGCCGCGAAGCCGCTGCAGAAATCAACAAGGCATTGATGGGCTAATAAGCCTCCAGGCAAAAAAGCAAAGGCACCTCAACCGAGGTGCCTTTTTAATTACTTAATGTTCCACTTGCATGTAATAAGCTTCAAGCCTTTCTCGGCAGTTCATAAAGCTATGCTTTAACTGCGGATCAAAGTGAGTGCCCATAGATTCAAGAATGATGTCCTTAGCCTTTTCAAAAGACATTTTATCCTTGTAGCAGCGCTTACTTACAAGAGCATCGTAAACATCTGCAATTGCCATGATTCTTGCTTCAATCGGGATTTCATCACCAACAAGATGACTCGGGTAACCGCTGCCATCGAAGCGTTCATGGTGGTACTTTGCAACATTCTTTGCAATACGCACAAACTCAGGGCTTTCAACTTGCGCAAGCAAGTTTTCTACAATCACAGCGCCCTTTTCGGCGTGTGACTTCATAACTTCAAATTCTTCTTCTGTAAAGCGGCCTGGCTTGCGTAATATCAGGTCGTCAATTGCAATCTTGCCAAGGTCATGCATTGGTGCTGCCGCAATGAGCGCGCTGTAGAACTCTTCAGAAAAACCGAAGCGCCTGTCTTTACGCAATTCTTCGACAAGTATCGACACAACCTTGCTTGTACGCTTTATATGGCCACCAGTGCTGGAATCACGGCTTTCGACCATGTTCGCCATACCAACAATCATCTGCTCCTGGATTGCATGAATCTGGTTTGCATTCGACTTTGCAAGCTCTTCAAGACGATTGTTATTGTTACCAAGCATTTGCACATAACGGTGCACTTCGGTATCTTCTTCAATCTTAAAAAGCATCGCATAATCTTTTTTAGAAAGCATGGTCGTGTTCACAGAACACTTATAATGTTTGCCATTAGATTCATATTCTTTAGAGACAATTACATTTCCACTCTTAATTTCCTTCGCCCAAATCTTAAAGAACTGCGCAATGCTAAAGCCAAGCGGTAGCGAATGGTCTACGCGGCATAATTTAAGGTCCGGAAAATAACCATAAGCGATATCATTGCAGCCGAGGAACTTCATGTTAGACGAAATGGATACATAGCCATCAACGTTCGAATCTTCAAGCGATTGCAAAACACACTGAGCCAAGTCGTAGCGTTTTACATAAACACAGATATAAAGAAGAATCAACTGGTCAAACACATAGACTGCAGGCATAACAATCGTATCGTTATCCATCTGACGCACCACAAGGAACATCACGATAGATACAAGCTGCATTAACGCAAGAGCGACAAGGCTCTTGTACGAAACGTTCTTTTTCTTTAAAAAGGCATATACAATGATGCCTATGTCGGCGACCAGGTACAAAAGCACGAGCGCATTGAAAACAGCGTGCCCTGGGCCATAAGTTGCCACATAGTTGCCGACGCCATATTTTTCAACGTATTCAAAAGTTACATAGTAAAGGTCGCTATAGCCGACCGTACATACCATGCCAAATACAACAAAGCTTAAAATAAAAAGTATGCGCTTGTAAAAATACGGTAGTTGAACATTACAAACATCAACGATTACGCAGAACAAAAAGAACAAAAGGAACAACGAGCCTGCATAGCTCATTTTATTTGCAATATCTGCACCTTCGGTAGTAGTAGAAAGTGCAAGGAGCAAATGCCCCGTACAACTAATAAATGCAGAAAAGAATATGAGCGAATGCAAGTAAGATTGGCGACGAAAGCGAAAAAGCACGACATTATTAACTGCCGATGCTAAAGTCACCACTATTAAAAAGAGAATTACCATAAACCAACCCAACCCAAAAATATATTTTTTTCAAGAGTTAGTTACTGGAATCTTGCGCGCCGCCTTGCCGCATCCGGATGTTCGCGGTACACAAACGCAAATAGGTTACTTGTTGCCCGTTCTTCTTTTTTTAGCCTGGAAAGTTCCTTGCGAGCCTCCCCCTTGCCAACCTTCTGGGCGGCAAAGGAATCAGCCTCGTCTTCTTGGCTAAAGCAAATCCAATGATAATACAAGCGAAATAGTACACTTGCAACATGAAACCACAAAACGATTTCAACGATTGTCATGCGCAAAGTAGCAAGTTGCACGACTATCATCATAGCCATCAAAACATAGAACACGGCTTTCGAAAAGTTTCTAAGCAACGCATGATGCTTTTCCTTATGGGCAAGCTCGTGCATTTCAACGAATTTTGAATTCGAAGGCTCCAGGCGGTTTTCCGGGAACGGCACAAAATCGTTCACGACCGGAATGCAGCGCAAAACGGCAAGCGGGTGCGCCTTGCCAAAAAGTTTCGCTTCGTGCACTTCCAGAAGCACACGCAGCACAACTTCAAGAACAAGCAAAACGGCAAGAGCTACTACAGTCATCCATCATCCCTTGATTCTTTCAAAAGTATGTTCGTACGTCGAATCTGTTCATCATATTGTGCATGCACAAAGTCAAGGAACTCCTTGTCTTCTGGGTGTACAGCATCGTAGTCGTCAAAGATGCGCCTGCCGCGAGCCCTGTCGCGTTCAAGCCCGGCAGTAACGCCGTCATAAAATTCCTTGAGCAGCACGCGGTAGCGCTTTAGCACATCGGTCATCGAGCTCGGCAATTCAAGCAAGTTCAACTTTTCCTTGAAAGCCTCGCCCTGCACAGTCTTCAAGACTTCCTTGAGAGAAAGCACAAAGAGCGACGGATCCGCTTCGACCGCGGTAAGCGCGACCTCGTATATATAGCGTTCCAAATAGCTCCTGTACGCCTTCAAGGCAAGCTGCCTGACAGGTTCCCTCAGGTAATTGCTGCCAAGGCCAGGAATCTGTTCTTCGGTATATACATCCGCAAGCTTTACATCGCGAAGCTTTACGTATGCGGCCACGACATTTTTAACATTGTAGCTAGAGAACAGGGCATAAAACGTAGACGGCACGGCACCCTTGCCGCGGCTTGCGTACTTGTGCAAGTTGCGGGCCAGGGAATACTGGTTCTTTGAATACACCCAGCCCGGAACGACTTCGTTAAGGCCAGCGCGCAATCCGTATTTTTGCGGTTCACCGGCCATAACAAGCGAGAACGGCATTTGCAAACGCTGCGGCATAGTCGTTACTCCAGAGGCGACCATGCTATAGGGCGATTCCCTGAAGTTAGCCGGGAACTTTATGTTTACGCCAAGGCCAAAGAACATTCCAAGGCCCGGATGGATTTCCTGGTCAGGCCTGCGACCCGTGTGGTTCGAGCCGACATTTGCGCCATAGCCAATGTTACCGCAGCCACTTGGCCATACCGCGGCAATCAACAGGGAATGGTGGTGCATTTGCGCAAGAGGGCCAACATAGGAATTCGTGACTTCCGCCTCTTCAACATGGCAACCCGCAGAAATCACAGAAGAAGAAACAAGCGCCTTCTTGCCGACCTTCGCACGCTTCAAAATGCAGGCTTCCTTCACGATTGCAGAAGAATGAATCATCACCGATTCTTGCACAAATGAATTTTCAAGGATCACGGAATCGTAAATTCCAGTCGGTTCCTCAAGCGAAGAAAGTACAATGGAATTCCTGATCTTTGCAGCACCCTCTACACGGGCATGGGCCCCGACAAAGCTGTTGCGGATAACGGAAACATTCGAAACAACCGCACCGGCTCCGATCACGCCAAAAGGCAAGCGAACATCAGATTCCCAGGTTTCAAGCAATTTGCCATATTCCGCAAGCAGTTCCTCGGCACTATGCGCGACCTGCATGTCTAGCAGTTCATTAGAAACGTCCGGGAAAACTTTCAGGCATCGTCCGCCACATTCGTTGCCGACAGAAAGCGAGGCCGTATAGCGAACCTTGCCACTCGAAACAATCGTTCCGACATTTTGCAAAACCGCGCCACAGCAAACCTGCACATTCGAAAGCATCGCTACGCGGCTAATCAAGGCGTTCTCGATAACGCAGTTGTGCAGGAGCGAATTGTAAATGCCAGTCGGGAACGACACATCGCCAGGCAAAAGAAGCGTGCCATAAAAAACAGGCAGGTAGACTGTCCCTACAAAGACCGTATTAAAAATGCGTTCTGGCGTAAAGGCCTGTTCTACACGGATAAGCGTCCAGTCATCGCAGCGGTTCCCGTTCAGCTTAAGGGCTTCAATTTCGCCCTCGCTCAATTCGCGATAACGATTTTCATTTTTCTGGCTACGGTAATTTTCAACAAATGCCGTAATAGAGCTGTTTTTTAAAGTCTTTTTTAATCGGAGCAATCTTTGCATGGCACAAAAATACCTAAATTCAAGGCAAATGATGAAGGATTACTTTCAACAACTGACAAAAAAGAAATCGTACTCGCTAACGATTTACCCTGCAGAGATTCTTGAACGCCGTACACAAGAAGAAATCGTGCGCAGCGACGAGAACAAGACGTACTTTATTTACGCCGAAGTGAACTTCGAGACTCTCGAAAAGGCACTCCCGATGGAAGGCGACCAGAACCTGTTCCTGGACATCTTCTTGCAGTGCATGCAGAGCAACATTCGCGGTTCCGACGCAGTCGGCATGCTGCCAGAAGACAAGGGGCTCGTAGTACTCATGCCAGAAACCCAGAAAGACGGCTGGGCCCGCCTGCACAAGGCCTTCGTGCAAAAGCTTTCCGACCGCAAGGACATTTGCAAGGTCTTTTCAGAATATATAAGCCCGATAGTCTACCCTTCTTGCCTCAAGCAATGAAAATCCTAGTAGTCGGCTCCGTTTATCCAAGGTTTCAAGAAGACGCCGAAGTCCCGTGGCTTAGGCATTCGCTTGCCGAGCTAAAAGGCAAGGGCAACCAAATCCAGGTACTCGCACCGGCATACAAGGGCTTAAAAAGCCACGAAATCGACGGAATCAAGGTAAACCGCTTCCGCTATTTCACAAAGTCCCTAGAAATTCTGACACACGACGAAGGTGCGCCTAGCAAAATGGCCGGCAAGCCATGGATGCAGCTCCTTGCGATTCCATATATCATCAGCGGCTTTATCAAGTGCAATAGAATCTGCAAAAACTGGAAGCCAGACATCATACACGCGCACTGGCCGTTCCCGCACGGCTTGATTGTTCTTTTCGCAGCGAAGTTTTTCAAGATTCCACTCGTGCTGAATTTTCACGGTGCAGAACTTTTGCTCATTCGCAAGCACAAGTGGGTACGCCCTGTCTTAAAGTTTTTGATCGGCAAGGCAGACGCGGTCTTTGCAAACAGTTCCTTCACCGCCAAAAAGATCAAGGCTATCAAGGAATGCCAAGTTGACCTGAGCCCGTATGGTACGACGCTTTCTGGCAAGTCCACGGGCGAGCTGCACCCGGTACAAGGCAAGTTCAAGATTTTATTCGTAGGCCGCCATATTGAACGCAAGGGCCTCACCTACTTAATACAGGCAGCAAAGCTTTTGCCAGCCGACAAGTTCGAAGTCCGCATCGTTGGCCAGGGCGACCTGACCGAAGCTTTAAAGGCAGAGGCTGCAGGCGTACCGAACATCGTATTCACGGGCAAGCTCAGCCCGGAACAGCTCGAACAGGAATACAACACGGCGAACACCTTCGTGCTCCCAGCAATCGTAGATTCCAAGGGCGACACCGAAGGCCTCGGCGTAGTCCTCATCGAAGCGGCCGAATACGACCTGCCTATTGTCGCAAGCAATGTCGGCGGCATTCCAGACGTTGTCATAGACAATAGAACCGGCCTGCTTGTTCCAGAAAAAAATCCGGCAGCTCTCGCCGAAGCATTCAAGAAACTCGAAGCCGACGCGAATTTTGCACGCTCGCTAAACAAGGGCGCACAGGAACACATCAGGGAAAACTTCAGCTGGGAACCAATTGTAAGCAAGCAACTGGCTATATATAATAAGCTGAAGCACTAGCTCTCACGCAAGCAGGCCGAGCGTCAAAAACAAGCCGAATTTTTCATAGCAACCTATAATCAGGCATTAGTCTTTCGGTCAGCAAAAGATCCTGTTCTTCACAGTAAGCCCGGCAAATCTTTTTATAACAAGCTTCATCATTTGCTTTCAAAAAGCTATACAGAATTTCTTTTTCTTCTTTAGTCAAGAACCAGGGGCTTTTCCCGTACGACTTACAAATTCCATATTCCGCCGAAGAAAGCATAACAAGAGCACAACGTGAACTCAACAGCGCATGTTCATTATCAAAAATTTTAAAGTACTGGTGATTTTTATCACTTTGGTCCGGGTACACATATACACAGAAATTATGTTCCCTAGAAGCTAAAACTCGGCGTTCAACCATTCCAAATTCATGACTCCACAGTTCCCCTTTAGGAGTATATAAAAATTGTTCCGTCATGCAATGAAATTCAGCATCATCTGCAAGTGGCTGTTTCAAAATGCTGAAGCAATACACTTCATAGTGCAAATCCTTATGCGCCCATTCCAAGAGACTCTTTTGTGCAGCCTCATAAGACTCCCAATAGGCAATATCACTGTCAAAAGTTTTGCTACGAGATGCATCCGTAAAAAACGTAGCCGATACTTTATATATAAATCTCACGCAAGCAACCCCAACACAAAAATGATTAAAGATAACGGCTTCTGCCCAGAACGGCACTCACGCCAACCAGCGCAAGCGCGCCATCGCCCCAGCCAAAGAAAGCTGAAACTTCTTTTACCGGTAAATAAATCAATGGCTTTTCCATAAACATCCTTGGTTAAGGTACCCAAAAACATTATGTACTCTTTTTTGAAAATGGCAAGATTTTTCGTAAATTTTGTAAAATTTGAAAAAAAAATAGGATTTAAGTTCCTAAAATCCCCGAAAAAGCGTTTTATATTAACGAAAGTGGGCATTTTCACTTTTGCTAATGCGGGAGCGTCCCCGCGAGAAATGCTGAATGGCTACAAGAGAACAAATTGAAAACCAAATCGAGGAAATCAAAAAAAGAACATTTCTCGACCCGACATACGACAGCGTCTTCAAGGAAATTTTTTCCGTTGACCAAACACTCATTCACTTCTTGAACTCAATCTTGCACTTGCAAAACGGTGAAAAGATTGTCGCAATCGAGAAACGCTTGAAAAGTTCCGTGAAACTCACCTCAAAAATCGGCAGCGAGCAGGTTCGCTACGACCTGCACGCAAGGCTGAATTCCGGTAAGTATATTGATCTGGAGATGCAGCGTGCATGGCACTCCTATTTCTTGGATCGCGTCGTTCTCTATGCGGCGCAGCTTGCGATCAACTCAAAGATTGATTTTGATGCAGCACGCGAAAAGGAATTCAACGAAGAATTGAAAAAACATCCGGACAAAGAAATTACAATCAAATTGAAACATGACTCACACCTTTACGAAATGCCGAGGGCCTATTCCATCTGGATTTGCAATTTCGGAGTCTCGTTCTGCAACAATTATCGTGAAGAACTCGCACTCTATCGCCAATCTGACATTGGCAATGCAAATGCCAGTGCCGTTTACGATAAAAATAAGTATATTGTCATTGATCTGACGCGTTTTCACGAGACCGTTTTGGATACCCCCGAAAAGGAATGGCTGGCTTTGTTCGCCAATGCCGCAAATGCGACCGAGGAACCCGAGTCGAACGAAAGCGTGATTTTGGACGCGTATGCACGCCTGAAAACGACAAACACGCCTGCAGAACTTATTGAAAAGGTGGCAGAAGATATGGTAACGAAAGCAGAAATCATGACTAGGCTTGCAGAAGCTGGATTGAACAGCTTGCAAAAAGTTGCTCTCAGAATGCTCGAGAAAAATGAGCCGATCAGCAAGATTTGCGAATATTCCGGTCTTACCGAAGCAGATATTCTCGCATTGAAAAAGTAACCAACTACCCTTAATAAAGCAGGCGCCCCGAAAGGGG
>DCGZ01000162.1:13651-13888 GCA_002314675.1 Fibrobacter sp. UBA1765 | reverse complement strand
GAAAACCCACATTAAATGTTTCCGGTTCCATCTTGAACTTGCTCACAAGTTTTGTCAAAACGGTCGGCGTGCCGGAGGCAAACCAGTAGTTCGCAAGCTTTAGTTCGCTCAAGGAATTTATCAAGCTGAATGGATTGTAGATATCCGGGGAGTTCTCGCTGAAATGATAGCCGTCATACTGGCGTTGCAAACCTGCGACAGCCTCATCGTATGTCATTCCCTGCTTGTCTGCAAGAG
>DCGZ01000162.1:0-13584 GCA_002314675.1 Fibrobacter sp. UBA1765 | reverse complement strand
GCAGTTCTTCCTTGGTTATGCCGCAGATGGCCGCGTAGTCATCGAGCATCGTGATATCGTAAAGGTTATTCAAGCCACCGGATATATTGTCGGCATAATGAGTTTTACAGGTGCCAACAAGAATTGCAAATTTGATTATTCCGCCAAGGCTTTTTATGGGGCAAAAGAAACCCATTATAGAAAGCCAACTCTCCTCAAGAATCCCCGCTTCTGCGGCTTTCAAAAAAGGAACATCGTAATCATCAACAAGAACGACAACTTCGGATTTTGATTTTTCATGCACTTCCGATATCAACTGATACAAACGCGAAGAAGCGTATCGACCATCATACTCTTGTTTGATACCAAAAGTTTTTTCTAGTGGAGTCAACAAATCGTCAAACGATTTTTCTAAAGCGTTCTTATCATCACACCGAAAATTCTTCATATCCAGCCGAATGACCGGGTATTTTTTCCACTCGGTTTCAAGGCGTTCCATGGCAAGGCCCGTGAACAGTTCCTTGCGGCCTTCAAAATAATATTGCAGCGTGCTGATTAAAAGGGATTTTCCAAAACGGCGCGGACGGCTGAGAAAGTAATATAGATTCGTATGAGTCAAGTTATAGACAAGATCCGTCTTGTCTACATAAAAATATCCGTTATTGCGGATTTGCGCAAAATCCTGAACACCGGTTGGAAATCTTTTGAGAGCCATGCAACTAATATAGCATTTATACAAAAAAAGAAGCCCAAATTAATGGGCTTCCTTTATGCTTTTTTTAGAACAAAGACTTTATGCCATTACCGAGTTTTTTGGCAGCCTTTTTAATCTTTTTCCAGAGGCTGTTTTCTGGTGCCTCGTCCGGGTCAGTCAAGTCGACTGCGTTTATTACTTTCTCATCAAAGCATTCTTTCGTTGTCAAAGACATCAAGGCATCGAAGGTCATTGTTTTGAGCGTATCGATGGTTGCTATGGCGGAATCGCAGTCCACATTCTGTTCTTTAGCCTTTTCTGCAAGGACTCCTTCACATTCTTCTACTGCTTCTTCGTATTCTATAGGGTATTCTATTTTCGTCACTTCCAGGGCACTGTCTTCCCCTTCGTATACATACCAAAGCATAGTTGCGGTATCTTTTGCAGAAACGCAGGCGTAGTCACCGATAGGTTCGTGTGCCAATTTGTCGCTGCTGCTAGAAACGCTGCTGGAGGATTCTGCGCTGTTAGCGGAGCTGCTGTCGTCGCCACAGGCGGTTAGCATTGCCGCCGTGATGAAAACGCAATAATGTAAATATTTTTTTTCATATTATACCTCATTAAAATAAAGTTTTAGCTTTTTAGCCAAGCTGATAAGTTGATTTGACAGATAGTCTGGTGTTTTTATAAAGATGGTGTGAAGGCGCTAGCGAGCAGTATGTGTAACATGCGGCAAAAATTTTGTCATCCACGCATATACTCTCAACGAGTCTATTTTTTTATGCTAGACCAGGAGCTATTTTCTGGAGCCTCGTCCGGGTCTGTTATGTCGACAGTATTCATAATTGAACCCGCTTTGCATTCTTTTTCCATCAAAGCTTTCAGGGAATCAAAGGTCATAGTTTTTAACGATTCACTAATTATGTCAATGCGTTTACAGCCATCTTCCTTAGCCTTTTCAGCTTCTACATCTTTACAGACATTTTCTATATCTTCGAGTAGTTCTGGATATTCGTAACGGATCACTTCCATAGCGCTGTCTGGACCCTCGAACGCATATCCAAGTACGGAGACAGCATCTTTGTCTGATAAGCAGAAGTAGCCTCCGACGTCTTCGTGAGCCCAGTCGCTACTGCTAGATACTGCTGCAACGCTACTGGAGGATTCTGCAGCTTCGCTGCTTGCGGAACTGCTGTCGTCGCCGCAGGCGGTTAGCATTGCTGCGGTGCAGGCAAATGCTGGAATTAAAAGTTTTTTCATACCATACTCCATTAAAATAAAGTTGGTGATTTCGCTAAGTTCAAAGTGCCAACCTTTTTACATCTCATAGTGATCGTAGCAATCTAATAATTTCAATAAGTTGTAAAAGGTTCTCCGGAGCCTTATCCGGATCCACCAAGTCAACGGTGTTCTGGATTGAACCCGCTTTGCACTCTTCTGTCATCAATGCTTTTAAGGAATCAAAAGTCATTGTTTTGAGCGAATTGCTTATTTCGACAATGGAATCGCAGACTACTTCCTGTTCCTTAGTCTTGTTTGCCTTGGCTTCTTCACAGACTTTTTCTACGTCTTCGCCCAATTTTGGGTATACGTAACTGGCCACTTCCATGGCACTGTCTGGTCCTTCGTACGAGTATCTAAGGATGGTGGTTGAATCCTTAGCAGAAACGCAGGCGTAGCCACCGATAGGTTCGTGTGCCCAGTCGCTGCTGCTAGATTCAGCTACAACGCTGCTGGAAGATTCTACGGCTTCGCTGCTTGCGGAGCTGCTGTCGTCGCCGCAGGCGGTGAGCATTGCTGCGGTGCAGGCAAATGCAGGAATTAAAAGTTTTTTCATGTTATACCTCATAAAAATAAAGTTTTCTTACACAATCTTCCATTCGCCCAAGGTGCGTTTTTCGGCATCAAAGGCGACACCAATCTTGAACAACTTTTTCGGCGAACCGTCGGCCTTTTTTGTAACCGTGTAAGGCACCAGGTAACCCTTGTCGTCAATTTGCCTAAGAGCGTCTTCGGCGGTGCCGTTTGCGTCGAGCTTGAACTCGAAAACATAGACAGCGTCGGCAGTTTCTACGACGGCGTCGGCGCGGCCCGCGGCAGAACATTCTTCTGTGCGAACTAGGTAAGGCGTGCACAGCTTGAAAATCAAGAAGAACAAGGTCTTGTAATGGTTTTCATCCTGGCGTTCCGCATTGTAAGGGACACTGCTGAAGAAGGCTCGCATCTGCAAAAGGGCATCTTCGAGGCGTCCTTCGCGCATGGCACGGGTAAAGGCAAGAATGAAAATATCGTTCTGGTTTGCATTTTCTTTAGCGTAATACGGCATCAAGGCCTTCAAAAAGCCCATGCGAACTTCGTCGTTCGGGAATCCCAAATTATAGATGCCGCTGTCAAAACTGCGAATAGTCAAGTAGCCGCTTTGGTAAAGCATCGGAATCGGATCTGTAGCCGTTTCCGTAGGAGCATCGAACATCTCCTGAGTTGACTCGAAGCCGTCATTCATCATTACCGGGTCCATCTTGAACTTGCTCACAAGTTTTGTCAAAACGGTCGGCGTGCCGGAGGCAAACCAGTAGTTCGCAAGTTCGCCGTCACTCAGGGAATTTATCAAGCTGAACGGGTTGTAAATGTCCGGGGAATTCTTGCTAAAGTGGTAGCCGTCATACTGGCGTTGCAAACCAGCAACAGCTTCGTCGTAGGTCATTTTCTGCTTGTCTGCAAGAGCCTGGATTTCAGGTTGCATTTGCGTTAGCAGTTCTTCTTTGGTGATGCCGCAGATGGCTGCATAGTCATCGAGCATCGTGATGACTTTCAGGTTGTTCAATTCGCTAAAGATGCTGAGCTGGCTGAACTTGCTGATGCCCGTGAGGAACACGAAGCGGAGGATGCCGCCGAGTGCCTTGAGAGGGCTATATAAATCTCGAACTTGATTGCGGACATCAAACAAAATATCCGGCTGGTCCATCGTATCGAGAATCGGGGTGTCGTATTCATCGACAAGAACGACTACCTGTTCGCCAGACTGTGCGTGTGCAGCCTTAATGATTTCTGCAAGGCGGGTTCCCCAGGCATGGTTCGACAAGTCAGGTTCAATACCATAAAAAGTCTCGTAATCCTTGAGGACTGCATGAAAATTTCGATTCAACTTTTCCTGGTCGGCATACTTCACCATGCTCATGTCGAGCCGAATGACCGGGTATTTTTTCCACTCGGTTTCAAGGCGTTCCATGGCAAGGCCCGTGAACAGTTCCTTGCGGCCTTCAAAATAATATTGCAGGGTGCTGATTAAAAGGGATTTTCCAAAACGGCGCGGACGGCTGAGAAAGTAATAACGATCAGACCGGACCAACTTGTAAATCAAGTCGGTCTTGTCAACATAATACTTGCCATCTTCTCTAAGAACAGCAAAGTCCTGAACACCAGTTGGAAATCTTTTGAGAGCCATGCTACTAATATAGCATTCATTCAATTCTTTTTTTACATCATTTTGTCAAAAGCATCTCTTTGAGGCTGTGTTTAAGAGCCCGGCCAATTTATTCGAATCGCAAAAAAAACACCTGAAATTTTTCAGGTGTTCTGGAGACTGTTGTAATGCTCGCGATGTGTTAGCAATTTTTGTTCTTGCCAAGCTGGTTGGTTAATTTGTTTGATATCTATTTTTTTGTTAGATCATTGCAATATGGATTAGAGTTAAGATTGCACATTCCATGTTTCGGATTGAACTGCTGGTTTTCCGGTGCTTCATCAGGATTTGTCGAGTCGACCTCGTTTTTAATCGTGCCTTTATAGCATTCTTCTGTCATCAAGGCTTTTAAGGACTCAAAAGTCATTGTCTTTGGCTGGTAGCTGATTTCAACATCGTCTTCGCAGGTCACTTCCTGTTCATCAGTCTTGTTTGCCTTTGCTTCTTCACAGACTTTTTCTACGTCTTCGAACATCTTGGGATATACGTAACGGATTACTTCCATGGCACTGTCTGGCCCTTCGTATACGTATCTAAGCAAGGTGGTTGAATCACTGGCAGAAATGCAGAAATCTGCTCCGACATTTTCGTGGTCCCAGTTGCTGCTGCTAGAAACGCTGCTGGAGGATTCTACGGCTTCGCTGCTTGCGGAGCTGCTGTCGTCGCCACAGGCGGTAAGCATTGCTGCGAAGCAAACAAATGCAGGAATTAGAAGCTTTTTCATATCATACTCCATTAAAATAAAGTTAGCACTCTCGCGATTCAACAATTAAAATATAGCTACGATTCCGCTTTGCGTAAAGCAATCTCTCTTTTTTGTCATTGCACAGGCACTAAAAATTCACCGATTTTATTTAACTTTAAATTTCCATAATTTTGGGAATTATAGATCGAAACATGGGAGCCGAGAGTTGCTTTATAAAGCTCGCTGTACATGTCGCTTAGTGGGATATCGTAATTGTCTTGCGACGAAATTGTGGAGTTGTCAAGTATAGACATAAAGTTATACGAGAAACTGTTCGCTAAGTATTGGTTAAATGGCGCATAATACATAAGCCCCTTAGAAGTCTCGTTTTCGTTTGTTGCTGTCATGCACAAGGCTCCCTCGGCTCCGACATCGTCAAAGGCCTTGCAAACACTGCCAGAATAGCAGGTTTCAACGACCCAAAGCATTTTGCGGAATTTTTTTTCTTTTGACAATGTAGATATAAGCGTTTGCATGTCGTCATACGAAAAGCTGCCGCTCCGCGTGCCGCCGATTTTCCATCCCAAATTACCGCGATCTCCGTGCCCGCTCCAATACACAAATATGTTTTGTGTAGAATCGGATTGAATGACATGGGGCAGGCGCTCGCTCTTTTGACCAGTTAGAATTTTTAAAACATCCTGAGGTTCCAACTCGCTTATCTTGTAGTCTGCATTGAGGCTGTCGATGATCTGCTCTTCGTTGTAATCGACCCATGTTCCTTTCGCAGGGTTGTAATCGCTTGTTATAATGTCTTTTTCTGCAATCAGAATGATGTGGTCGTCGTCATAACCATAATTCTTTAGCTTGTGATACATGCTATAAACCCCGGACTCGTGCCTGTATTCCCCCCAGGTTCTGGTGGTTGCTACGAGCAAGGCGTAATTGCCCTTTAATGGAGGGTATTCTATATGTCGGGTAGAATCGATTCCTTGGATTTGTGGTAAAATGTGCGTAAAATACCATTTGTACGATATTTCTGAATTGTTTGTTCGATTGTTGCCGTATGCGGATTTATAATTCAAGGGGTAGAATTTTTGATTTTTTGCAATCCAGTGCGTATAAATGGTTTCTGAAATAATGGAGTAACTGCTTTCGTTGAAAACCAGCGAACTAGAAGCTCCGCTAAAGTCAATATTTGCTTGGCCCTTTTGAATTTTTTCTAAAACTCCAGACATGCCAAACGGTTCCCAAGCCCAGCTATTTGCATAGCTGTTTTGCTTTACAAGATTTTTTATATGTTCATCTAAAAAAAGACTGTCGTCGCTTGCAAGCATTTCTGTTTGTGCAAATGCGACAAGCATAAGGGCGTCGTAAAACTGGGCGCTGCCGATACCTGGGTAAATATCAAATTTTGTAAAGTATGCTATGTCAAAACCGCTTTCTGGGCTTGCTCCCGGAGTTACCGCCTCAAGGCCTTCGGCTTCTGGGTATTTAAGAATTTCTGGGTCGACTGCGTTTTCGCTAAATAAGAGTCTTGCCGTTGATTTTTGCTTTTTGTGGGCCTTTAGTATTTCTATGGCTTCCATATAATTTGCAGGAATGCATATTACAAAGTCTTGACTTGTAGAAAAGAAATTTTCGGCAACGGTTTTTACATCAGAGGTATCGTTGAAGCTTTCAATCGCATTTATTTGCAAGCCGAGTTCCACGGCCTGAAAGGCGAACCAGTCCAAGAACGTTTTTTCTTCATTTGCGCTTGATGTCAAGAGAGATACAGATTTTGCGTCCATGGCCTTTGCGCTTGACAGCAGATTTCCGCACAATGTCGCGTCTGTTTCTGTAAGGCTAAAGAACCATTTTTCGTCTCCAAATTTTCGAACAATTTCTGCATCGGTCGCCTTTGGGGCAATAAGGGTTTTTCTTGGGCCATGTTTGTTTGCAATTGCCAGATACCCCGCCAGTGTGTCGAGCTTGTCTTCTTTCAGAGGGCCGATAATCGCCTTGATGTCGTCGTTTTTTATAAGAGTTGCACTTAATTCCTTCATGTTGGATGAATCTTCGTCTATCCATTCCAAATCAAGTTTAACCGAAGAATTGTGCGAACGGCTAAAGGCCTTTTGCAAATTTTCTTCAAACCAGTCAGCCGTATTGCGCCAATGGATTGAACCGCTTTCGTTAAGCGGCAAAATGACGGCGACCTTTACGGAAACCTCTTGCGGAGGGGGATTATTTACCGAGGATCCGTTATCTGAACATGCGCCCAGGAGCAAGGCTAAAAAAAGAAATATGAATAGTTTCATTGTGCCTTCTCTAAGTATGAATGTTCTGCGTCTTGCGCTTCTTTTAGGTATTTGTCAAAGTGCGATTGCCAATCGCTATAATTTTTAGAAACTACAATGTCTGCGTATTTTGAATCTAGAGTTCCAATGAAGTTGTTGGAAATTTCTTCTTCAAGAACCCATTTTGAAACAAAGTCAAGAACTAGCAAGTCCGTTTTTTTCTCAATTGAAAAAGGAATGTTGTCGCTTTGATGTTCCTGGTTTACATCTATGCCGCAGCTATAAAATGATATGGAGTCCTGCATTTCTCTCATGAATCTGTAAATTTCAACGCTGCCACCTCCGATGACAGGAAATATAAAGTCAAACTGGTGTTTCATGTAGACGAACGAGGCAAATAGGTATGCCGCTAAATTTTCGTCAAAACCCGTGCCTTCCTCTTCTTCTAAAAATCCATAGTCGACTTCAAGAGTCCTTGAAGAGGCTTTCTTGTAACCATCAGAAAATCCTTGTATTGCATCTTGCACCGCCTTTGTTTTGGAGTTTGCTCCAAGAACACCTACGGAGTCCAGACCTAATTCGTATATGGTTCTGCCGGCCTGGTAGCTTGCGCCATAAAGAGAAACATCCCAGGCGTATGCGTCGATGGAGTCCCTGTTATTGCCAATCACGAGAATTGAATTAGTCTTGCTCTGCTTCCATTTTGGATGGTCTTTAAAAAGACCGTTGTATTCGTCTGTCGAAAGAAGGAGCAGTCTCTTTTTATAACCATCTTTTTTTGTTTCATCGAAAAAAGTCTGAATGAATTTTTCTGCGGAATCCAGGGAATAGGGCTGGACATTTTCTACAGAAACGGAATAATCCTTCACTGCCTTATTTACGCCATAGTAAACAAGGTCCTGGTAGCCCTGGTCTCCGATCCCAGCCACAGAATATACTGCATATATCAGGCACTTGTCGGGAGTGCATCCTGGCTCAGAAATTGCACTTGAGCTATTTGAATCGCTAAAACAGGACGTAAGGCACGTCGCAAGAAGAATTGATAGAAATACAAAAAACTTCATTTTTCCCATAAACATTCTTTAGGGAAAAATAAAAAATTATCAAGTGGTAGTTTTGGATGAATTCGTGCAGCCGCGTTGAGGCCCCTAGTCCTAAACCGAGTTGCCACAGGAGATTGCACGCGATAGCCTATGGCAATGATAATGTCAAGATTGTAATAGTCCATTTCTCGGCAGGTCTCTTTTACATACACAAATGTACACTAAAACAATAACTCTGTCAAGCCCGTTATAGGCTTTGGCAGGGCCGGTTTGCCTTTTAACGCTCCACAAGCATTCTCGAAAGCGCTTTTTCCAAAGTTTCAGCTTAATTTTCCTATCTTTATGCGGTACAACGACTTACACGTATTTTACAATGAAATTTTCACGGTACCTTGTTTGGAATTTTTTAAAGATGCTGTTCCTGATTTTTATCGGGGCACTCGTGATGTTCATTGTCATTGACTTTGTCGGCAACATTCGTTCCTGGTCAAACCGCGAGACCTCGGAGGTCATTGAATACTACAAGTGCTATTCGCCGTACATAATCTTCCTGATTTCGCCGGTGGCGCTCTTCCTAGCTGTCATAGCATCGGTCGGCAACATGTCTAAGCATTTGGAACTGACGGCCATTCAAAGTTCAGGGCGCAGCATGTTCCGTGCGCTCATGCCCATATTCTTTTTTGGTTTGCTCTTTACCTTGCTCTCGTTCATTCTCAGCGAAACCATAATGCCCGAGTCAAACCACAAGAGGCTCGAGATCATGGAGACTAGCGCACAAAAGAAAAAGAACGAGCGCGTAAAGGACAAGCGCGATTTTGCATTTATCGACAGCGATCGCGCAAGCTGGTTCTTTAAGTACTATTCAAGCGTTTCCAAGGCAGGGCGCGAAGTTTCTCTACTTCTTAAAAACGAAGGCCACCTTGTCGAACGCTACGACGCAAAGCGCATTCACTGGGGAGCCTACGAGCCGCCAAGACTCAAGCCAAGTGCAACCCAAAAGGTTGAAGCCGAAAAAACGAAGGCAAGCCAAAACAAAGATGCAAAAAAAGAAAAGTCTCCCGTAGAGGCGGTCAAAAAGAACAAGTCAAAGGGCCTTGCATCAACCATTTCGCAAATGCAGAACAGCCTTGCAGAAGCCGCAAAATCGGTTGAATCAGAAAAAATAGATTCCTTAAAAAATGCCCAGGGCGATTCCGCTCAAGCCGACACCACGGCAGCAGCACTAGATTCTGTATGGATTCTTGAAAACGGGCATCAAAGAAAATTCCTGGAAGACGGAAGCGTTGAAACCATATCATTCATTAGAATGCCGTTGCTTGGCGTAATTGCGACACGGCCAAACGATCTTATAAACGAACGCCAGACCGGCGACGAAATGAATTCACGCGAAGTCAAGCACAGGATCGAGGTTCTTCGCAGGTCGGGTGAAGATACACGCGCCCTAGAAACCGCGTACCATTACAAGTTCGCGGGCCCTTGGACAAACTTTTTTGTTCTTTTGATCGGAGCTGCACTTTGCCACAGGTTTAGCCGCTCCGGTGGACTTTCACAAAAATTCGGTATCGGTATATTCTTTGTGTTTAGCTATTATATACTTATACGTCTCGGGCTTAAGATGGGCGAAAACATCGACCCGATGGTTGGAGCGTACGGCCCACATGTTGTTTTCGCAATCATCGCTTGCATAATGCTTTATCGTTCATTCAGGTTGTAGGTTTATGAAGTTATTCAATCTAAGCTATCTTCTCTTTACGCTTGGCGGCATCTTTATCGGTGCCTCCATTCAAGGTGGAACCTGGCTCCTTTTGAGCCTTGTCGGCGCAGCCGCCATTGTATTTGGCTTTGTATGGGCTGCAGATTCTAAAGCCCCGGAGCCACCTCCGGCAATCATTACTCGCAACCCTACGCAGCGTATTACAACGGTAACGACAGCTGCAACGATTTTGCGCCCGCAGCCGCAAGGGACCGGCACGCAGACCGCGATCAAGTTCTTTGACGCACCGGACCCAGAAAACGAGCCTCTCGGCCAGCTCCGCATGGACCAGGTTTGGGCAAGCACAGACGCGACGCTGTTTAAAACCGTAAGGGCCGAACTTACGGCTCTCACAAAGTTGATTCCAAAAGTCCATACGGCGGCATTCTTGATGTATGTCGAAATCGACAACATTTACCTGCTCCGCACGGCAGCGGGCAATGGCGCAGACAAGCTCGAAAAGAACGCACACATCGAAGTGGGCAACGGTCTTTTGAGCGGATTCTTCAAGCCAGAAATTACAAGAATCCTTGAAGGCGACCTCGCCGGTAGCCAGAGCCTGCAAATCTACAAGGACAAGGTCCCTGTAAAGTCCCTTATCGCGGTTCCTATCTTTGACGGCAACCGCCGCCAGGGCATTTTGATGCTCGACTCCCTGCAGCCAAACGCATTTGGCCCGGAACTCCTTGATTCGCTTGCACTCGTTGCTCAGACCTTGCAGATGCTTTGCTTCAAGTCGTTCATGTCTGCAAAGAACCATATCGAGCAACAACAGTATTCCGTTCTTTACACATACCAAAAACGTTTCTTTGAATCCATGTCGGTCAAGGATATTTTCCAGCAGGTTGGCCAGTACGTTCGCGATTACATTCACTACGACCGCATGATGCTCCTTGCAATGGACGCTCACGACGAAAGCCACGGCAAGGTAATCCTGTGCGACGGCGTAGATGCAGACTTCTTTACCAATTACGAATTCACGCTTTCTGACAAGGGGCTATTCCCCATGGCGATCCAGAAGAACCGCCCAGTGGAACGATTCTTTAACCAGTCCGAATACGTAATCCGCATTAACGAGAACGAACGCAGAAACATGGATTTGCATTACATGTTCATGTTGCCTGCCGCAATCAATCCGACAGATTCTACGGTAGCAAACTTTGCGATCAACCTTGAAACCTACAATGCAAAGCACTACTCCGAACATGAAAAGTCGTTGCTCAAGGCAATTACCGGTACGGCCTGCTTTGCCCTTGAACGCGTTTTGCAAGTTGAAAAGGATCGTAACCTTGCCACTAGAGACGGTCTTACCGGCCTTATCAACCACAGAACAATGCACGAACGCTTACGCACAGAAAAGCTCCGTGCAGAACGCCAAAAGATCAACATTGGCGTATTGATGATGGACATCGACCACTTCAAGAGCGTAAACGATACATACGGCCACCCGGCTGGCGATGAAATCATCAAGGGTATCGCAAGAACCATTTGCTCCGAAGTCCGTACAGAAATTGATGTCGTAGCCCGCTATGGCGGTGAAGAATTCGTTGTCGGCTTGATTGACTGCACTCCGGAAGGGCTTGTCGACACTGCAGAACGCATTCGCAAGGCCGTGGAACGCACTCCGTTCGACATCAAGCAGGCTCAACCGCTTTCTGTTACAGTAAGTATCGGCGCATACCTTGTGGTTCCAGAAGATCGCGAAATGAAGCGCGCAATCGACTTTGCAGACAAGGCCCTTTACAAGTCAAAGACTGGTGGCCGTAACCGTGTTACAGAATACAAGGATATGGACGAAGTCGAAGCCGCAGAGCCATCGGCAACGATTGCAACAGAAGCCGTGATTACATCTCCAGCCTCGATTTCGAACGAAACATTTACAGCACCTGCGGCTCCCATTTCAAATGAAGTTACGGGCAATACAGAACAGGTTGCCATTGCTATCACAAGACATAGGGACGTTTAATTAGGGGCTTGATAAACGATGTTCACACTTACCGACTGGATTGTTCTTGTAGCGTTTCTTGTATTTTCGGCAGGCCTTGGCCTGTTCGTTTCTCGCGAAAAGAAGGACAAGAAGGACTTTAAGCAATACATGTTCGGTGGTGGCTCCATCCCGTGGGTTGCTGTCGGCATCAGCCTCATTGCAACGTCCGTAAGCGCAACAACGTTCCTTGGTGCACCGGCTGACGTGTTCGGTGCCGACATGCGCTTTTTGATGTTCCAGTTCGGCGGGCTTTTAAGCATTGTCGTTGTAGGCCTCGTGTTCATTCCAAGGTTTCGCAAGTCAGGAATCCAAAGCGCATACGAACTTTTTGAAGTCAAGTTTTCAAAAGGAACGCGTCGCCTCGCCGCGATTTTTTACTGTTTGCATTTGCTGCTCCGCACGGGCATTTTGCTTTATGCGCCGGCACTTGTGCTTGAACGCATGATAGGAATCGACCTGCACTGGGCTATTCTCATTACAGCCGTCATCGCCATTTTCTACACATGGTTTGGCGGCATCAAGGCTGTGATATGGACAGACGTTTTGCAGTTCTGCGTGTTCTTCTTTGGTGGTTGCTTTGTACTTTACTTGATTGCCCGCGATTGCGGAGGCTTTGGCGTGATGGCCGACATGGCAAGCGCTGCCGGCAAAACAAAATGGTTTGACGCAGGCCTCGACATTGCTAACGACCGCACTTTAATTTCGGCAGGCCTCGCCTACGCAGTCCTTGAAATTGCGATTCGTGGTTGCGATCAGCAGTTCGTGCAGCGATACCTAAGCTGCAAAAGTCCAAAGGCTGCAAACGCATCGAGCATTTTGAGCATGGTCCTCGGCTGCGTTGTTTCGATTCTTTTTTACTGGGTTGGTGCAGCGCTCTACGTTTACTACAAGACTGCAAATGTTGCAGCGCTCCCCGAAGGCGTAGGCCAGAACGACGTGTTCCCGCACTTCATTATAAATGCACTCCCTACAGGCGTAAAGGGTCTTATTGTCGCTGCAATTTGCGCCGCCGCAATGAGCAGCCTTTCGAGCGCAATCAACTCGCTCAGCAACACAACTGAAAACGATTTGCTTGGAAAAGGTCACGACAATGCAAGCCTTAAACGCGCAAAAATCTGGACAGTCGTTTGGGGATTGCTCGGCATTGGAGGCGCGTTCTTTGCCGCTGCACAGGCCGGTTCCCTTTTAAAGAGCGCACTCTTTTTTACGGGCCTATTTACCGGCCCGCTCCTTGGCATGTTCATGCTCGCATTTTTCTTTGAAAAGACAAAAGCCCACGCGGTAATCGCAGGTGTACTTTGCGGCATGAGCTCGCTATTCATATTCAACGGCATCAAGCCATTCGGCATAGAGCCGTTAATCGCCGGTGTATTTAGCTGGCCGTGGTTCCCGCTCATAAGCTGCACGACAACAGTTGTGATGGCATTGCTCATTAGCTTGCCGAGCTACTTGAAAAAGTAAGCGCTCCGAGAGTGCCAAGGTCCACATTCGAAAGCAATTCAGACAGGTTCTGGTTGTCAAACTTCGCTTGAAAAAAATCCACTCATTGTGCAAGCCACTTGTCCTCAATGGTTTCAAGTTCGTCTGCCGTCTTCGTGAAGTTGACCAAGTCAATGATAATATACTTAATTTCAGGTGCTAATATGATAAAAAAGCCTCCCTAAGGAGGCTCCTATTGTTACTGGTTCTGAAGTTCCT
>DCGZ01000135.1 GCA_002314675.1 Fibrobacter sp. UBA1765 | reverse complement strand
GACCCCATACCTAAACACGGAAATTGACAGGTCCCTCTCGTCTGTAGGGCCTAAGGCCCGTTCTCTAGTCTAATATTGATCTTAACCCCTAAATCCTATCCCCTAATTTCTAAATTGTATGGCATGATTAAGGAATTTGCCCCTGCAAAAGTAAACTTGTTTTTGGATGTGATTCGTAAGCGTGAAGACGGCTACCATGACCTTGGTACAGTTTTCCAGACTGTTGGCATTGGCGACTACCTGAGTGGCAAGGCTAATACTACTGGCGAAATTACAGTTGGCTATAACAACCCGCAAGAATACCCCCTTGAAAAGGATCTTGTGTACAAGGCCGCAAAGCTCTTGAAAGAAACTTTCAATGTAGGCAAGGGTGCTGACTTTTATATGGAAAAAGTTATGCCGCTTGGCGCAGGTCTTGGTGGCGGTAGCGCAGATGCTGCTGCTGCACTTCGTATATTGAATAAAGTTTGGGAACTTGGCCTAAAGCCGGAAGAACTTGAAAAGCTCGGTGCAAAGCTCGGTGCCGACGTTCCGTTCCTTGTGCAGGGTGGAACCGCCTTTGCCGAAGGCATTGGCGATATCTTAAAGCCTGTTACCCTGGAATATCCAAAGGCAGTGCTTGTGGCAACTCCGCATGCAGCCGTACCAACAAAGGACGCTTACGGTGGCATTACTCCGTCGGGTGAATCTGCGTGGGAAGCTTTTAAAAAGAATTTTAACGGCAAGCTTGATTTTGAACTTTTCAACAAGTTCGAAGAATCTGTATTCCCGAAATACTCGAAGATTGTCGAAATGAAAAAGCTTATGCAGCAAAATGGCGCCGTACAGGTTTTGATGTCTGGTTCGGGCGCTTCCGTGTTTGCAATTTATGATGATGTTAAGGTTGCAGAGCGTGCTAAAGAAATCGTTGCGCCGATTAGCCGCTATATTGCGTTAACCAAGTTTGTGGAACGCTTTTAAGATAGGTCTACTATGAAAAAGATTCTTTTGGTTCTTAGTTTTGTTGCAGCTGCTTTTGCCGCAGAAGAAGTTCAACCGGCGGTACAAGAAACTGTAGCTCCAGCAGTGGAACAAATCGCTGACACGGTTTCTGCCAAAAAAGATGTTGCAACTCCAATCGACGTGATGGCAGCAAACCAGGCTACTCAAGATGCCGAAATTGCCTTGCGCGATAGCTTGCTTGCCGTAAAGGACAGTATTAGCGCTGCAGACAAGCAGGCCATGCAGACAAAGCTCGACGTAGAAAGCGCCCGTTGCGAAAACTGGGAAAAGAGCTATGCCGTTCTTGACACCAATTTCCAGACTTGTTCCAAGATGCTTCGCGTTTATGCAGAAACTGCAGAAAAGAAGACCGAGCAACTAAACGAAGCAAAAAAGATGAGCGCCATGGCCCAATCAACTTCCTTCATTGGAGGCGTATTGATTGGAATCCTTGTTGGTTGGCTTATTTGGGATTAGTTTAAAAGTCCGCTATCAAGACCCTTGACCGGCACAAAGCGAACGTTTTCGCCGTCAACAATCATTGCAACGCCTGCAATAAAGTTGAGCCAGCTCTTGTTTGCATTGTAGTTCAAGTCAATCTGCTTGTTTGTCAAGTAGACAAGGAACGGCAAAATCAGCTGGTCGTGTGAAATTGCGACGCTTATGCGGTGCATGTCCATGAACTTGGCCTTTAGGATGCCGATGAGCTCTTCACTGCGTTCGCTTAGGTCGTAGTAGGCGTCGGCGTAAGTACCGTCATAAGCCCACATGGTAAGCACGTACTGGCCGTTAATTTCAACCTTTGAATATTCAGCTTCCTTTTCGCTGTCCTTTGTATACCAGCCACCGCTGAGTTCTGCAACGGTCTTGTGGTTGAATTCAGATTGACCACGGCCAATGGCGATGTTCTGTGCGGTTTGCTGAGTACGTTCGTAGTTGGAGTGACCAAAGAAAATCGCTTCATCGCTCTTTAGCTTTGCGCCGACGCTGCGGGCCTGGTACTTGCCAAGGCCCGTGAGCAGGCTTTCAGAACCGGTACCGTGTTCGCGGTCGCCGTGGCGGAGCAAAAATACCACGCGTTCGTTTGGCTTTAATCCCTCGAATACCTTTTGAATGCCTACGAAGTCAGTGTAGGTTGCTGCCGGGTCGTATGGAGTCGCGTCGTCATCGTCCATGACATTGCCAAGGAATTCATCACCACAAGTGACCTTGATGCCAGAACCAAAAGCTACAGGTTCTGTTTGGCAACCTTCTACCGGTGCGCTAACATCGAGTGCGAGTGTTTCTGCTTCAGTATCTTCTGCGAAGGAGTCGCCTTTAGTCGGTGTTTCTCCGCTTGGGGCTTGTTCGCCTGGAGTGCCTGCTATGCTTGAACTGGATGCTGCCGGAGCGTCTGGGGTGCCAGCTTCGATGCTAGACGAGCTTTCGTCGGTAGAAGCTGCGGTAGAGCTGCTGGAACTGTCGCCACAGGCAGACAGGCTTAACGCAAGGGCAATGCCACTTGCGGCAATGCAAAGGGAAGATTTTGAAATATGCATAATAAACCTTTTAGATTGTTCTAAAAAGTAATGTAGCATAAAAGGGGTCCTTGATTTTTGTGGGAGCCTTTTTGCTGTCAAAAAATCTTGAATGAAAGTTTTTGTTAGCAAAAAAAAGAGCCTGCCCGGTAGATACCTTGGCAGACTCTTTTCAAATGCTTTTAAGGATTATTCCTGCGGCTTCTTCAAAAGCCAGAATTCTTCCTTGCCCTTGCCCGGGAGGCTGTTTGTTACCGGGATGCGTTCCACGATATCAAAGATACCGTCGAGGCGGGCCATGAGTTCGCCTTCGCTTGTTGCGTGCGGAGGGCCCTTCATGGTGCTGTCGTTAGAAAGCGGAGACATGAGAATGATGAGAAGACCTTCGTCCTTCATCATGCGGTAGCACATTTCAAAATATTCATCGCGGCGGCCCGGGTGAATGGCGTTGAATGTACCGTAGTCGTAAATGATGTCGAATGTTTCGCCGCCCTTCTTAGGGTCCTTCGGAGAAAGGTTGAACAAGTCGAGGTCGAGCGAACGGATATTCTTGTACGTGCGTGAAAGCTTATCGAGGGCATCGACCGACGTAGGGCAGAAATCCACAGCGAGAACGTCGTGTCCGCGCTTGGCCCAAGCTTCGGCATCGTAGCCATAAGCAGCACCAGGAACGAGAACGCTACCGCTCTTTGGGCAGGACGGATTTTCAAAGAAGTCAAGAAGGGCTGGTGTTGCCTTTCCAGCATTCCAGTAATCTTTACCCTTGGAGTAGAGAGATTCCCAGAAATCAGGCAGATTCTGTGTTAGCATCGGTTTTTCCTTGTTTGTTTTTGTACGCGAGTTGTCCGCATGCCGCAAGGATATCGCGGCCGCGTGGATTGCGTATAGTGATTTGGACTTCCGCAGCGCGGACAGTTTCCAAAAAGCGTTCGACTTCGTCTGGAGTCGGTGCGTGAAGCGTCGGATCGTCGCCGTCGTTAAGCACGATAGCGTTGACCTTTACACGACGCGGTGCACAAATTCTAATGAGTTCCTTGGCAGCCTGCGGTGTGCAGGTAATGTTCTGGATAAGCACGAATTCGAATGTTACGTGCTTGTCGGTACGGCGAATGTATTCGTCGATTGCTTCAAGGAGCTTTTCAATAGGCCAAACCTTGTTTACCGGCATCACGGAGGAACGGTATTCGTTGTTTGTGCTATTGAGGCTTACTGCAAGGCAGCATGGCGTGTTGCGGTCTACGAGTTCCTTGATCTTTGGAACAACGCCAGACGTGCTGACAGTCATGCGGTCTTTGCCAAGGTTAAAGAGCTTTTGGTTATGGAGCGTGCAGCAAACTCGATGGACGTTTTCGAGGTTGTTGAGGGGTTCGCCCATGCCCATGAAGATAATGTTTGTAACAGTTGCCTGCTTGTTGTCGCGAGAAAGAGCGTTGATGGATTTTAAGTACCAATTGACGCGGATGATTTCTTCGAGAATTTCGCCTGCTTCGAGGTTACGGATAAAGCCCATCTTTGCGGTACGGCAGAATGCGCAGTTCTGAGCGCAACCGACCTGAGTTGAAACGCAAACGGAATAGCGACCGTTTGCAGGAATCAGCACTGTTTCGATGTGGTTGCCGTCTGCAGTTTCGTAGAGCCACTTTACTGTGCCGTCTACGGATTCTAGCCTGTGGACTTCGGTAAGGGAGGTGATTCTGAAGGATTCTTTCAGCTTTTCGCGGAGTGCCGGCTTGAGCTGTTCCATTTCATCGAAACTAGCTACTTGACCGCAAAAAAGTCTATTGCGGATCTGGTCTGCACGGAAAGGCTTTTCGCCGATTTCACGAAGCCACCACTTAAGCTCGTCTTCGGTCAGCGATTTAATATCTTCATATTTGATTATCACGGGCCCAAAGATAGCAAAAAAATATCAAATTTCAAGTTTAGAAATTTTTCCAAAAAATCAAGGGGTTATGCTATATATTTTTTATAGACTCAAAAAAAAGTTTGATTGTGAGCCTTTTGTATGCTATTCCCGAATCAAAAATATGGCTTTAAAGCATCTTTCCAATGGCAAAAAGGGCCGCAGTACGGGCTCTGAGCCTTGTATTCCCCAATTTTAGTAAACAAATTTTTGCGTTTGGTGCCGACTTGATTGCTGAGATTTCTTCCGGGGAAAATCCACCTTCGGGGCCTACGAGGAGCGTTACAGGTTCTTCGCTATTCCTGATGTTTGCTGGGATTTCATCTTGGCCGTCGATATCACAAAGAACGAGCGTTCCTGTTGCAGTCTTTAGCCATTCCTTCAATACGACCGGACCCTCGATTTTAGTTTCGTAGGCCTTCATGGATTGCTTTAGGCTTACGCGGGCCTTGAGTTCCGAGCGGCGTACAACGCGGTCTAGGCTTGCGTTCTTTGGTTCCTGCGAATAGTCGGTGCGGAACAAGATGATGTTTGCAAGGTCGGCTTCGGCGGCGTGCAATGCGATTTCTTCGTTGCCGTCGTCTTTAAGGCAGGCGATTCCAAGGTTCAAGTGCGGGCGCTTCTCGATGGTTTCAATTGCTTCTACTTCAACCGTGCAGGCCTTTTTCCCGATTTCTACAATCTTTGCGTTTGCAAAGTGGCCTTCGCCATCGCAAAGTCTTAAAGTATCGCCAACGGCGGCGCGGCAAACTTTTGTGGCGTGGTGGCTTTCTTCTTCGGAAAGCTCGAATTGGCCTACGGCGAGGGGGGAGTGGTAGAAGTTAGAATCGGGAGTTCGCATGGGTAAAATGTAGAAAATAGAGGACAGAAAACAGAGGACAAGAGTCAGGAATCAGGAGTCAGAAGACGGAAGATGGAAGACGGAAGGATTTGCAATTTTCCGTGTCATGGCGAGCGAAGCGCGGCCATCCAGGACTATGTTCTGGATCACTTCGCGTTGCTCGTGATGACA
>DCGZ01000006.1:7738-11005 GCA_002314675.1 Fibrobacter sp. UBA1765 | reverse complement strand
CCAATTTTCTTAAAAGTCTTCATAAAAAACTCCGAATATATTCCCCATAAATTTAGTTTTTCTAAAACATCGTTCCCCTGAAAATAAATTTTTTTAATCAGAATTTGCCTAGTTTCCCATACGCCTCACCCTGAGGCATATAGAACATCTTGCATCCTACATTCGCGTTAGGGATGGAAGCCGGCCACGGTTCGGACTCGCGCGACCCTTGACTTGTGCAGTTGCCTGGAGCGCGAGGCTGAACGGACACGGCAGGGGCGCTTCGGCCCTTCGACATGCTCAGGGACCTTGGCGAAGCGACCTTGCCGTGATAACGCGACAGCCCGACCCCGGCGGCGGTTCTGTTGTGCGTGTCCCGGGAGCCGGGGGAACGCCCCAAAAAATCAGTTGAAACGGACAAGCCCTTTGACAATGCCTCCTTAAAATCCTATATTATGGATGAGGATAATGCTATGAAGCAGTTTACTACATCCGAAGCAAAGAAGCTTTTGAAGGATATTCTTGCCGAAAAGAAACAGCGGGCAGAATACTTCAAGGCCAATGGTACTTTGAAGGGCTTTGTCCCGGCAAAGTAGTTTTTGTGATTTATCCGGTAATTGAAGATTGCGACACCTTTTATTTTGAGACCGAAACTCAAAATAAAATTTCTGTCATATTCAACGACTTGACTTCGCAATTTGAAGCCAACTTCCCTATCTTTTGCGTGGACATCTATCGCGTAGAAAGCAGTTTGCTGCCAAATAATCATGTAAACGATATTTCTGGAAGTAATACTAGAGATACCATTGTTTCGATCATTCGAAACTTCCTGGACAAATTCGACAGCGCCTTGGTTGCGTTCATCGATACATCGACCATTTACCATCACCCCAAGAGAAATTTTCTTTAGCGAAACAGAGTCCTATTCGTTCTTGATTATCCGCAAGTCTTATGCAAACGCAGATTCCATAATCGAGGCTTTTGATAACTTTATTAAGCTGGCCAATGAGACTGATGACTAGCGTTTTGCGTTAGGCCTGCAACCACTTGGCGCTTTAGCGCTTAGTGGGCCATGGTCCCCTTTAGGGGAGATGGAAGTGGCGAAGCCATTCGGACTCGCGCGACGCTTGGCTTGTGATGTTGCCTGGAGCGCGAGGCTGAACGGACACGGCAGGGGCGCTTCGGCGAAGCTCGGCGACCTTGCCGTGATAACGCGACAGCCCGACCCCGGCCTGTCATGAGCGAGCATGCTGCTGGATTGCCGCGCTTCGCTCGCAATGACACAAGGCCGGGGGAACGCCCTAAAAAATCAGTTGAAACGGACAAGCCCTTTGACAATGCCTCCTTAAAAACCTAAATTATGGATGAGGTGAAATTTTATGGCAAGACCGATCAAAGAAACTCCGACTCTCTATGGTGAGGATGCTCGCGTTTTCGAACAGAAAATTGCGAATCCGAAGCCCGTGACGAAGGAAGACGTTCTGGCTGCACGGAACGCCTACGATAAGTTCATGTCCATCGCAAAGTTTCCGTTTTAATAATGGATATTTCCTCATTTGACCTTTTCCCCCTGGATGAGAAAACGGAAATCCTTCCGTTTTGCAGCAAAGATGATGAATTGAACAACTTTCTGTTCGATGATGCAAAGAATTATCTTGCTGAATTAATGGCAGTCACTTATCTTCTGGTGGATCGTCAAACTCAAAAGACAGTCGCTTATTTCACTCTACTGAACGACAAAGTCTCCTATGATCCAGAAGAACGCTCCTTGTGGAACAGAATCAACAGAAGAATTTCAAACAATAAGCGACGCAAGACATATCCATCTGTAAAAATCGGCCGTCTTGCTGTTTCCATGGACTACGAACATCAAGGTATCGGCCGAGCCATTTTGAATTTTGTCAAACATGCGTTTACCAATGGGAACCGCACGGGATGCCGGTTCATTACTGTCGATGCGTATGCCGCCGCAACTGGTTTTTACATCAAGAATAGTTTCGACTTCTTTACCCAAAAAGACCGCAAGGATGCAACGCGTCTGATGTTCTTTGATTTGAAGCCATTCAAAGATGCGCAGAAAAAAAATTAGTTTTCCTGCATTTTTGCGTTAGGGATGGAAGCCGGCCACGGTTCGGACTCGCGCGGCGCTTGATTTGCGCTGTCTCATGGAGCGCGAGGCTGAACGGACACGGCAGGGGCGCTTCGGCGAAGCTCGGCGACCTTGCCGTGATAACGCGACAGCCCGACCCCGGCGGCGGTTCTGTTGTGCGTGTCCCGGGAGCCGGGGGAACGCCCAAAAATGGAGACCCGTGGGAGTGTGTTTGTGCCTCGCCCGAAAGTCACAAATTCTAGGTGTTTTTGGGGTGTTTGAATAAAGCGCTGTTGACTTTGGGGGAATAAATTGGTATAATTAGCATTGGAGGTTACAATATGTACACTACGGAACAATTAGCAAAGCGTGATGCGCTGTTGCACAAAGTGACCGAAGCGATGAACCAACTTCCGAAGTTGGATATGGTGCGTTTACGCTCCCTTTGCCACAGACCATCCCCTAGGGACAGTAAGTGATTGCTTTTCCTCTGCAATCAAGTGATGGAGCGTTCTTTTGCGAAAAGGTTCGCAACTGCGACGAACATCGGAGGGTTATCAACACTTTTGAAGTCGCCCATAAAGATGGGGACGGCGTCGTTGATTACTTGAAGAAACGAGCCATCGAAGACACTATTCGTGGCGAATCAACTACATACTTGGTTTTCGATAAATACCGCCAGCTGTGCGGCTTTTTCACATTGAAAACCTGCCTGTTGGTCTTTTACAATCGTGACGAGCAATCCCACGAAATCAGCAAAGACAGCGACGGCATTGAAATCAAAATTTCTGAATCGGCGATCGAGCTTGTCAATTTCGCAAGAAACGCAGGCATTACCGACTATGACGATATCGCTCAATACATCGCCCCAACCATGATGGCCGACTTTATCGTGCCAATCATCGAAGAAATCCGGAAATATGTAGGAGTTCAAAACATCGTCATTTATGCGATTGACGAAAAGCTGGTGAATTACTACCAGAATACATACGGTTTCGGCTTTCTTGACAAAGAGGCGACCGATTATGTGTGTGAAAATATAAAGCCGTATTACGATCACGGCGGCCAGCTGATGATCTTGAGACTTCCTAACGAATAGAATTGTCCTAGCGAATTTGCGTTAGGGATGGAAGTGGCGAAGCCATTCGGACTCGCGCGGCGTTTGATTTGCGCCGTCTCATGGAGCGCGAGGCTGAACG
>DCGZ01000006.1:5610-7701 GCA_002314675.1 Fibrobacter sp. UBA1765 | reverse complement strand
GCGACCTTGCCGTGATAACGCGACAGCCCGACCCCGGCGGCGGTTCTGTTGTGCGTGTCCCGGGAGCCGGGGGAACGCTCAGAACAAACGATTAGGACACGAAATCAAAAATTTTTATAGCGCAGGCCAAAAGCGCAACGAACATGGCGAGGTTCACCCATTTCTGGTACTTCGCAAAGAATCGACGTAACGCGACCGATCGTCCAAAGCGAATGGCCACCGACAGGGAACACAAATTGGCAGGTCCCGGGGTTATCCCCGAGACCAGGCAGTACAATAAAAACGATCGTTTATTCCGCACAACCTAACTTGCATTTTTTCAGCTTCTTAAATACAAGTCAAAGATAAAACACGAAAAGCCTATTGTCTAATACTTAATTTTTAGCCTACGTTATAGGCTTTTACTATAAAACACTACAAAGAAAACGCACTTTCGTGCAGAAATTCACCCTACACAACTTGCACTTTCGTGTAGAAATTTATATATTACTACTTGCACTTTCGTGTATATTTATTATGGAACGCAAGATAATCGAAAAATTCAGGGACTGGAAAAATCGTTCAAAGGGTAAGTCCGCCCTACTTGTCGATGGCGCAAGGCGAATCGGCAAAAGCTATGCAGTTGAAGCCTTCGCCAGGGCAGAATACAAAAGCTACCTGCTTATTGACTTTTCGTATCCTCGTCCCGGAACACTGAAATGCTTTCAAGAAGACCGTCACGACCTTGACATTTTTTTCGCCAAGCTGTCCGCCATATACGGAGTGCAGCTTTTCCGGCGAGAAAGCGTTGTCATATTCGACGAGGTCCAGCTGTACCCACCTGCAAGGCAGTTGATAAAGCAGCTTGTGAAGGACGGCCGATACGATTACATGGAAACCGGCTCCCTCATTTCGCTATACAAGAATGTGAAGGACATCCTGATTCCATCTGAAGAAGTGCATCTGCAAATGTTTCCTATGGACTTTGAGGAATTCCTCTGGGCAGCAGGCGACCATGCCACGGTACCTTTTTTGAAGACTTGTTTTGAAAAGAGGAAACCCTTGGGTCAAGCGCTACACCGCAAAGTTCTAAACGATTTTCGCAAGTACATGCTTGTTGGCGGAATGCCCCAGGCTGTCGAAGCGTACATGAACACGGGTAATTTTGGCGAAGCAGACTATCTAAAAAAACAGATTCTTTCGCTGTATCTTGCCGATGTGGGAAAATACGCAGGGAACGACGAGCAACGAGTATATTCCATTCTAAAGGATATTCCCGGACAACTTTCCAAAAAAGAAAAAAAATTCAAGCTGGCTGACATCAACAAGAACGCCCGCATGCGACAGTACGAAGACGCATTTGCATGGCTAGACAAGGCCATGATGGTGAATCGATGCGTGAACGCCACAGACCCAAGCGTCGGACTATCCATGAGCACCGACTACACGACGCAAAAATGTTATATGGGCGATACCGGACTTTTAGTAACCCAGGCATTTCGCGATGACGAATACGCAGACAACATTCTTTACAAGTCTGTTTTACTGGACAAGCTGAACGTGAACGAAGGGATGCTGACGGAAAACATCGTTGCGCAAATGCTTCGCTGTAACGGCCACCACCTGTATTTTTACTCTCGCGTTGATTCCGCAAACCGTGAAAACAACATGGAAATCGATTTCCTGATTTCGAATCACAAACGGATATCACCTATCGAAGTAAAGTCTTCCACCTACAAGAAGCACTCTTCCCTCGACAAGTTCTGTACAAAGTTTGGCAACAGACTTGGAGAAAGATTCGTATTATACCCAAAGGATGTCATGATAAAGGATGGAGTGACACACCTGCCTTTGTATATGGCCATGTTCCTATAACAGACCGATTAGCAAAAGCCCACACTTTTTGAGCGCGGGCTTTTTCAGGAAAATTGATAAGCAGGTTTTATCCCCAGACTTCGTCGGCGATTTCCTCGTCGCTGAAGACTTTTACGAACATGAAGTTGTCCCTGATGGTCAACTCCTCGATGGGCTTGATCTTTCTATCCATTTTTCCTCCGGTCGCTACAGGCTAAAAAAGCGACGGCTTGATTAGTGTTCTTTTGTTCACTATTA
>DCGZ01000006.1:0-5515 GCA_002314675.1 Fibrobacter sp. UBA1765 | reverse complement strand
TTTTGGGCGTTGCCCTGGCGGGCCGGCCCCTTGCGCTATAAAAAGACCGAGCTGGAAAAATCCAGTTCGGTCTTTTTGTCGTTCAGCCGCTTCGCGTCCGACCCCATGCGGGCTGCGGGGCCTAACGCGAAAGCAGGGCGGAACTGCTCTTGACGCAAATGCGAGACTGCGCCACTTTTACAGAGCCTTGATTTCTTCGGGAGTGAGGCCAGAAACAGAAGCAATTTCGGCCAAAGTAAGTTTCCCCTGATCATGCAACGCCTTGGCAAGTTCCTTAGTCTTGGCAGTGGCCGCTTCGTCGCGTTCCTCTTCAAGCATTGCTTCAAAAGTCATGTAGTCCAAGATGGTAAAATTTCAAAGAAACTTCTTAAAATGACATATAATGGCATTTGATTTATTTTATATTTTCGTTGATAAGAGATTTTTGTTGGAGAAATCAAATGGATTTGTTGAATTCTGCGCAGCAACTTACAAATGAATACATTGATAAAATGCCTAAGGCCATGAGAAAGAAATATGGACAGTTCTTTACAAGTGCCGAAACCGCGCAATTTATGGCAAATCTTTTTGAAATTCCTTCTGACAAAGAGGAGTTATCTTTTTTAGATGCCGGGGCTGGCTCAGGAATGCTATCCATAGCACTCATCGAGCGAATTGAAAAACTAGACTGTTTAAAAAAACTTCATTTAGTCTGTTACGAAAATGACGAAAATATTCTTGATTTATTAAAGCAAAATCTTGATAATGCAAAGAATAGAGTTTCTTTCGCGTTCGACTACGAACTGCGATCAATCAATTATATAACCAGCCAGGAAAAAAATTACCGATCACTGTTAGGTTCTAACGGAAATCCCGAACAATATGACTTAGTCATCGGCAATCCGCCCTACATGAAAATACCCAAGGACGCACCAGAAGCATTAGCAATGCCGGATGTTTGTTATGGAGCGCCTAATCTCTATTTCCTATTCGCTTCTATGGGGTTATACAACCTAAAAAAGAACGGACAGTTGGTGTATATTGTTCCTCGATCGTGGACATCGGGCGCTTACTTTAAAGCATTCCGTCAAAAATTTCTTGGCGAAGCTTCTTTAGAACATATCCATCTGTTTGTTTCAAGAGATAAAGTCTTTGACAAAGAAACAGTTCTTCAAGAAACAATGATTTTCAAGGTGCGGAAAACTTCTATTCGTCCTAAAGATGTTTTTATTACAACAACAAAAGATAACTCCGATTTTAAAGACAAAACATCATTTGCGGTACCATACAATGTTGTTGTCTCTGGTGGCGACTCCTATGTATTTTTACCAACTTGCCAACAAGAAGTTGAAGTTATTGAAAAATTAAACAAATGGACTGACACACTTCCCTCGATTGGATTGAAAATGAAAACAGGATTGACTGTTGACTTTAGAAACAGGGATGTTTTAAGAAACGAAAAAAGCCAACAGACAGTTCCTTTATTTTATTCTCAGCATATAAAAAACGGCAAAGTTATTTTTCCTATTGGAAAAGAAAATGAATATATTGAAACTGATCAAAAAGGATTGCTACAAGCCAATACAAACTATTTGTTTGTGAAGCGTTTTACCGCAAAAGAAGAACCACGCAGGCTTCAATGTGGAGTGTATCTAGCACGAAAAAATCCTGACTACGAGTCTATCAGCACTCAAAATAAAATAAACTTCATCAATGGTTTGGAAAAACTTTCCGAATGCATTGTTTACGGATTGTATGTGCTGTTCAACTCTACTCTTTACGACGGATTTTACCGTATTTTGAATGGTTCTACTCAGGTAAATTCTACGGAAGTAAACGCAATGCCGGTTCCCCCAATCAGCATAATAGAAGCAATGGGGAAAAAATTGATTAGGTTGCACAATATGTCTGTACAATCCTGCGATGCAATTTTAGAGGAATATGTATGACGAAAGTAGAAGAAGCAAGAGAAATTCTCACACAATTGCAGGTACCTAAACAACAACAGTCGGATTTGTGTTGTTATGTATTGCTTGCTATGGCATACATTCAGGAATCAGCAAATTGGGAATACGCATCCAACGATTGGATTCGAATACACGATATCATTTCTTTCACAGAAAAGAACTATGGCGTGGCTTACGCCGAAAATAGCCGCGAAACTTTTAGAAAACAAGCGATACACCATTTTAGAAACGCAGCCTTTATCGAAGATAACGGATTGGCTACGAATAGCCCGAATTATCGCTATCGTTTGACTGAAGAAATGTTATTGTTAATAACGCATTTCGGAAAAAAGGATTGGGAAAAGAAAAAAAACTTCTTTTTTGAAAGAGCATCAGTCTTTGATTGAACAATACGCATCTAAAAAGACGATGCAGAAAATGTCTGTAAAAATCAATAATTCGGATTTCACTTTTTCGCCTGGAAAACATAACCAGCTGCAAAAGGCTATTATTGAAGAATTTGCTCCCCGTTTTGCTCCGAATTCAGAATGCTTATATGTTGGTGATACAGAACAGAAGGATTTAGTCAAAAATGAAGGAAAACTAAAGGCGTTAGGCTTTGAAATTACATTGCATGACAAAATGCCTGATGTTGTTCTTTACTCTGAGGAGAAAGACTGGATTTACTTTGTCGAAGCAGTAACATCTGTAGGCCCAATGGATCCAAAAAGAATTAAAGAACTTGAAGAAATGACTAAAAATGTGTCTGCTGGTAAAATTTATACAACAGCATTCCTTGATTTTAAAACCTTCAAAAAGTTCTCCGAAATGCTGGCATGGGAAACAGAAGTATGGTTGGCCGAGTCTCCGGATCACATGATTCATTTGAATGGAGATAAGTTCATGGGGCCAAGGAAATAATTCTTCACCTTTGATTTTCAAGCGGCAAGCGCCGCGCGAGTCCGAACCCATGCGGGCTGCGGGGCCTAACGCGAAAGCAATGTGGAACCGACAGGGATGTTTTTCTTGAAGGCTTTCATGTCGGCTTCTGTCGGTGTGTCTATGCAAATCTTGCGCTGTTGAAGGATGCCGATTTTGCAGTCATCACGAGCAAAAATTTCCTCTAGGACCGACCATTAAGAACGTTCCTTATTCTTTTGTTAAGCTTTACCTAAACGACTCTAGCTAGTAGTCCTTTACACAACGAATCTGGGTTCCATCCAGTTTGTATTGCGTGGAACTTTTAATGTCATTGACATCTGCGCCAAATCCGCCCCCTAAAGCAGAATTTTCCGGTTTTTTGGTGGATTCGGCAGGATATGAAAAGTGAGCTAGTTTATGATATTCTTCAAAGTTTCCAGTTTTATAACTTCTTCGTCCAGAAGCCACCATGCTTAATCCAGATTTGTTGGAGCCGTGTCCGCCGCCTTCGTAGGATACAAAAGATTTCATTGCATCATAACTTCCTGTCCCGGTCACATAGAAAACGGCAAGCATTTCCTTCTGAGTCATAACGTGCCAGTCATCGGGGCAGATTCCCTGGTGGAATCCATCACCATCAGGGTCGATTAAGTCAGCACAGCTCTTGCTGTTGCATTCATAGGGCAAAGCCATCATTTCTGCCCACTGGTAATAGGCTCCATACCAGTCATCGCAATATTCCGTGCTGTCACGGTAGCAGTAACCTTCCACCTTGGTGTCGTCATTCTGTTCATCTGCGGCCAGGGTCATTTTTTCACGATATTTCAGATTCTGGGCAAACACCGTAAACGAAATCTGCACACTGTCCGGGCCATACTTGTTCGTTATTTCAATGGTCGCATACTTGGTTCCATCGCGTCGATCAACAAACTCGCCGTAAGACATGCCCATTTTTAACGGGTCTGGGCTCTTTTTGTATTCGTGACTACTGCTGGATGCTACAGAACTGGATGATGGGGCTACATATAAAATCCAGGTCTCATTTACACATTCATAAACAACACCTTGGTACCTCTTGTAACTTCCATTTGTACATGGTGCAGTGATGTCAAAAACGCTGCTGGACGAGCCTTCTTTAACGCTTGATGAAGAACCGTAACTGCTAGAAGAATTTCCAATTTCAACAACTACGTCGCTACTACTGCTATAGACATTCACCTTTGTAGAGGAACTGCTTCCTTCCTTGTTGATTGAAGAACTTGATTTTCCATCGGCTTTTACGCTAGAGGAACTGCTAGAACCTTCGCTGTCGCTCGGGATGACACTGGAAGATGAAGAATTGTCATTGATGCTGGAGGATGATTCATCGTTCTCAACAGCGGAACTCTGTGTGCTGTTTTCACCAGAAGCGCTGGTGGAGTTGGAGTCGTCGCCGCAGGCGTTAAAGGCGAACAGCGCAAAAGCGACCGCGCTGGTGAGTGTGATTTTTTTGAATGTGTTCATATTAAAACTCTGTTAAATGTGTCTATGCAAATCTTGCGCTGTTGAAGGATGCCGATTTTGCAGTCATCACGAGCAAATTTTTCTTGCTGATTTTTTTAGACATATCGACCTCAATGGTTGTATAACGCAAAGCAGTCTTTGTCAAGGCTCCGATTGAGTTATTCAACCATCACACAGCGAATGGAAAAGCCCCATAATTTGGAATCTGACCTTGCTGTATTGGGCGTAAGATCATCTTTGTTGTCATAAGAATATCCTACGCTCGCAAACACATTAGATCTATCGAATTCCTCGCTAGTGGATAATTTTTTATTTTTGTCAATTTCAGTGGGGTAATACCATCCAGCGATACCAAGTCGGCCTTCAAAACCTTTAGAACATCCGCTACACCGATACCCAGCACCTACTAAGGAAAGCCCAGTGCTATTGTAGCCATTAAACCCTCCCTGAGATCTCAAAGCGGCAGCCCCCTTATCAGTACTCCAATAAATTAGTTCATAATCATCATAAGTCATTAACCGCCAACCAGTAGGGCAAATGCCTTGGTGATTACTCGGATCGCTTATTAAATTGGCACAACTTTTTGTATTGCATTCACTAGGCAGCCCCATCGCTTCTGCCCATTGATACAGCCCACCATACCTGTCACACATAGTCCAGTCATTATCGTAACAATACTTTTCAGTTTTGGTGTCATCATTTTGGTTTTCTTTTCCGTCTATTTGTTCCCCATAATTAAGATTTTGAGCAAAGATTGTTACAGAACCTCGTATTCCATCTTGGCGTTTTCCGTTAATAGTCAAGTAATAGTATGACTGACCATCTCTCGGATCTGTAAATACCTTATATGCGTCTGTGATCAAACTATCTGTCAAAAATTGCGATTTATGAATAAACGGAGTGTAACTACTACTCGAAGCAACTGACGACGAAGACTTCGCAGAAGAGCTGCTGCTAGATTTGACACTTGATGACGAGTTCACAGAGGAACTGGACTTAGCCGAACTGCTGCTAGATTTCACCGAGGAACTACTAGATTCCCGATCGGGGTCGGAAATGACAGAAGAGGATGACACATCGGCTGGGGCACTGCCCTTGACGCTACTGCTAGATCCTTCGCTGTCGCTCAGGATGACACTTGAAGAAGAACCCGGAGTGACAGAAGA
>DCGZ01000183.1:28230-49470 GCA_002314675.1 Fibrobacter sp. UBA1765 | reverse complement strand
TTTGAAAACTGGTGATCTTGTTATTTATTCCAGTTCCTGCTTGAGCATTTCCAGGAAGAGCGCTGCCGGCTTACTGAAGGCGGCGTTCTTTTTATAGACGGCTACCAGGCCCACTTCTCGTGCGGGGCGCAAGGGGATGAACTTCAGCTCGCTATCTTCAGAAGTGCTGATGATTTTGTCTAGGCAGAGGGCGCAACCCACACCTTCCTTTACCATGAGGGATGCGTTAAAGAGCAGGTTGTAAGTGGCGATGACATTTAGGGGAATGCGGCCCAGCCAGCCGGAAAATTCGTTGCTCCTGAAGGATTGCCTAGAAACAATCAGCGGAATTTTCGTTAGGTCTGCGGGCCTTATAAATTTGCGTTCTGCAAGTTCCGAATCTCTGCGAACGAGAAGCCCCCAGGTGTCTTTGCTTTGCAGGGCGAGATAATCGTACTTCTGCTTGTTTACAGGCTCGATGAGAATGCCGAAATCCAGTAAGCCCTGGTCCAGTTTTTCGGTCACGTCTGCGGCGTTTCCGCTGAAAAGGTTCAGACGGACTTGGGGATGTCTTTCGTTGAATTTCTTGAAGACTTTGGCGATGACTCGCATGCCGTCGGTTTCGCCACCGCCTACGAAAATGTCGCCGGTAAGTTCCTGCTGGCTTGCGTCCTTAAATTCGCTTGCGGTGCGTTCTGCAAGGGCCACGATTTCCTCGGCTCTCTTGCGGAAGAGAATGCCGTCTTCGGTAAGGATGGTCTTCTTGTTGGAACGCTCAAACAGTTTTACGCCCAGCTCTTCTTCCAGTTCCTGCATTTGGCGGGAAAGGGTAGGCTGGGTGACGAACAGTACGTCGCTTGCCGCCTTGGAAATGCTTTCTTCCTGGGCGACGGCTAAGAAGTATTTGAGGGTCCGAAGTTCCATAAGCAGAAATATAATTTTCGCAGAGCGGGCGCGTACTTAAAAATGCTGCTATGCTAGAATAAATCCAGCGTACTGTCCAGATAGATTTCTTCTCGAACGTTCAGTTGGTATTCTGGCTTGACCATATAGAAAAGCAGAAATTCCAGAATCAATGCGCTGCCTAGACTGCGACCTTCAATTTTGAATTGGGAGAATCCTGCTGGTGCGTAAATATTTTGAATGTCTTCAATTCCGATAAAGCCTGGATTTTTCATGACATCGGAAAAACGGTAGCCCTTCTTGGCTCCAGGTGATCTGCAAATATGGTCCTTGCAATCTTCTCCGAGATTTTTACGGCTAACGTTTTCGTAACAAATCTTTCGATCCTGGCAACCAAACCAGCAACATTCATTGCAAAGAAATTCCACTTTTTGTTTTTGGGTGGCGGTGAGCGCGGCGAGCCTATCTAGTTCCTTGTTCAGTCTAAAATCAGGAACAACATAACGAAATTCGTCACGGTCCAATTCTTGCCGGAATAGCGCGAAATCCGTAATGACCTTTGTTGTGGAAGAGACGAAATAGAACCCCGGATATTTTTTCTGCAAATAATTCAGCAGAATGTCGGAATGAACGATGATGCCGTTTTGCGCGCAGTCCCTGCCTGAGTTATACCCGGCACTTTTTCTACTTGCGAGATTCTGATTATTGCCGCGTTCCCCTGCGTTATTTTCAAACATCCTGCAAAGTTCGTTGCACCTTGCATCCGAAAGATGTTCTTCCCTTAACAGGGAATTGCTAAAAGTCAATCTTGCAGAAATCCCATATTCCTTTAAAAGCTCCGCCACCCGTTCCGCAGGCTCGTCCCCAAAGCCAACGCGGCCTCCGCCCCAGATACAGTCGGCGGGAGCCCCATAAATGGAACCGATTTCGCACCAATCATAGAACCACTCCCGATGTTTACGGAACAGCGGCAGAAACGCCTTGTACAGATCGTAGAATTCGAATAGCCCGGGAAGATGGTAAAAAACTTTCATTTGCAATCCTTAATGCACAAAATAGAATATTTGAAATTTATATTTACCATGGTATGAAAAAACACATTTTAAAAGATAATTTTGTTATTGCCTACGTTACGGTGATTGCGGTCTGTTGCGTGATCTGTCTTGTTACGACTTTGAAAATCCATTCCTTGCCGGAACTTGGGTATGTAATCAATAATGACTTCTTGAAGTTGCTGGTTCAGTACAAAAATTATGAAATCATCCAGGACGCATCCGCTGTACTTGCCGTCACCTTTGGAATAGCCATTTGCATTTACATCGCCCTCAAATACAAGTTTCCAAGGTTTGAAGAGAATCACAAAAAATGGAATCTGGGTTGTGCACTCATTGTGTTTCCTGTTATAGGCCTTTCGGCCTCTATTGTCCCTAATCTGGATTTCCCCACAAGGTTAAAGGCGGAGCCTGAACTCCATAAGGAATTCGTCGTCGATAAGTATAAGTCTCATGGATCAAAAAGCGGAACCTCTTACCACTTGCTGTTTAGCAGCGGTTCCTCGTTTATGGTGGGTTCAAAAAAATATAACGCCGCTTTTGTCAGGCAGGAATATTACACGGTTTATCAGGGTGATATCTTGATTCAGATTTTTTCGCCTGATACATACCGTTTAGCTGAATAAAACAAGGAAATATGATGAACGGTTTTAAGGATAAAGTAGTTGTTGTGACAGGCGGTGCCCATGGCATCGGTAAGACCATCGTTAGCGAATTTGAACGTGAAGGCGCGAAGGTTGTTTTTATAGACATTCGTGAAAACGATTCCTTTGTAGGGGACCTTTCCAAGAAGGATGTCCTGGAAAAGTTTGCGACCTTTGTCATTGAAAAATATGGCCATGTGGATGTTCTGGTGAACAACGCCCTGCCCTTGATGAAGGGCATTGATGAATGTTCCTATGAGGAATTCAGCTATGCCTTGGCTGTAGGTGTGACCGCACCGTTTTACTTGGCTAAACTTTTTGCACCACATTTTAAAAAGGGCGCTTCCATCATCAACATTTCCTCATCCCGCGATCGCATGAGCCAGCCCCAGACCGAAAGCTATACGGCGGCCAAGGGCGGTATCGCTGCCCTCACTCATGCTTTGGCAGTGAGCCTCGGTGGGCGAGGCGTCCGGGTGAATTCCATTTCGCCGGGCTGGATCGATACGGACTTTACGGTTTACGAAGGTCCTGACGCTACCCAACAGCCTGCTGGTCGTGTGGGCAACCCGTTTGACATTTCCAACATGGTGCTGTTCTTAGCTAGCGACAGGGCCGGGTTCATTACGGGCGAAAACATCTGCATCGATGGCGGCATGACCCGCCAAATGGTATACCATAACGACTGCGGCTGGAAACTGGAATCGTAAAAAAAGCTTAAAATCTGCTTATTTATTTGGTGTCTTTGATTTTCCCCAGTCTAATATTCGATAAAAACGTGGATTATTTTTCCATAATATGTAAGTAAGCCCTTTTTTAACATTTAAAGTCTTTGTTATTATTTATCTTTGATGTCCGCAATACCCAATGAATAAAAAATGAAGCAGATTCAGTTTACGTATGAAAGTCCAAGGCAGCTAGAAGATATTCTTCTGCGCATAGGTAAGTTTCGTGGAAACAAGCCGGTAAAGCTGCTATTTCATATTTATTCTGAGCAAACTGATTTTGAACAGCTGAATGTGGTTTGCAATACCATTGTAGAGCATTTCCCGGACGCGTTCTGCGTAGGTGGTTCTTGCAATGGTAGCATTGTTTCTGGTGCCTTTTCTGGCGGTAGCGTTACGATTGCGTGTTCCGTATTTGAAAGCGAATCTACGCGAATCGGTATTTTGCAGTATGTATTGAATGAAGAGTCTGCTGGTCCTGTAGCCGAAGATCTTATTCGTGAAGTTGAAAAGAGACCTTGGGTTTCTGCTGTTGGAATCCTGCTTGTTTCAAAGGGAATCTCGCTTACTCATTTTTGCAATGGGCTTAGCAAGCTTCGTCGCGGAGTGCAGGTTTTTGGCGGTGTTGCTGGCCAGGTCGGTGAAGAAAGCCCGGCGTATGTATTTTCAAATATGTGCGGTTTTTCTGACGAGTCCGTTGTATTTATACTTTATGGCGGTGAAGACTTGCATATTGAAACGGCGAAGGTGTCTGGGTGGAAACCTCTCGGAAAGCCTTTTACCGTTACGAAGGCCGATGGCAATGTGCTTCATGAACTTGATGGCAAGCCAGCATTTGAAGCATATTCCAAATATTTAAATATCCAGAACGACTATTATTTTTTCAGCAATACTTTGGAGTTTCCGCTATTCTATTATGACAATGGCGAAAACCTTTTGCGTTCGCCTATGGCATGTTCCGAAAACGGAGCCTTGCTGCTTGCTTCTGACATGGAGAACGGCTCCATTACAAGAATCGCGTATGGTGACCCGCAATCCATTATGGAAAGTGTTACTGTCGAAACGTCAAAGCTTGCAAAATTTTGCCCAGAAGCTATCCACTTGTATTCGGGCGTGGGTAGAAGAACTTTCTGGGGCGATGCCGATATAAACAAGGAAAACGCGCCGTTCAACAGCCTTGCGCGAACATGCGGCTTTTTTGGCTCGGGTGAATTCGTAAGAGCAAGGAATGTCGTGCACTTGCATAACGTGGCGCTTGTGGCTGTTGCCATGCGCGAAGGCGAGGCTGATCTTTCTAGGGTTAGAACCGCAACCGTTAATGACGGTACTCGCGCCGGCAAGGTTTCTGTAATCAGTCGCCTAGCCCACTTTACCAACGTGTCTTCTGCAGAGCTTGTAGAAATGTACAACAAGATGACAAAGAATTCTATAACGGATGCTTTGACCGGTTTGTACAATCGTGGTGAAATTCAAAAGCGTATTTCGGATAGGTTTGCCGAATATCCTGGCGAACAGATGTCTCTTGTGATGATTGACATCGATAACTTTAAGTCGGTTAACGATACCTTTGGCCATGCAGAAGGCGATAACGTTATTGTCGGACTTTCGAAGCGCATTCAAATGGCATCGTTTGAAAACGCTCCAGATGCAGATGCAGGTCGCTGGGGTGGCGAAGAATTCATGATCATGCTCCCGGATATGGGTATCAAGGAAGCTGTGGAATTTGCAGAAGCCGTGCGTACAAGCTTTGCCGAAGTTGAATTCCCGGCGGTTGGCAGAAAGACCATTAGCCTTGGTGCAACGGAACTTAGAAAGGATGACACAAGCGATTCTATTTGCGTGCGTGTAGACGACGCTCTTTACCAGGCAAAGAAAACTGGCAAGAACAAGGTTGTCGTTCTTTAGAATTTTTTTAAACTGAAATTTTTATATTCTTTGTCCGAGGAGATTTGGATATGGGTGAAATTCTTTCGGTAAAGACTGCAAATTTTGAAATGGAATATGCGAAGTTCGGGACTGGCAAAAAAGTTCTTGCCATGATTCCTGGCTTGAGCCTTAAAAGTGTTCTAGGTTCAGTATCTACAATTGCTGCAGCCTATAAGATTTTTTTAGATGAATACACGATTTACCTGTTTGACCGTAAAAAGAATATCGGCGACGTTTACCCTGTTTCAGAAATGGCAAGGGACATTGCAGAAGCTATAAAGGCCCTGGGCATTGATCGTGTAGATATTTTTGGAACATCGCAGGGCGGCATGATTGCGCAGCACATTGCGGTAGGATATCCTGAACTTGTAAACAAGATGGTGCTTGCCTCGAGTTCTTCGAAGGCAGAACCGCTCCAGCTTGAAGTCATTGGCGGCTGGGCCGTAATGGCACGCGAAAAGCGTGTCGAAGATCTTTTGAATTCCTTTATCGACAATGTGTATAGCGAAGCCTTTGCAAAGCGTTATCGCAGGGCGCTCTTGTTGATGTTCAAGAATCTAAGCGACGAGGAATTGCACCGCTTTGCAGTGACTGCCGAAGCTTGCGCAGGGATTAATGTATATGACGACCTTGGCAAGGTCAAGTGCCCGACATTTGTGATCGGTGCAGACAAGGACCATGTCGTTACGTATGAAGCTAGCGTCAAGATTTATGAAAAGTTGAAATCAGAAAATGTTCCTTGCGAATTCTACACTTACGAGAACTTTGGACACGCGGCCTTTGACGAGGCGAGCGATTACAAGGAACGAGTCTTGAAATTTTTGCAAGCTTAATTTGATGACCCGAAATTATTTTCGGGTTTTTTGTTGCCTTTTAATTATTTTCACATATATTGAATTGCGTTAGGGTCGAGAATTTCTGCAAGTGACATTAATTGTCTTTGCAGGGTTCTATATTTATGAATAGGCAATTTTTGCATTCGGAGAGTACTTGCTTATGAGATTTATTCATACGGCGGACTGGCACCTTGGCAATTACATGCATGGCATTGACCGTGTCAAGGAATCTTCTAATTTTTTGGCATGGCTTAAAGGGCAGATCATTGAAAATGACGTTGAAGCCCTGGTAATTGCAGGCGATGTTTTTGATACGGCAAATCCGTCGAATGGAGCGAGAGGTCAATATTTCAGGTTCCTTGCTTCACTATTGGATACTTGCTGCAAAAATGTCTTGATTGTCGGCGGCAACCATGATTCCGGTGCAATGCTTGACACTTCCAAGGAAATTTTGGAAGCCTTGAATATCCAGGTTGTAGGAAGCATCTGGGACATGTCTCCAGAAAGCCTTGTGCGCGAATTGAAAAAAGACAATGGCGAAGTGTTTGCGATTTGTGCCATGGTACCTTACGCAAGGGAACCTGAATTACGCGGTTATGTTACCGATGACAAGGCCGTGTTTGCAGACAATGCCTACAAGGGGCTCTACGCAGCTGTTTTTGAAGCTGCCGAAAAACTTCGCAACGGCAGAAATATTCCTGTAATTGCAACGGGCCATTTGTATGCTGCAAATCTTGAAGGCCGTCCTCAAAATGACAATGGCGAAAATATGAGGGATAGTGGCGTAAGGGATATTGTCGGCAATCTGGGTACTGTTACAGAAAGCGTGTTCCCTGACGGTTTTGATTATGTGGCTCTTGGGCATATCCACTATTCTACGACGGTTGCCAAAAATGCAAAAATCCGTTATTCCGGTTCACCGTTTGTCCTTGGCTTTGATGAAGCTAGAATGCCGCACCATGTTTTGATGGTCGATGTAGAAAGGGGAAGCACCCCTGTTGTCAAGAAAATAGAAACACCGAGGTTCTTTGACTTTGTACGTGTTTGCGGTTCTGTAAATGACATTCGTTCGGAACTTGTTGAACTTGCAGGCGAAAAGCACGAAAGGCCTGTAAAGGTTGAAATCGTGTATGATTATGAACCCGGCATGCACATTCGAGAATCGCTTGGCGAGGCCTTGAATACAGACGCTTTTGAAGTTGTCAGCTGGAAGACTAGCAGAAAGGCTACACTTGGCGCAAGCGTATATGTGGATGATGCGATTGATTCTGTAGATATTCTTGGTGACGAAGAAATCTTTAGACGCCTTATTTTAACGCACAGCGGCGAAATAGAAATGACAGAAGAACTTGAAAAGACTTTTAACGAGTATTGGCCCTTGTTCAAGACACTTTTGGACGAAGTGGAAAAAACAGAAGAAGGCAAGTAAGGGGGCGCTCATGAAGATTTTGAAAGTCGAATTTGAAAATATCAATTCCTTGAAGGGAAAATGGTCCATTGATTTTACGGATCCTTCCTATGAATTGAACAATAACCTGTTTGCCATTTGTGGCGATACCGGTTCTGGAAAGACAAGTATTCTTGATGCGATTACCTTGGCTATTTATGGCCGCACTCCTAGGCAGGCCACGATTTATGTAGGTTCAGGCAACGAGGTCATGACGCACGATACGGGTAACTGCTTTGCTCGTGTAATGTATTCATGCAAAAAGGGCGTGTTTGTTACGGAATGGAGCCAGCGTAGAGCAAAGGACAGGGCTGACGGCAATTTACAAGATGCTCAGGGCCTGATCTATTGCGAGGGTGACAAGGCAAACCCGCTTTTCAAGTCAAGGACCGGTGTAAAGAACGAGCTTGCAAATTTTAACGCGGGCTTGATTCAGCTTGACTTTTCGCAGTTCTGCAGATCCATTATGCTTGCGCAGGGTGAATTCAGCAGGTTCCTTACTTGCAACGAAGATGAACGTGCCGTGATCCTTGAAAAGTTGAATGGTACGGAAAAATACCATTTGGCGGCCAAGCGTCTTGGAGACCATTGGTCAGAGGCAAGGGCAAAAAAGGAATCTGCTGAAAGTGCGATGAATGCAGTTTCTGAAAATATCTTGACTGAAGAAGATGTAAAGCAGAAGACCGCTGAAAAAGATTCTGCAGAAATTGAACTGAAAGAACTTGAAAAGTCGCTTAGGGAAATTGACCAGCTTTTAAACTGGTACAAGAATCTTGAGGAACGCAAAAATGCGCTGTCCGCTGCTTTCGATGCCTTGAAAAAGGCGGAAGCAGACAATGAGGCTTTTGCCGCTGATTCTGTTGTTCTTGAAAATGCCTTGAGGGCAAGGGAATGCGCTCCTGCGTCTGATTCCCTTAAGACTTTGCAGGAATCAAGGACAGGAACCGAGTCGGAACTTGAAAATTTGAAAAAGGAACATGCACAAAAGGCTGACGAGCTTGTTAATGCTTCTGGTAGTGCAAAAAAGAGTGGCGATGCGCTCAAAACGCTTGAAGCCGAGTTGCAAAAAAATCGAGTTCTCTGGAACGAGGTTCGCGAACTTGACGGCAATATTTTACATGTTAAAGAGAATGTTGCCTCCAAAACAACACAATGCTTTGAATGGGAACAGGAATGCAATAAGTGCGAACAGGAAAATGATAAGCTTGTCGCAAGTATTCAACAAGATGAAATTGAAATTCAGAAGGAAAAGAACTTTCTGGAAGACAATGCGCTTGACAAGGATTTGGCAGGCATTCTTTCTGGGCTTAAGGCGCAGATTGCTAATTGCCGAAATCTTGAAGGTTCGATGTCGCAAGTTACGCAGCAGATGCGTGATTCTGAACAGGAAAAAGCTCGTTATGAGTCCTTGAAAAATGAGTGCCTGTTGCATTATGATGAATTTGCGGCATGGTTAAAAGAACATGAGGCTGATGCTGCTTTGCCGGAAGTTATTGCAGAAACCCGCGGGTACGTAAACCAGCTAAGGGAATCGTTTGAGCGTGCAACATTGCAAAAGGCGTTTGTCGGTGAATGCGAGGCAAAAGATGCGGAATTGCAAGGAAAAATGCTGGAAGCATCAAAAATGCTTAAGGCTATTGAAGAAGAACAGTTGCAGCTGTTTAATAACGACGTACTGACACTAGCAAGCGTTATCCAGAAGCATTTGGAAGACGGCGTGGCTTGCCCTGTGTGCGGTTCTGTAGATCATCCTTCGTGCAAGGAAAATTTTGAAGTAGAACATGGTGAAGAACTGGTTTCTGATGTTGCTTCTAAAATTCGCAAGTTGAATGAAAAATTGAATACGGCAAAGGCGGAATTGCATGCCGTTGAAGGTGAAGTTCGGGCGAATGCAGAAAAATTGCAAAATGCTAAAAAGAATTTGGATGAAGCCGAAAAGACAAACGGGCAACTGCTTGAAACCCTGAATTTGAAATGGGCACCTTGGAATAAGCTTGCTTCTTTTGAAACTTGTACGGGCATTGTCGCGGAGTTGCAGGCTATCGCTAACGAATATGCAAATAAAAAATCGCAGTTTGAAAAAACTGAGCAGTCGTTGCGTGAAAAGGAATCAGAAATCGAAAAGGCTAATGTTCTGCTTTCTTCCTTAAACCAGCAGCTTGAACAGTATACTTCTGAACTGAAGGCTCGTTCGCTTGAAATGGAAGAACGAGTTCGTGGCTGGGTCGGCAATTTCCGTTTGCAAGACTCCGAAAGTATTTTAAAGACTCTTACGGAACGCAGCGAAAAATTTGAAAAGGCATCAAGGCGTTTTGATGAACTTCAATCGCGTGTAAATACTTTAAAGGTCGACTTGCAGCATGTTGCCGAAAATAGAGGCGCTGCGCAAGAACGCTTGAAGGAATGCAAGTCTAGCCTTGATGAACTTTGCTCCTCTTTAAAGGAATTTGAAGTTTCACGTCAAGAAAAATTCGGTGAACAAAATGTTGACGCTGTTGAAAAAGCAGCAGAAAGCACCGTGACGGAAGCAAGGAATGCATTTGACGCGCTTTCTAAAAAATGCCATGAGCTTGAAACAAGGGTTGATAGCCTTAAGGAACTGATTAAGCAGCGCGAAGGTGACTTGGCAAGACTTGCAAGTGATTTGCAGAGTGCCGAACAGAAACTTCACGAGGCTTTTGTACAGAACAAGTTTGAAAATGTTGAACAATTTTCCTTGGCAAGGCGAGCCAAGGCTGAAATTGATGAACTCCAGTCTCGCAAGACTGATATTGAAAACAGGCTTGCTTCGCAGAAGCATTTGCTTGAAAAAACTCAGGAAGCTTATGACAAGTGTGCGGCGGAGTATAAGGATGCTCGCGCCAGGGAAGAGCTGCTGCTTGAACAATCTAGTTTGTTGCAGAAAAGGGAATCTGTAAACGCCAAGTACATTGGCCTGTGTTCTGAACTGAAGAAGAATTCTGAAAATTCGGATCAGCTTCAAAAACTGAAAAAAGATTTTGAAGAGGCTAAGACGAACTTTGTGCGTTGGGATACAATGCGAAGCTGGTTTGGCGTAAAGGACGGTTCCGACTTTTCAAGGTTTGTTCAAGGACTTACATTTGGTTCCTTGCTCAGACTTGCAAATAGGCAGCTCCATACGATGAAGGGACGCTATACGCTTGTTGCAAGTAACGACCTTAGTTTTGAAATTGATGATGCCCATTTTAATGGGACTCGTTCCATTTCAAACCTTTCTGGTGGTGAAAAGTTCCTTGTAAGCCTTTCCCTTGCTCTTGGCATTGCTGATTTTGCAAGCCGAAATGTAAAGATCGAGTCGCTCTTTATGGATGAAGGCTTTGGTACCTTGGACCCGACGACGCTCCAGGATGTCATGGAATGCTTAAAGTCGCAGCGCAAGCTTGGCAAGATGCTTGGTGTCATTACGCACATGCAAAATGTGAAGGATGAATTTAACCAAAAAATCTTACTGGAAGCTAAGCCTGATGGCCATAGCGTAATTTGCGGCCCTGGGGTAAAAAAATATGGCTAAATGTATGTAAAATAAAAGTTTTTTACATGGGAACGCCTTGAATAATGTAAAAAGTTAAGCTGACTTTCTTTTAACGATATTCTTCTTATAAATAAAGGACTATACTATGAAGAAACTTGCAATTGTTGTAGCTGCTCTTTCCGTAGCAGCAGTTTTCACTGCTTGCGGTGATGATTCCTCTTCTTCCTCCTCTGGTTCTGGCAAGGTTTCTTGCACTACAGAGGTAATGGGCATGAAGACTTGCGTTGAAGCTTCTGGTCTTTCTGCTGCAGAAAAGGATGAATGCTCTGAAGAGGGTGGTAAACTTGGTACTAGCTGCGCTTCTGGCGAAGATCTCAAGTGCGAAGTTACATCTGAAGGTCATACAGCTACAATGTACATGTATAATATTCCTGCAGAAATGAAGGAATTTATGAACTGCGATGAACTGTGATGACTTGAATGACGACGAATAATCTTAATTCGTAATCATTATTTTCTAAAAGGCCTTCCCATTCGGGAAGGTCTTTTGCTTATTGCTTTTCGTAAATTACTGCTTCTAGCGGTCGCAAGGTTCCACGAATATTTTGCTTGTCGCCATAGCTTGTAATCAATAGCTTTTTTACGGATACAAGGTTTTCGTCGTAAGTTGCCTCGCTATCGCTTAAGTTCACAAGTATTGTAATGGAATCGCCGCGGCTGTAGGCAAGCATTTGTTCATGTTCTGGAGCATGTACTGTGAGATTGCCTTCATGCAAGGGCTTTTTTTCAGAACGTAGCTTAATAAGAGTCCTGTAAAAATTCAGCACAGATTGCGAGTCGTTTTCTTCTGCTTCAACATTTATTTTAGTGTAGTTTTCATTTATAGAAAGCCATGGCTTTCCCGCCGTAAAGCCTGCATTCTTGCTTGCGTTCCATTGCATGGGCGTGCGCGCATTGTCGCGACTAAAGCGGTTCACGAATGCCATGGCCTGTTCTTTTGAATGCCCTTCCTTTAGAGCCATGTTATATTGTGCCCTTGTATTTAGCTCGTCGTACTTGTCGATGGAATCCCACTGTACATTTGTCATGCCGAGTTCCTGGCCTTCGTACAGGAATGGCGTTCCTCGGAGTGTCATCATGAGCGTGGCAATAGCCTTTGCGGCAAGTTTGCTCTTTGTTTTGTCGCTTGCGACTTCTTCGCTAAAGAAATTGTTTATGCATCGCGGCTTGTCGTGATTTTCAAAAAATACTGGATACCAGCCGTTTGTTGCAGTAGCCTTTTGGCTTGCGATCAACGCCTTCTTGAAATCCATGATTCCAAACGGAGTCGGCTTGCACCAGATTTCTACATCGTGCAAATGCCCAAATTCAAAGAGCATGTCGAATGCGCCCTTTTCGCCAACCCAATATTTAAGGTCTTCTGGTCCAACGCCATTTGCTTCGGCAACCGTAAAAACGTTCTTGCCTTCGGTAACATTCTTTTTGAATTCCTGTAAAAAATCCAGGATGCCTTCTGTGTTTACGGTCATCGTGTGGATGCTTACGAGACAATCGCTTGCGTCTGGTTTTCCGCCTGCAAAGCTAGCTGGCTTCTTGATGTATGGAATCGCATCGATTCTAAAACCGCCAACGCCCTTTTTTATCCAGAAGTTTGCAATGTCGTAGAGCGCACGCCGAACGTCTGGATTTTCCCAGTTAAGATCAGGTTGCTGTTTTGCAAATGTGTGCAAGTAATACTGTTTGCGTTCTTCGTTCCATTCCCATGCAGGCACGCCAAAAATGCTTCGCCAGTTGTTAGGCTTGTCTTTCCAAATGTACCAATCGCTTTTTGGATTACTACGACTTTTTTTAGATTCCTTGAACCACTTGCATTCTTCAGAAGTGTGGTTGAATACGAGGTCCATTACGATTTTGATGCCGCGCTTGTCTGCTTCTGCAATCAGGTTTTCCATGTCGGCCATTGTACCGTACAATGGATTGATTTCATAGAAGTTCGAAACATCGTAGCCGTTGTCGACCATTGGCGAGGCGTACACAGGGGTGAGCCATAGCGCGCCTACGTTCAGTGATTTTAAGTAGTCAAGCTTGCTTGTAATGCCGTTGATGTCGCCGATGCCGTCCCCGTTGGAATCGCAAAAACTGCTTGGGTAAATTTCGTATGCGATTGTACGCTTCCACCAGTCTGAATGCCCTTTAACAAGTTCTGCTGTCGTAATTGCTGTTTTCATGCCATTAAAAATACCTAATTTTATGCCAGTAATTATGAATATTTATTTAGAAAGTTTTTTGACATTCTTTAAAATAGGCCTGTTTACTCTTGGCGGTGGCTATGCAATGATTCCGCTAATAGAAGCCGAAATCATTGATAAAAAAAAGTGGATTGAAAAGGATGAATTCTTGGATCTTTTGGCAATTGCTCAAAGTTGCCCGGGTATTTTTGCGGCGAACATCAGCATTTTCATTGGTTACCGTTTACGCAAGGTTAAGGGTGCGATTTCTTGTTGCCTGGGTACATGTCTCCCTTCGTTCATTATCATTTTGCTAATTGCCTTGTTCTTTCACCAGTTCAAGGATAACGAAATCGTGGCGGCAGTTTTTCGCGGTATTCGCCCGGCAGTTGTTGCGCTTATTGCAGTGCCTACATTCAACATGGCCAAAAAGGCAAAGCTTAATCGTTATACATTCTGGATTCCAATTGTAAGTGCGCTTTTGATTTGGCTCCTTGGCGTGTCTCCGATTTTTATAATTCTTGCTGCGGGCATTGTCGGTTATATGGTCGGCCGTCGCGAAAAATGAAAATACAATTTCTTGCATCTTGATCTTGTTTCTGGTATCTTATGTTAATCTACGTTCAACTTTTCTACACGTTTTTCCAGATAGGCTTGTTCGGTTTTGGTGGCGGCTATGGAATGCTTTCGCTTATTCAGCGTGAAGTCGTATTTAATCATAACTGGATGACATCTTCAGACTTTATCGATATTGTCGCCATTAGTCAAATGACGCCAGGCCCTGTTGGCATAAATTCGGCGACGTATGCCGGCTATACTGCTTTGCAGAATACTGGCGCACCGGAATGGATGTGCGTTTTGGGCAGCTGCATTGCTACATTCTCTGTTGTTTTGCCTTCTCTTGTTTTGATGCTTTTGATTAGTGCATTCTTTATGAAGTACGCCAATCATCCGCGAGTACGTTCTGTTTTTGATGGCCTTCGTCCCGTTGTTGTCGGCTTACTGCTTGCTGCAACACTCATGCTAATGAATGCAGAAAACTTTGGGAATCCGTTTGAAAGATTTGGTGGCAACTCTAGCGATACTTTTCACTTTGGAATCAGTTGCGCCTTGTTCCTTGCGACATTTGTTGCTACAAAGTTCTTTAAGATTGGTCCGATCAAAATGATTGTTGTCGCTGCTGCGATTGGTGGTGTATTGCTTTAAATTTTTTATTCTTTAATGAATGTTTATGCGAGTCGGGCAATATATTTTAATCTTTTTTTGCATGGTTCTCACCCAGATGTTTTTGGGGTGCGGTACGTTTGACGACTCGTCATCGGAAGTTTGCTTTGTTGGTGATTCCATAACGCGTTTTTGGGATTTGGAACATGATTTTCCTGAAAGTAAAATTAATAAGTATGCTGTTCCTGGCGCTATTTTGGAAGATGTCGCCAAGTGGAGCATAAAGGATTGTGAAAATAATCCGACGGTAATGCTTATTGGTACAAACAACTTGGCTTTGGGTATGCAAAACGACACCCTGACAGAAAACTTTTTAAATGATTTTGTGGTAAAGTATATTGCCCAGGTCAAGGAACTTAAGCCAAGCAAGTTCTATGCAATTTCCATTTTGCCAAGGAATTTTAGGCATCGCGAAGCTTATTCGATTAATACAGAAATTCAAAAGTTTAATGAACGTATAGAAGCCGCCTTAAAAAATTCGGATATAAACTATAAGTATATTGATATTCATGAATATTTTTTAGATGACGATGGTAAAATCCATTGGGATTTTTTTACGGACGGCCTTCACTTGAGTAAGGAAGGCTATGAACTTATGAGTTTCAAGGTAAGGAGGGCACTATGAAAAAGAGCCTGTTCCTAGTTTTGCTTTTGGTTGCGTTTAGCTTTGCCGCGCTAGATTCTACGGCACTTGTTGCTGGCATGCGTAGTAACCGTTATGCCTTTATAGGCTTTCAGACAAAAGAGAATTTTGGAGTAGCTTTTGAAAATTCTGTGCAAACGCAAAGTCCAAAAAAACAATATGCGCGCCTAGCCGCATTCTATGCGTTTGATTTGCCTTTTAACATACATTCAAATTATGCAGTGTATGGCGGCATGCGTTATGATAAGGAATTTTATGATGTGGGTACGCGTGTAGAGTTGCTTTGGAAAGCACATGAAAGGTATTTGCAGTTGAATGGTGTTTGGCAGCCGTTTTATGATAGTGACTATGGCAGGAACTTTGGTTACCTTGTAGGTGTACGTTCATTTGTTTTGCCGGAGGTTGGAGTTGTTGCGAATTTCAAGAACATTCCTGAATATAGGGATGTTGAGCGTCGCGTTTCATTCGGCCTGGTTTTTGAAACGGACCATTTGTCCGTGATGCCAGAAATATCAATACCTGTTGATGGCCAAAATCCATTGACACGTGTGTTTGTGTCTTTTGTATACTATTTCCCGCTTTAATATCTTAGGTTTTTATGCGTTGCCTGTTGCTTGGTTCTTCTGGTCTTGTTGGTTCTGCATGCCTTCGCGAACTTTCGTCTCGCGAAACTGTGGAAGAAATCGTTTGCCCTGTGCGTGACGCAAGTCGCACGGAAAGTTTGCCAAGGGCAAAAATCGTTGAAGTGGATTTTAACGATTTAAAAAGTCATAAGGATTTATTCAAGGTCGATTCCGTGATTTGTTGCCTTGGGAGTACAAAGAAAAAGGCTGGCAGTAACAAGGCTCGTGAATATGTGGATTTGCAGTTGCCTTTGGTTGCTGCAGGGCTAGCGCGAGAGCAGGGTGTAAAGCATTTTCTTGTTGTAAGTGCGCAGGGTGCAAATCCAAAATCGTGGATTGCATATAATCGTGCCAAGGGCTTGCTGGAGCAGGGCTTAACAGTGCTTGGCTTTGATAAGCTAACTATTGTGCGCCCGTCGCTATTGCTTGGCGAACGCAAGGAAAAGCGATTTATGGAAGATCTTATGGCAAAGCTTTTTACGCGTGTTCCACCGCCGGTTTATTGGCGCCCGGTCTTTGCTGATTCCGTAGCCCGAGCCCTTGTAGAATCCATGCTCAACCCACCGGAAAAATCGAAGCGCATTATTCACAATCGCTTGCTTACGATGTTCTAGAGACAGATGCAAGAGCAAAATACAAGAAGTTGTAATTTTCAGTGTCTTTGCGAGAAATGTAGTGACGAAGCAATCCAGGACAAAGCTAAGTAGACAGTAGAAAGAAATTGTAGATCTTCTTGTCATGGCGAGGGATGCGCGGCCATCCAGAAACGTTGAAATTTTGATATTCTAGATTAGATTGCCACGGACCTAAAGGTCCTCGCAATGACATTTAATTATTAATTGATAACTAAGTCGAGCGTCGCAAAAATAAACTTGTTTATTTTTATGACCGAGACGCATTATCAAGAATAACGAAGTTATTAATTGAACAATCAGTCGACAGACGTCAGCTACATCCGACACATTGAAAATTTGCAAGCGTCTCTCGTCTATCTTAGCCTCTAATCACTTACTTGAACTTCACGAACTTCGTAAGCACCTTTGCAGTGCGCATCGGGTGGAGCAGCAAGTCAATCTTGTGACCATCGCGGCCCATCACGGAGTTCAAGAAATTGTAGGTGTCAATCTGGTCGTTACGATTCTGTTCCAAAAGGAATCTGCGGAACTTGAGCTGGAACTGGTGCTTTTTACCAAAGTCCTGTTCCACAAGTTTTTCGTATTTTGCAAAGCTTGCCTTGGAAACATCTCCAGCAGCAATGTTTTCTGCGATGACTGTGGCTGCGTGGCGACCTGCGCGCATTGCTGCAGAAATTCCACCGCCCGTGAGCGGGTTGGTATGGTGTGCCGCATCGCCTACAAGTACAAAGTTGTCTGCTGCAAATTCCTTGAGGTTTCCAGAAACTGGAATTACGCCGCCAACCGTGCTAATGATTTTTGCATTCGGGAACAACTTGTTCATCCAGTCAAGTGTCACTTCCAAAATGGAAGGCCCCTGTTTCTTTGGAATCAAGAAGCCTGCACCAAAGTTCGTGACGTTTGAACGTACCTTCGGGAAGCTCCAGATGTAGCCATCGTTAATGTAGTCGATGCCTTGCCAGAATGTCAAGTAGTCAGGAGCTGTTAAAATACCTTCCACTTTTATGTCTACGCCACAGCAAGTGAGGTCCGGAATCTGCCTTGTCTGCATGCCTACCATGCGACCGATAAGCGATTCTACACCGTCTGCAGCAACAACGACTTTTGCCTTTACTTCTTGGACACCATCGCGAGTAACGATTGTAACGGTGCGCTTTCCGTCTTGAACGGGGCTTACTGCGCTTGCTCTTGCAAATGTCACAAGCTCTGCTCCGTCTTTAGCGGCAAGTTCTGCAAGGCACGGGTCGAACTTTTCACGGTTGAGCATTACGCCCGTGTCTTTTTTATAGTAGTCTACCTTTGTGCCGGCAGGGCCGTATGCAATCAAGCCATCGATTCGTGATTCAATGCATTCTTCTGGAATCGGGCCAAAGCTTTGCAGGTCTTCAAAAGTTGTGCTTGCTTCGCCGCAGCGAACCGGATAACCGACGCGTTCGCGCTTTTCAATGAGCAAGACATTCAGGCCTTTTTTAGCGGCTTCGCGTGCTGTTACAGAACCGCCTGGGCCTGCGCCAATAACAATGACATCGTATTCGTTACGCATTTTCTGCCTCCGCGTTCACAATGCTCAAAGCCCCGGCAGGGCAGCCGCGCGTACAAAGTCCGCAGCACACGCATTTTTCATGGTCTATTTGCAAGTCTAAACCATGCATGTCTAATGCCATTTTTGGGCAGAGGCCTACGCAGCCTGCGCATTCCAAACATTTTTCGCGATCGTGCTGTAACTTTTTCATATAAAGAATAAGATAGAAAAAGAGAGAATCGGATAAATTAAGAATTAATAATTAAGAATGCAGAATGGGAATAATTTGCTACCTTTGTGCGCGTGAAATTTACTGAAGGCTTAAAAGATGGTTTGCCAATAGGAATCGGTTACTTTGCCGTTTCGTTTTCCTTTGGCATTGCCGGTGTCAAGTTTTTGTCTTGGCCGCTTGTTACGCTTATTTCTGCTACAAACCTGACTTCTGCCGGCCAGTTTGCAGGTTTGCAGATTATGGCAAGTGCCGCGGGTACGCTTCTTGAAATGGCAATAGCCACTTTCTTTATTAACTTGCGCTATTCGCTTATGGCAATTTCACTGTCGCAAAAAGTTTCCGGGAATTTTGGAACCTTAAAGCGCATTGCCCTTGGCATGGGCATTACCGACGAAATCTATGCGGTTTCCATGTCAAAGGAGGGCAAGGTCAACCCGCTTTACTTTTTAGGGCTTTGTACGCTCCCTTACATTGGCTGGAGCCTTGGAACTTTTTCTGGAGCGTTCTCTGGAGGCGTGTTGCCTGCAGTTGTAACGAATGCCCTTGGCGTTGCGCTCTATGGCATGTTCGTTGCCATCGTGGTGCCGCCTGCAAAAAAGGATCGCTCCGTGCTTATTGCCGTTGCCATTGCGATTTTACTTAGCCTTGCGTTCCATTACTTGCCTGTTCTAAGCGAAGTTTCATTTGGCTTTGCAATCATCATTTGCGCCGTTGTCGCCTCGCTTATTTGTGCCTGGCTTTTCCCTATAAAGGAGAACGCATAATGGATTACGTAACATACTTCAAGTACTTGCTTGTAATGAGCGGCGTTACGTACCTTTTGCGCGTGCTTCCGTTTGTACTTTTAAAGCGAGAACTCAAGAGCGTTTTCTGGAAATCTTTTTTGAATTACATTCCATACACGGTGCTTTCTGCAATGACCGTGCCTAGCATTTTTTATGCGACAGAGTCACGACTTTCCGGGATCCTTGCGCTTGTCACAGCCGTGATTTGCTCGCTGCTTGGCCGTGGCCTTGTACTTGTCGCAATTGTTGCTTGCGCAACAGTCTTGCTTGTAGACGGCGTAATGCTGTAGATTAAGAAAGTATTCAATAACTTTTCCTAATCTCAAAATTTGTCAAAATAAAATTATAGATTTTGTCCTAGCTTCGCTTTCTTGTGTGGAGGGTGTTTTATGGCTTTTAAGATTGTTCGTAACGATATAGCCAAGGTCAAGGCAGACGTCATTGTGAATTCTGCAAATCCGGAACCGATTTGTGGAGGCAGTTCTGATTTAAGTATTTATAATGCTGCGGGTTATGACGATCTTTTAAAGGCTCGTGAAGAAATTGGAAAATTAGCGCCTGGCGATATTGGTGTTACGGACGCATTTCAATTACAGGCAAAGCATATAATTCATACTGTTGGCCCTGTTTGGAATAATGGAAAATCTGGTGAGCTTAATGCCTTGCGTTCCTGCTACGAAAAGTCGCTTGCTAAAGCTTTAGAGCTTAATGCAAAATCCATTGCATTCCCGTTGATTTCTAGTGGCGTGTACGAGTTCCCAAAAGAAGTTGCCTTGGCGATAGCGGTCGAGGCTTTTGAAACGTTCTTGCAGAAACATGAACTCGAAATCATCCTTGTCGTATATGACAAAAAGTCCTTCGTACTTTCAGAAGAACTGTTTAGAGATGTAGAAAACTTTTTAAGTGAAAAGTCGGCAGAAGATGTTCTTTGCCGCGAGTTTATAAATCCCCAAGACGAGGCTTTCTTAGATGCCGATACCTGGGATTGTGAACGGTCTCAAAAGTTTTGTGACGAACGCGTATACGCTTGTGCAATCACTAAAAACAAACAAAAATTAGAAACGCTTAATGTTCAGGAATCTTCTGTTGAAGAATGGTTGAATTCCAAAAAACCAAAGAAGGAAGACACGTTTCAAGAAAGACTTTTTCACTTGATTCAAGCAAAGAATCTTGATGACACGGATGTGTACAAGCATGCAAATCTTGATAGAAAACATTTTTCAAAAATCAGAAGCAATGTAGATTATAAGCCAAAAAAGAAGACGGCACTTGCTTTGGCAATTGCCATGCAACTGAATATGGAAGAAACCAGGGATTTGCTTGCGCGCGCTGAACTTGCATTTTCTCCAGCAAGTAGGTTTGATCTGATCGTGTCGTACTTTATCGAAAAAAGAAAATACAAGATAGAAACCATAAATACAGTTCTCTTTAATTATGGCGAACCTCAGCTGGGTGCCTAAAAATTGATCCTTTTAAATGTCGCATGCCAGGCGACCATTTAAAGGTGTAATCAAAGTATAATTGTCTACGTAATCAACAAGAACCATGCAATGTCGCTTGGTAAATTACGGAGGCAAGTTATGAAAAATGGTTTGACCGAATTAGTATTTATCCTTGATAGAAGCGGCTCCATGTCGGGCCTAGAAAAGGATACGATCGGCGGCTTTAACGGTACGCTCGAAAAGCAAAAGCAAGAAGCCGGCGACGCACTAGTCTCTACGGTATTGTTCGATGGCATCAGTGAGGTTTTGCATGACAGAGTTCCGTTGCAAAAGGTTCCTGTACTCACCGAAAAGGAATATTATGCACGCGGTTCCACGGCCCTTGTAGACGCCCTTGGCTCTGCAATACACCATATTGGAAACGTACACAAGTATGCCCGCGAGGAAGACCGTCCTGAAAAGACAATCTTTGTGATCACTACCGATGGCGAAGAAAATTCCAGCTTCAAGTACACGGCAGATCAAGTTCGCAAAATGGTAGAACGCCAAAAGAGCAAATACGGCTGGGAATTTGTTTTCCTTGGCGCAAACATTGACGCAGTTCAAACTGCAAGGCAATATGGTATTGATGAAAGTCGTGCTGCAAATTTCGTGTGTGACGAAGACGGCATCGAAAAAATGTGCAATGCCCAGAGCCGTATACTTAGCAATTTGCGCTGTTGCGGGGATGAATCCATGTTTGAAGCTCGCTGGAAAGATGAAATCGAAGAAGATACAAGGCAGCGCGTTCGCCGTGCTTCTAGGCATCGCTAGATTTTAAACATCACGAATTGCCATATGCAAATAAAAAGCTCCCTAGGAAATTCCTAAGGAGCTTTTTATGCGAGGGGTGGGAGTCGAA
>DCGZ01000183.1:27687-28177 GCA_002314675.1 Fibrobacter sp. UBA1765 | reverse complement strand
GTCTGCCAATTCCGCCACTCTCGCGTTTGCGTGCAAATGTAGTAAAAGTTTTGAAAATTCAAGCGGAGAACGCTTAAATTACTTCCTTGATTGCACGTGCTAGCTGGTCTGCGCAAGAAGTTGGCTTGCCATTGCAGGTGTTGCCTTCAAGGATACTTGCAATTTCAGCCATGTCCTTGCCTTCGCAAAGCTTGCCGATTGCCTTGAGGTTTCCGTTACAACCACCGACAAACTTCAAGTTGTACATCTTGCCGTTTTCGTAGTCAAAGGTAATGAGTTGGGCACAAGTGCCGCTAGTTCTGAATTCTTTTGTCTGCATGTTGAATAATGTAGAAAAAATCCCGGGCAGTTTTTATACTGCTCGGGATTGGTTCACGAAAAATTAACGATTAGAAATTGTCCATGTGAACTTCGAAGTAGCTCTGCGGGTGTGCGCAAACTGGGCAAGCTTCAGGAGCCTTTGTACCAACTACGATGTGGCCACAGTTGC
>DCGZ01000183.1:224-27665 GCA_002314675.1 Fibrobacter sp. UBA1765 | reverse complement strand
CCTTGACTTCGCTCTTTTCGAATACTGCTGCGGTTTCGATGTTCTTCAAAAGTGCACGATAGCGTTCTTCGTGGCGCTTTTCGATTGCACCAACCATACGGAATTTTTTGGCAAGGCCGGTAAAGCCTTCTTCTTCTGCGGTCTTTGCAAAACCTTCGTACATGTCGGTCCATTCAAAGTTTTCGCCGTCAGCAGCTGCCTTAAGGTTGTCGGTAGTTTCGCCAATGCCACCGAGTTCCTTGAACCACATCTTTGCATGTTCCTTTTCGTTGTCTGCTGTCTTTAGGAACAATTCTGCAATCTGTTCAAAGCCGTCCTTTTTTGCCTTGGATGCAAAATAGGTGTACTTGTTGCGTGCCTGGGATTCACCTGCAAATGCTGCTTCAAGGTTCTTTTCGGTCTGGGTTCCAGCATATTTATTTGCCATTATTGTCTCCTTGCGAATTTGTTTTTTGCCGGAATATATCTTTACATTCTAGCAGAATACAATATATAAAAAAGAAAAAAAATTTTTTTGCTTACGACCTGTAATTAGCTCGTTAAGAAAGCATGGATGTTACATCTTCGGCAATCTGTTCCGGGTTAAGCCTGTTGCTCTTGCAAAGGTCTTCGAAACTTACCTTGTCGTAGAATTCCTTCTTCAAGCCCTTGACCAGAACCTTCATGCTTGCATCACCGTAGAAAGTTGCGATCTTCTGGCCAAAGCCACCTGCAGTAACGCCGTTTTCTAGAGTTACAACAACCTGGTGATTTGCCTTGAGGCTTTCTAAAAGTTCGGCATCAACGCCGCTTGCAAATCGTGGGTTGATGACGGTTGCATCGATTCCCCGTTTTGCGAGTTCACTTGCAACGGCTTCGCCACGCTTGTAAAAGTCGCCAAGGGCAATGATTGCAACCTTGGAACCCAGCTTGTCAATCTTGTAAGTGACCTTTGAATAATCCTTATCAAATTCGCCTTCGCGATGTGCAACGCTATTTGGAATTCGAATTGCCATCGGGCACTTTGTCTGGTCTACCGCGTAATCCATCATGGCCTTTGCTTCTTCTACGCAAGTCGGGCAGAGGTATGCAAGGTTTGGAATGTTCGACATCATGGCGATGTCAAAAATGCAAAGATGCGTTGTGTCGTTCATGCCGTCTGCGCCGCTCATTGTAATAAGGAGCGTTGCCGGGTTGTTGTTTGCACAAAGGTCCTGCGAAAGCTGGTCGTATGTACGCTGGATAAATGTGCTGTGGGTGCTGTAAATTGGCTTTGCGCCGCCTTTCGCAAGCCCAGAAGCAAGAGCTACGGCATGTTCTTCGGCAATGCCCACGTCAATGAACTGTTTGCCCGCTTCTTTACGCTGAGGTGCAAAAAAGCCAATGCCCGCTGGCACTGCAGAATGTATTACGACAACGTTTGGGTCTGCCTTGATTTTTGCCATCAGGTAATTGCTTAAGATACCGCTCCAGGATTCGCCGGAACCCCAGTCTACAACGCCAGTTTCAATGTTGAAAGGCGCGCTCCAGTGGAATCCTTCCTTGTTTTGTTCGGCAAATGAATAGCCTTTGCCCTTTAGGGTATGTATGTGAACGACTACTGGCTTTGAAGAATCCTTGACTTGCGTAAAAGCAGCAATAAGAGCCTGAATGTCGTTGCCCTGTTCCACGTAGATGTAATCAAAGCCAAGGCTCTTGAAGTAATTGTTTTCGGACTTGCCGTTTGTTGCGCGCAGTTCTGCCAGGGAACCGTAAAGTCCACCGTGGTTTTCTGCAATGGACATTTCGTTATCGTTTACGACTACGATAAAGTTCGTTGCGTATTCGCCAGCATTGTCAAGACCTTCAAAGGCTTCACCACCGCTCAAGGAACCGTCGCCAATCACGGCGATAACATTGCCTTTTTCGCCCTTGATATCGCGTGCCGTTGCAAGGCCAAGAGCAAGGCTTACAGAAGTTGAAGTATGGCCGACCATAAAATGATCGTGTTCGCTTTCGTTAGGTTCGGTGTAACCGGTAACGGAACCATATTTATTCTCGTTCAGGAAGGCCTCTGCGCGGCCGGTGAGCATCTTGTGGGAATAAGACTGGTGGCTTACGTCGTAAACGATCTTATCCTTTGGAGATTCAAAAACATAGTGCAATGCAATGGTTGCTTCTACAATGCCTAGATTCGGGGCGCAATGGCCGCCACACCTTGAAATCTTTTGAATGAGAGCTTGGCGCATTTCTGTTGCCAGGGTGTCGAGTTCTGTGGCTTTGAGCTTTTTGACATCTGCCGGTGATTTGATATTTTCAAGAATCATAATTATTCCTTAATTTTTTTTCTTTAAATATAATATTGAGAGTTTGCTCTAAGTCAAGTCGTAAAATAAAACTTTATCTAAAATGTTTGAACTGTTTTTTTTACATCAGTTTGTATAGCAATCTTGGTTCTTTAATTTTATATTCCAATAAAAATAAGAGGTGTAAATGAAGCGTATTTTGTTGTATGGCTTGTTGACTATTGCAACCATCGGCTTTAATGCCTGTGGCAATGAATCTAGCAGCGCCATTGAAGAGGTTTCAAGTTCATCAGAGTGCGAATTGCAAAATAGCTCCTCTGCATTTATGCCTGTAGATTCTATTGAAAACGTTTCTACAGACACTTCTACACTCTTTACGCCTTCAAGTTCAAGCAGCTCCTTTGCAGATTCATCTGCTGAAAGTTCTGGTACGACAATAACGGATCCTGTAGAATTTTTTGACACTACTCGAATAGTCTTTACGTTAAAACCTTTTGATGGCCCTCTTGCAAATCCGCACAAGGGCTTTACGGTAGCCGTTGGCGGCGCATGGACATTCGTTCCTGAATTTGAATACGGCCCTTACGGTTCCTTAGAAAATCACGCATGGGACTTGATTACTTATGGTTCTGGGTATATGCAATGGGATAAGCTGAATCCACAAAAAGGCGTTTACGACTGGACTGAACTAGATAAATTGCTTGACGCTTGCGAAAAGAATGGCTTAGGCTACGCCTTGCGAGTTCTCCCTTATACGCCATCTCCAATTAACGGCAACGACACGCCTGTTGAAAAATACGATTGGACTCCTCAATGGGTTTATGATATGGGTGCAAAAAAGATTACTGCCATTTTACAGGGCAAGGGTTACCGTGCTCAAGTCCCTGTTTGGGACGACCCCGTTTACTTGCAGGCAGCGAAGGATTTTGCAACGGCTCTCGCAGCTAAATACGATGGCGACCCGCGCATTGAATACATTGATGTCCGCACATTTGGAGAATGGGGCGAATGGCATGCTTCCCATTTAGATGGTAGCGAAATGCCCTCTGCAGAAATTGAAATGGACATGCTCGACCATTATGCTTCCGTATTCAAGAAGACTCTGCTTGTTTTGCCATCAAGCGGTGCCGGCGAAGTTTACACGCATGCTCTGAACATAGGCATTACAAAGCGCGACGATGGATTCATTGGAATCCCTGGCAGGCCCGATTCCCTGGTGCGTGCCTACAAGGCGAACTTGCCTACGATAGCAGAAAACATTGCCGGTTACAAGACCATGTTGAATTACACCGATATTATTCCGGGAGGCTATTTAAAATGGACTCCGGAACGCTGGGTTTCTGCAATCAAGACAGCCCACCTGACCTACTACGTTCTTGATCAAGATAGCGATGACGCCTATTATTTTTACAAGGAAAACAAGGCCCTCGCAGATTCCATGACGCATGTCATTGGCTATAATTTTACCATTACAAACGCGGAATTGCAGACTTTCAAAGAACCTACCGTTACCACGGAAAAACTGAACATTACTGTAAAAAATACCGGTGTAGCGCCTTGCTTCTTTGATGTTTATATGGTTGCTGAATTTGTGGATAGTGCAGGTGCGACTATCGCCCAGTTTGGTGAAACTGTCTATATCCCTAAGGGGACTTTCAAGGATGAAATGTCAAGGGAGTTCAGCTTTACGCATACAGTGAATGCAAGGCAGGCGAATGTGGCCGATTTGCCGAATGTTTCTGTAGCAATTTCTCTTTATGAAAGTGAAGCCGCTTTTATGGAACAAAAAAATCCTACAGTCCGCTTTGATAATGATGGTATTTTAGAAAATAAAAAGTTATTACTAAAGCCCTAAAAATGTATTTTCTTCTTTGAAAACATTGACTTGGAGTTAACTTTAAGTTGTATATTTATGGCTATGGCAAGTAATATGAAATCCAAAGGTTATACTATAGGCGAAGTGGTAGAGCAAACGGGGCTTTCTGCCCACACTTTACGCTATTACGAAAAGGAAGGCCTGCTGCCTTTTGTCACCAAGAACAGCTCTGGTCATCGAGTTTATGCCAAAAGTGATTTGCAATGGCTCAGCATGATTGAATGTCTCAAGGATTCTGGCCTTCAAATCAAGGAAATTCGTCAGTACATCGAATGGTTCCGCCAGGGCGATTCTACATTGCAGCAGCGCTTAGAGCTTTTTACAAATCGTCGTAAGGCCCTTGAAACAGAAATTGCTCGTTTGCAAACTGTGATGAACAAAATCACGTTTAAGGAAACTTTGTACACAACTGCAATCAAGTTAGGAAGCTTAGCTGCTGCTGACAACGACAAGAATATTATGCGACTTAAGAAAAAACTCTTCGACTCTCCAGATGATTTTGATAAAAAAGTTCAAGAAGACAATTGAAAGATTTTCGAGTATTATGCTCGAGAATCTTTTTTTAAAAGTTTCATACCCAAATGGGTTGTGACGCACATGCCTGCAGAAATTCCTAGCAGCTGTAAAACTGCTGTAACGATACTTTCTGCGGCTAGTTTCCAGCCGCCAGTTACAAACATATACACGTAAAGTTCAGATTGTACAAAACCGTAAACGCCAGCGGCAATGATTACCCCATAGCCGCAGAATAGAATTGCCTTTTTCCAGGTTCGGCTGTGGCAGAAATTTTCAAATTTATCCAATTTTATGTCTAGATGCATGCCCAAGTGGAATAGCATCACCATGAAACCCCAGCAGCAACTAGCCAAGTGAAGTTCTCGGGCTGTTTGCGTTGCTTTCATAGGAGACCATTCAAAAACAAGTCCCGTCATAAAAATGGAACTGACTGCCATTGTAATCATCAAGGCAAATAAAAGCCAATCTGTGATGTTCATGGCGACGCGACGGGCGTTCCATTTTCCCTTGCCTATGGTTTTATAAAACCAGAAGTTTAGAGCGTGATGAACCGCAAATAAAACAAAGAGCGCAAAGCCCACATACCCATGGCTTGTTAGGTCATGGATTGCTCCATAGCTCATGAGGTACAGAAAGCAACTGTACATCAAAACGTCAATGATGATTTTCAAAGCTCGTTTCATGGATTGTGCGATTCTAGCTTTACTTCAAAGCCCCATCTACAAATTTCTTGATTTCTGCTTCAGAGCCGTAGTTGAATTCTTTTCCACCTTTATAAATGGAACCCTTGGCAGCCTTGGCGATTTCTTTACCGCTATTGCCAAGTCCGCTTCCGCCACTTGTGCAGAGTGCAATAATGTTCTTGTTTTCAAAGCTCTGGCTTTCTACAAATGTGTTCATGATTTTTGGTGCAAGCCCCCACCAAATCGGGTAAGCAAGGATCACTGTGTCGTAAGTTGCCAAATCAATCTTGTTTTTGATTGCTGGGCGGCTCTTGGGATCATTGCTTTCAATAGTAGAACGAGATTTTCTATCGTGCCAATTCAAGTCAGCAGAAGTGTAGGCCTGTGCTGGGACGATTTCAAACAAGTCCCCGTTTACTGCCTTGGCTGCAGTTTCTGCCATTTTCTTTGTTGTGCCAGTGGCGCTAAAATAAACCACGGCTGTCTTTGCGTTTGCCATACAAAATACTCCTAGAATAAGTGCAAAAATCAGTTTTTTCATTTTAAAATTCCTTGCTAAACGAAGGCTGTCAAAATTTATGTATAAAATATAAGACCTAGAGCTAGCTCTAGGTCAAGGGTATTTACGATATTTTGAAATTTTATTTGGTAATTTGCAGATTTATTATAAAACTACTTGATATAATACACGTAATTTTCTTTGCGGGCAAGAGCCTTCGGGAGTTCTGCGGCAGGGTAGCCGAGAGCGACGTGACCAATGCCTTCGTAGTTTCCCTTGATTCCTAGTTTCTCTAGGATTTTCTTGCCAAATTCACTTTCGAATTCCTGCTTTGCACGATGAATCCAGACGCTTCCAAGGCCAAGGCTTGCTGCAGCGTTCATCAAGTTGCCCATAACCAGGCTTCCGTCGTTAATGTAAGTACCAGAGCCGTTGTTTGCGTCCTTGTCGGCAATTACAATTAAAATGACCGGTGCACCATAGAACGGGTCAAAGCCTTCGTTCCAGCCTCCGATTTTGCGGTTTTCTTCAGCGATCTGGTCTCTTAATCCCTTATTTGTAACTGCGATAATAATAGCAGATTGCTGGTTCTTTCCTGATGGGGCGTAAGTACCAGCGCGGAGCACTGCCTGTAATTCTTCGTCACTTACCATTTCTGGCTTGAACTTGCGGCAGCTACGGCGTGTTTCCAAAGTTTTCAAAGTTTCGTTGGTCATATAGAATTCCTTTTTTGAAGTAAAAATACATTATTAAGAGTGTTAAAAAAAGCGTTTTTTCTTATTGTAAAAATGATGTAGTAAAATTTTTCAAAAAACCTCTTGACCTAGAGCAAACTCTAGGTATTATATTATTGTCCATGAAGAAAATCCTCTTTATTCTTTTAACCATTTTTATGGGGGCTTCCATGGCTGCAGATGCAAAGAAACTTGTGATTTATTATTCCCGTGCCGATGAAAATTATGACGTTGGTACCATTGCTAAAGGTAATACTGAAATCATTGCTGAAATGATTGCTGCAAAGACTGGTGCAAAGCTTTTGAAGGTTGAACCAGTAAAGGAATACCCAAAAGCATACGATGAATGCATTGCAGTTGCAAAAAAGGAATTGGCTGCTGATGCTCGCCCAGAATTCAAGCCTGTAAATATCAACCCAGAAGAATATGATGAAATTTATGTGGGTTACCCTGTCTGGTGGGGTGAAATGCCGATGCCTATGTTTACCTTCTTTGAAAAGTACAATTTGAAAGGCAAGACAATTCATCCTTTTGTAACCCATGAAGGCAGTGGTCTTAGCGGCGTTGCTCGCCTTAAAAAGGTTACGGGAGCAAATGTTACTCCGGGGCTTGCTATTTATGGTCATGTTGCTCAAAACGAAAGAGCTAAGGCTGAAAAAGATTTAGACAAGTGGCTTAAGTAATTTGCAAAACTTTTTTGAAGAATGTGCTCTTCCTATTTTGGGGGGGCACATTTTTTTTATTCATATTGAATCATCAAAAGCCTACTTGAAAAATATTTTTTTTAGCTTTGCTTTTGAAATGATATAAAAAGGAGTTTAAATATGAATTTGAAATTTTTGACTGCATTTGCATTTGCTTTACCAATGCTCGCCTTTGCTGTTAGCGCTACAAATACTGTGAAATTTGATGCTCCAGTAAAGTCTTTGAATAAAGATGTTATGTATGCGTTCCAGAATAGAAAATCAGCGCAGGGCTTTACAGAAAAAGTTGTTTCTCAAAAAGAAATAGGTAATATTCTTTGGGCTGCAAATGGCTTTAACCGCCCAGAAGCAAAACTCCGCACTGCTCCTTCTGCATTGAATAAGCAAGAAGTTTCGCTCTATGTTTTTGACCAGCAGAATGTCTACCTTTACGATGCTTCCGCTCATTCCATGAGTGTTGTAGTAAAAGGCGATCACAGGGACTTGTTTACAGAGCGCATGAAAACTCCCGTGATTATTTTGCTTGTGAGCAATATTTCTCCATTTACCTATGGCACTCTTGAAGATCAAAAAATGACAGGTGCAATGGATGCAGGCATTGTTTCTGAAAACATCAGTATTTATTGTGCTGGGTCAGGCATTGACACCCGCGTTCGGGCAACAATGGACAAGGCAGGCTTGCAAAAGCTTTTGAACCTTAACGAAAAGCAAATTCCGATGCTCAACCATGCTATTGGTTACGAAAAATAATCCTGATGCGAATTCTTTTTGCCATCTTGTTTTTTGCTGTTGCGATCTTTGCTGAAACATCTTCCAGTGAAACAAGCAAGGAACTTTCTCCATTTGATCATCTTGGAGAAAATATGTTGTGGAGTGCTTTTGGTTGGCCGCTAGCATTCCATGCGGTTGGCGGTGGTGCTACATATTTGCTTTCTACAAATGATGTAGACTTGCAGGTGGCTCGTTTTGCCGCAAGGCAAAACGAACTTGCGTATGGCATTGCGTTTACGCCAGGCATGATGATGGGAACGTTTTTCCCTGTGCTTGTTCCGGGCTACATGTATTTTATCAGTGATAACAAGGCTCTGAATAATACAGGAGCCGTGGCAGCTCAAGCAACTGCAGTAGCTTTTTTGTATAACAATATCTTAAAAGCTATTTCTGGTAGAGAACACCCCGATGCCGAAAAGAATAATGGCAAAATGTCCAGGGATTTTAAATGGGGATTTTTTAGGCGTGGCGTATTTTATGGTTGGCCTTCAGGGCACTCCATGACAAACGCTGCACTTGCAATGAGCATTGCAAGTTACAATCGTGATAATCCATTTGTGGTTGCCGGCTGCGGCGTGTATGCAAGTTACATTGCGACTAGCATGGTGCTTGGCGCAAAGGGTGAAGCACACTGGTTTTCTGACGCTGTTGCCGGTGTACTTATGGGCGCTTCCATTGGTTGGTATATTGGTGGTACTTTCTACAACGAAAAACAATCGCAAGTGGCGCTTTTGCCCCTTGTGTATGACGATTATAAAGGCGTAATGCTAACGGTGGTATTTTAGCTTATTCTCGTTGGCTCACAAATCCAAATGCGCCTAGGCTGTATGTAGTCATTTTAGCGCCTGGGCCCATGCCATCGAAAATATGGATGCAACCATCAGAAAGCGTGTAGTAGACGTTCTTGTATTCTGCAACAGGCTTGTTTACGCCAGCAAGGTATATTGTTAGTTTTGCCGAAATGTGCCGATCGCCAGGGGCTGCAAAACTTACTGTTGCAGAAAGAGCAATTGCAAAAAATAGTGTAGTGATAATTCTTTTCATATCAAAAATGTGCGTTATATAAAAGTGATTTGAAGATATTATCTGAATATAGTAGCAAAAAGTTGAATGTAGAGCTACGGAATTTTTAAGATTTGTAATGCGTTCTGTCTTAAATAGAATCGAGTTGCTTCATCAAATTGTCTGTTTCAATGAGTATGGCAATAATCTTTCGGTAGTGTGAAATGTCATCGTATGAAAGAGTTCTGCCCTTGCGATCTTTTAGCCATTTCTGCGCAGGTTGATAACCACCAATATAGAAGTTCCATGCGAGTTCAGGAACGTTGTCAAAGTATTGTGTCTTGTTTATGAAAACGCGACCGTTGATTTGTTTGCTGGTGTCGGCAGGCTCATAACGGAGTTCCGTGACGGTATTGTCTCCGGCGATGTCAAATGATGTTTGGCATTGAGGAATTTCTTCCATCAAATGTAATTTGCGAAGTTTGCCCCCAAGTGCGACAATTTGATTGAACTTTTCTGCGTTTTCAGGGTAAGGAATTCGTGGAAAATCTACCTTCAGGAATTCCTTGTATTTCTCACGATAGCTTGGAGTATGCAAAACACCGTAGATGTAGTCAAAAATTTGTTCTGGTGTTGTAATATGTTTTTTTGTAGTTGGATTTTCTTTGTTACTTTCCACCACGTCATTGCGAGCCTCGTCAGAGGCGTGGCAATCTATAGAGTTATCAATCTTTTTCCAAATTTCTTCGTCAAGGTTGGGCGTGCGTTTTAATCCGTCGCCATTCTGGGTTATTTCTCCCGAGTCATTCTGAGCCGAAGGCGAAGAACCTAGCAGGGAATTTTCATCGCTGTAAAGGTAGAGGGGGAAGATAATTCCTCCGCCTCTATAATAAATATTTGTATCAACAATGTATTTAGAACAATATGCGAGATTCCATTGCATTGAGCCGACAGCTTGTCCTTGACGACCTAGTACTAAACCAATATTTTCCCCGAGATAAAAATTCTTCATAAAGCTATCTCGTGGATAACCCATTATTCCTTTTGTTTTTCCGGTAAACAACATCTTTCGTAAATCAAATGGCCGATAGTTTAGTATTGAAACTTTGATTGGATTCTCAAGTAAATCTTTTTTAGCCAATGCAATTTGCCAATCACGACCGTTGTTGAATCCATATTTTCTATGAATATCTTCTTCATTTAACGTGATGAAATCGTTCTTTATACAATCGCATTCTTTTTGAGAAAATGTAATTGATGCTCCGTCGCATTGCGTTTTTATGCCGTTAACGTTCTGTTTTAATAAATCCTGGATAGGGATATGGTTGTTGTACTCTAATTGGATTTCATCATCCTTCGGCACAAAGAAGTATTGAGGTTCTTGAGTTTTCAATTCAATCCAGGGAACATCCTTGAGCGAATGAGTTCTTAAATACTCGTACTTGTCTTCGCGCTTTCCGTAAAGTTCATAATGATATACTTTTGCTAATGATTTGCTAGATCCTTCGCTTCGCTCAGGATGACACGAAGAATTGTTCGTACTTAGCTTAGAATGACCGTCATTCGGCTTCTTCTTTACAAAAATATTGATGCTTACGCCTTGCATAATGTCAAAGACGTTTTCATCTTTACTACCATCAGGCGAGATTTCTTTCTTTCGAGTATTTCCGTGTAAATCAAGGATGTAAATGGAATCAAATGTTTCCAACAGTTGCTTACGCATTTGACGATGGATGATGCCGTCAATGAAACTGTTGTTTGAAATGTAGGCGACGATGCCATCACCATTCTTTTCCACGTAATAGTGTGCTAGGCGAATAAATTTGATATAATCATCGGATAAAGGCTGAATGTTTCGCTCGTTCAAGTCCTTTTTGTAATCATTCATCAAATCATTTATCCAAGGACCGTTATTACTACTGCTTACGCTATACGGAGGATTCCCGATCATCACCATTACAGGCGTATCGCGCTTGACAAAATTTGCTTCGTTAGCCTCTTGCGCAAGCCATTGTGAAAATAATGTTCCTGTATCTGGATCATGTTCTTCCAGGGAATTGGTCAAGAAAACTCGAAGGCGTTTTTCCTTGGTGGCCTTGTATCCGGTGTCGCCAAGAATCATGTCCAGTTTTAGATGTGCTACAGCGTACGGAGCCATCATGAATTCAAAGCCATTTAGGCGTGGCAATAAATGTTCTTCTACATAACTTTGCCATGCCCCTTGCTGGCCTTCCATCTTGCCGTGAATTTTCTTTACGACTTCAGCAAGGAAAGTTCCCGTTCCTGTAGCGGGGTCAAGAATTTGAACTTTGTGATACTCTTTGAATTCAATTTTTTTATGATCTTTTGTTCTATTGTCTGATTGACTGTCATCTGACCTTCGTAAAGTCACTTTACTCGTGTCGGCAATGCCTTCTGGTAAATTAAAATCCTTCTGTAGAATTTCATCAACTGCATTGACGATAAACTTCACGACTGGTTCTGGTGTGTAGTAAACACCGCACGCCTTCTTCTGTTTCGGGTCGTAATAACGAAGGAAGTCTTCGTAGAAGTGGATCATCGGGTCATTTTGACCATTGGACTTCCCGAAATTTTTCATCACTTTCGACATGTCCGTAACACGGAAGGTTTCTACCAAGTCATCAACAATCCATGCAATGTTGTCGTCGATATCGAAAGCGGCTACGCTCTGAAAAATTTTTCTCAAGAACGGATTCGTCTTTGGAATCAGTTCGGCGGCTTCGCTTCGGCTGAAAGTTTCTGGAGTGTTGTCGTGAAGGCGCGCGGCGAACATTCCATAGCAAATGGTCTGTGCGTAAATGTCTGCAAATTGTCGTTCTGTTAAATCATGAATTAAATATTTTTGGAAAACTTTCCACTGCCCGGCTAATTCCCCCTTTTTATCGGCATCAGCAACAAGGCTTTGTTCAATGACATTTGCCAAAAGGCGAGCCTTGTTCGCCATCATCTTTGCAAGATTTGCTGAACTTGTAATTTTTTGTGGTTCCGCTTCAGCAAGATTCTCGATTATTTCCAGGAACTTTAGTATTTCTATTTCGTTTAAGACAATCTTATTCCCTTTAATTTCTGCGATGCGGACGCTGCTGACGAAAGTTTCGCCTTCGTATAAGTGAAAGTCTAGATAATCAGTGAACAGAAGGTGGTCCAGCGATTTTTTGTACCTTGAAAACTGTTCCTTGTGCTTGTTGTTGCCGTCCAGGTCCGAGTCGCTAACATCCTTCGCCTCGACAAAGGCAACCGGGATAAGACTTGTCTTTGGGCCTTTTGCCAAGATAAAATCGGGAGCCCCGCATTCAATGCGTGAAGGTTCATTGGTCACGGTGTAGTGAGGAAGCAGAGCCTGCAGAAGATCTGTTAGTGCTGGTCGATAACTGTGTTCCGTTGCTTTGCCTGTGGCGAATTGCTTGCTGATTTCGGCAACATACTTTTCAATAGCATTTTTCTTCGCAACGGAAACGTCAACCATGGGCTCCTCTTTCGAGGTTAGCCCTCATGCAGGTGCATGGCCCACAGGATATAAGAAAAGCGTGGGACCGAATGCACCTATCACAACTGAGGCTCTGGTAAACCTATTTCCAATAAGCACAAACGACCCACGCCCATTTCTGGACGTGAGTGTTCGTTCTTAACCTCGGAAATTTTTGAAATTTACCAGATTTCAGTTGTGAGGATAAGAGCTAACTCTACGTTAAAAACTGCGTCCTTCGCCACTTGCGTAGCGGAGAACTATGTCAAAGAGAATATAAATAAAAATGCAAAAGAAAAAGGTTGGCATGGAGAGCCGCCAACCACAAAATCGTTACTTTTTAAGATTTGTAGAAAGGTTTCATAGTGATTTATTACATTTTGTTTCATGTCTGGTAAATAAAAAAGCAAGAAAAGAATGCAAAGAAAGCTTCGCAAGCATTCCATTTACGAGACGCTAGTGACTCTGATTGAAATCTTTAAGGGAACCGTAAGAACTTCTGTAATTGTAGTGAGTTAACATTATGATAAAAATTCTCTTTGTTTGCCATGGCAACATTTGCCGCAGCCCGATGGCTGAATACGTGATGAAGCATCTCGTTGAATCGCGCTCAGATGACCTTTCAAAAGTTGGTCTTTCTGCAAGTGATTTTGAAATTGCAAGTGCCGCTACAAGTACTGAAGAAATAGGTAACCCAGTGTACCCGCCAGCAAGGCGAATGCTCAATTCCCATGGCATTAATTGCGATGGTCATGCCGCTCGCCAAATGACAAGCCGCGATTACAATCATTACGATTACATCGTGCTCATGGACCGCAACAACTTGCGGAACTTGCGCTGGAATTTGAAACCTGAGCAATTGAAGGACGATGTAAAAAAGATTTCCATGATGATGGATTGGACGCGACGCCCTGGCGATGTGGCGGACCCTTGGTACACCGGAAATTTTGAAGCTACTTGGCGCGATGTGAACGAAGGCTGCGAAGGGCTTTTGAACGAAATCATGAGCAAGGCGCTCCTAAATCTGAATTGAAATCGTTGTATCTAATCCTTTAACAACTGGAATTTGCGGTTTCTGGCCTCTTGTTCTTGCATCTTGCATCTGATTTGCAACTTTTTCGTTACTTTTCTTTCGTCTCTCGTCTTTCGTCTTTCGTCTAATTACTATCTTTGGGAACAAATAACCCAAAAGTAGGTTCAATATGGCAAAAGCAACAAAGAAAGTTGAAGCCCCGGTTCTCGGCACTGACGCAGAATCCTTCAAGAAGGCTTTCACAGACCACATTCACCACACATTGGCTCGTAACAACGTAACTGTTACTGACCACGAAAAGTTCCTCGCAGTTGCATACGCAGTTCGCGACCGTCTTGTTGACCGTTGGATCAAGACACAGGAAACTTACTACGAAAAAGACGTTAAGCGCGTCTATTACCTCTCCCTCGAATTTTTGATCGGCCGTACACTCGGCAACTCCGTTCTCAACCTCGACGTTGAAGGCGCTGTCAAGGAAGCTCTTGACGAACTCGGCATGGACCTCGAAGAACTTCGCGAAGAAGAAGTTGACGCAGGTCTTGGTAACGGTGGTCTTGGCCGCCTTGCTGCTTGCTTCCTCGATTCCATGGCAACTCTCGAACTCCCGGCTACCGGTATGGGTATCCGTTATGAATACGGTATGTTCAGCCAGAAGATCACTAACGGCGAACAGGAAGAACGTCCGGATAACTGGCTCCGTCTCCCGAACCCATGGGAAATCGCTCGCCCGGCAAACGCTATCAAGGTTCCGTTCTACGGCTACGTTGTAACATGGACCGACGAAAATGGCAAGCTCCGCAACCGTTGGGAAACTAAGGACTACGTTCTTGCTCTCCCGTACGATACTCCGATCCCAGGTTACAAGAACAACACTGTGAACAACCTCCGCCTCTGGAGCGCACGTTCTACAGACGATTTCGGCCTTGCATACTTCAACAACGGTGACTACATCGCCGCTGTCCAGGACAAGGAACTTTCCGAAACCATTTCCAAGGTTCTCTACCCGAACGACTCCTCCATGAACGGTAAGGAACTGCGCCTCAAGCAGCAGTACTTCCTCTGCTCTGCATCTTTGCAGGACATCATCAAGCGCTTCAAGAAGCTCCATGCAAACGACTGGAAGATGTTCCCGGAAAAGGTTGCAATCCAGTTGAACGATACCCACCCGGCTATCTCCATTGCAGAAATGATGCGCATTCTTCTTGACGAAGAAGGCCTCGGCTGGGACGAAGCATGGGAAATCGTTACAAAGACTTTCGCATACACCAACCACACCTTGATGCCGGAAGCTCTCGAAAAGTGGCCAGTCAGCCTCTTCGAAAAGCTCCTCCCGCGTCACCTCCAGATCATCTATGAAATCAATGCTCGCTTCCTCCGCATGGTCAGCATGAAGTGGCCTGGCGACAATGCTCGCCTCGCTCGCATGAGCCTCATCGAAGAAGGTGGCTGCAAGATGATCCGCATGGCATACCTCTCCATCGTTGGTTCCTATGCTGTGAACGGTGTTGCTGCTCTCCACTCCGACCTCCTTAAGACAACACTCTTCAAGGACTTCTACGAACTCTGGCCGGAAAAGTTCAACAACAAGACAAACGGTGTTACACCGCGTCGTTGGGTTCGCAAGGCTAACCCGGCAATGTCCGACCTTATCACAAGCAAGATCGGTGAATCCTGGGTTAAGGATCTCGACGATTTGAAGCAGCTTGAAAAGTTCGCAAAGGATGCCAAGTTCCAGAAGGCATTCATGGACGTTAAGAAGCAGAACAAGGAACGTCTCGCTAAGTACCTCAAGGAAAACCAGGGTGCTGAAGTTGATACCAACACATTCTTCGACGTTCAGGTAAAGCGTATCCACGAATACAAGCGCCAGCTCCTTAACATCCTCCATGCAATCCACCTCTATATCCAGGTTAAGGATGGCAAGGAAATCATGCCGCGTACCATCATGATCGGTGGTAAGTCCGCTCCTGGTTACTGGATGGCAAAGCAGATCATCCGTCTTGCTAACGCTGTTGCTTCTATCATTGATGCAGACCCGGCATGTAAGGGTAAGCTCAAGATGGTCTTCCTCGAAAACTACCGCGTTTCCTTCGCAGAAAAGATCATCCCGGCTGCAGACCTTTCTGAACAGATTTCTACAGCAGGTACAGAAGCTTCTGGTACCGGCAACATGAAGTTTGCTCTTAACGGCGCTCTCACCATCGGTACTCTCGATGGCGCTAACGTCGAAATGAAGGAAGAAGTTGGCGACGAAAACATCTTCATCTTCGGTCTTACCGTTGAAGAAGTTACCAACCTCCTTGCCAAGGGCTACCGTCCACGTGACTTCTACGAATCTGATGACGATCTCCGCCGCGTGATCGACCTCATCGGTTCTGGCTTCTTCAGCCCGGATCGTCCGGACTTGTTCAAGCACATTGCCGACAAGCTCCTCACTCACGACCCGTACATGCTTTGCGCAGACTTCCGCAGCTACGTTGAAATGCAGAAGAAGGTTGCCGAAGCTTACCAGGACAAGAAGCGCTGGGCAGAAATGGCAATCCTTAACGTTGCACGCATGGGCAAGTTCAGCTCTGACCGTACCATCAAGCAGTACGCAGAAGAAATCTGGAACGCCAAGGCTTGCAGCATTAAGCTGTAATCTAGACAAGAGAACGGGCTTTGCCCTTTGAGGTATGAGCCCGCACCTTTGGTGCTATGAGAAAAGGTTCGCGACATAATAGTCGCGGGCCTTTTTGTTTAAAATCTACAATTCTCTAAAGTTCACTGAGCCCAGCCGAAGTGAACGGAATTTCTAGGCCTTTATATGTTTTCGCGTGTCGCAAGATCCACGACTTGCGTGGCGTTTTCTGCGACGCGGCTTGCAAAATCCTTGCATGCGCCTGCGATTAGCTTTAAGAAGAAGCTATGCTCGTTATCAAGCGAATCTGGAATGTGCATCACGTTTCCGCTTGGCTCGTAATGCACGAGGCTTAAAGAGTATTCTGCGGCAGGGGAGACGACTGTTTTTGGAATGCTAACAGAAATTGTTCGAACGTCTTTTGCACTGTTACGATCGGCAATGAAATCAGCGGCAAGTCCCTTGAATTTGCCTTTTACAATTTGCAACTGCATTTCGGTGCGGTCGTTATTGCGCGCACATTTTACAACTTGCATTGAACCATAGTCAAACATTGTAAGGAACATAGCAAGGTCGTGTACAAGCAAGTCCAGGGAAACGTCTACGTCGCGGCAACGTTTAGTGTAGCCGTGTTCCCTGCGAAATTCCAAATGTACGCCGTTGCAAGAATTTTCACTTGCAATATGCGTATAGAGTTCCCGCAAAAACTTGCGCCTGAAATTCAAGAATATTGGATTGTAGCATTCTGACATTGCCACGAAAAGTATGGCATTGTTTTTGACGGCAAGAGTTGCAAGTTCCTTGGCATGTGTGACGCTTGTGGCCAAAGGCTTTTCTACAAATGTATGGATGCCACGCTCTAAAAAGTATTTTGCAAATTCGTAGTGCGAACTCGCGGGCGAAGCAATCACGGCAAAGTCAATGTTGCCTTTGCAAATATTATTCTGTGAAAGAAATTCATGAGCTTCGGTATCAAGGACTTCTTCAAAGTGCACACCGCACATTTCGAAGCGCGCGCGATGGCGCTTTCCCATGGTTCCGTTGCCGACTAGAATTGCATTGTACTTTTTCACGTTCGCCTAATTTAGTATAATCGAAATCTTGCCTTTTGCCCTTGCGTCTTGCATCTTCCTTTTTTAGTATCTTTAAATCATGGATCCAGAAATTCTTGTAGAACTTGCCAACATGCAAATGCCTTATGGTAAATATCAGGGAGTACGCCTGTGCGACTTGCCGGAGCCTTATGTTGTTTGGTATCATTCAAAAGGGTTTCCGCCGGGGCGACTTGGTGTATTGCTTGCAACGCTTTATGAAATCAAGGTAAACGGCTTAGAATATTTGCTACAGCCGTTAAAAAAATAATGCTTGTTGTTTAGCTTTGAAGAGCTTTTGCAAGTTCCAGAATTCTATTTTCAATCGCCTTGATTGTTTTCAGGAATTCTTCGTCGCTTTTCCCGGTTGGGTCTTCCAGTTGCCAGTTGTCGTCAAAGTCACGGCCTATGAATGGGCAACTCACATTGCATCCCATCGAAATTGCAATGTCAGGTTTGGGAATATCTTTTAGCAGTTTGGAGTATTGCGTTTGCTCCATGTCAATGCCATAGAGTTCCTTCATCAGGCGGACTGCATCCTGGTTGATTCTTGGCTTTGTTTCAGTGCCAGCGGAATAGCTTTCGAAAACATCGTGAGCAAGGTGCTTGCCGAGTGCTTCTGCAATTTGGCTTCTGCAGGAATTGTGTACGCAGATGAATGCAACTTTTTTCATGGCCTTGAATATACAAAATCCTGTTAGGGACCGCAGTGGCGTAGCCATTCGAACGGGCTTACATTTTTTGTAATGATTTCCTTTAGCCCGTTTGAACGAAAAACGCGTCTAGCGTTTATAGCGCAAGGGCCCGGCTGGCGTAAGCCGGCAACAGCCGTATAATCAAAAAAATTATTCTACATTTTCACCGTAATTTTAATTGGCGTTTTGCCTGAAGGGAATAAAAATGAATAACACGAATATCCCCGAAAGTGTTTTTGTAAAGGCTGCTGCCGAATACGGCACTCCGCTCTGGATTTATGACCGCGCAACCATTGAACAGCGCATCAAGGAAGTCCAGGTTTTTGACCATGTCCGCTTTGCTCAAAAGGCTTGCCCGAACCTTTCCGTTGTGGCCCTTGCTCGCAAGTGCGGCTGCGTCGTTGATGCTGTTAGCGCAGGTGAAATTGTCCGTGCTTTGAAGGCTGGCTTCAAGGGCGGCATCGAAAAGGGCAAGACTCCGGAAATTGTCTATACTGCAGATATCCTTGACCGCGATGCCTTGGAACTTGTAAAGCAGTACAACATTCCGGTTAACGTCGGTTCCCCGGATATGATCCAGCAGCTTGCGGACGCAGGCGTTAAGAATGAACTTACCATTCGCGTGAACCCAGGTTTTGGCCATGGCCACTCCCGCAAGACAAACACTGGCGGAGACCTTTCCAAGCATGGCGTTTGGCACGAACAGATCAAGGATTGCATTAAGCTCGCTCAGCAGAACGGCATGTGGATTACCGGTCTTCACATGCACATCGGTTCCGGTACGGACTTTGAACATCTTGCCCAGGTTTGCGACGCCATTATTGATGCAGCTCGTCCGTTCGGCAGCCACTTGCGCACAATCTCTGCAGGCGGTGGCCTTCCGATTGAATACCACGAAGAAAACAAGGGCACTCGCATTGACCTCAAGAAGTATTATGAACTCTGGAACAATGCACGCAACCGTATCAAGGAAACTGTTGGTCACGATGTTGCCCTTGAAGTGGAACCGGGTCGTTACCTTGTTGCAGAAAGCGGATTCCTAGTAGCAGAAATTCGCGCTGTTAAAAAGCAGGGCAACAATACGTTCTACCTTGTAGATGCAGGCTTCACGGATCTTGTTCGCCCAAGCTTCTACGGTAGCTATCATCAGATTTCTGTGATCGCCCGCGATGGCCGTCCGCTTACAGAAACTGTTGACGCTGTTGTCGGTGGCCCGCTTTGCGAAAGTGGCGACGTGTTCACCCAGGAAGAAGGTGGCTTTGTTGTAACGCGCAAGCTCCCGAAGGCACAAGTTGGCGACTTGCTCGTATTGCACGATGCCGGTGCGTATGGCGCTGCAATGTCTAGCAATTACAACAGCCGTCGCTATGCTGCAGAAGTAATGCTCAGCAATGGCGAACTCAAGGTTGTTCGTGAACGCCAGACATTTGAACAGATGATGCAGAACGATCGCGTTATTGATTTCTAGTAAATAAAGAATTGAAATAAAAAACAAGAGAATTTATGCATGCATAAGTTCTCTTTTTTTTTATAGTGAGATTTTACAAGAATATAAACTATAAAATGTTTCTTGCAAATAGAGAGAAATGTTAAAAAATATAAGACTTTGTATTGACAAAAAAAACATAATTATTTATCTTAATCATGTTTAATGAAATAAGAGTGGAACGTTTTTATTAAACAAATAATTTTAAGGAGATAAATATGAAAAAAATGTGTATGATTGCCTCTTTGGCATTGTCACTCTTCTTTGGAAATTCTTTTGCCGAAGAAAAAGAAAGTTGCATGGCAGCATTTACTAATAATGATGTTTTGCAAGGCTTGGTTATGAAGCTTGCTACTGGCAGTTACCATATTGGTGCTAGAAAACCAAAAATGTATGATGTCACTGAATGGTCTGCAACTTGTGGTTGGGTAAGCGAACTTTCAAAAGAGAAGGATCTTGCAAAAGAATGGGAAGCTAGTTTAAAACTTACAACTGAAGTTGATTCTTACCTTCATGGACTTGCATACTATATTCTTACTGGCAAGCTTACAAATGATGATGATATAGTTTTCTGCAAAATTAATAGAAAACTTCAAAAAGATTTGGCTTTTGACCATGTGCCTGCTTCTGGTTGGCAGGGTTCTGGTCTTTCTGGACAGCCGAAGCTGGTTCCTATGTCAAAAAAGACTTGTGTGAAGTATGAATCTACTTTTGAACCTTTTGAATAATTTTTTTTGGCATTTGATTTTGGTTTAGCAAGATTGTTGATATCAAAAAAAGCCCAGTTCGTTTGAACTGGGCTTTTGCTTTTCCTTAAAATTTATTCGTTCACAAAGCCAGGAGCAGGAGCGTGCATGCCGGCCATTGTAAGCTTGTTTGCCTTTGCGTATTCAAGAATGCGCTTGCGGCTTTCAATGGATTTTTCCTTGTCCATGTCGAAGTTGGAATTGATTTCCGGGTGGTTGATTTGTAGTGCATAGCCATGCATCAAGTCACCAATTACAAGGAGTTCGTTGTAACGGAAAACGGTATGGCCCGGAGTGTGCCCGATAGCATCGATTGTTTCTACGTTGTGCGGCAAGGTATCGCCAAAGTTGAATAAATGGAGACTGTCGCTATATACGCCGAGAATGCCCTTTTGCAAATCGTTCTTTTCAATGTCATTCATCCATGCGTCGCGTTCCACCTTGCCTACATAGACTGCTGCATTCTTAAAGACTTTTTCAAAGCCCTTTTCGCTCTTGTTCACAAGGCCAGAAATATGGTCGACATGCAAGTGTGTAAGGTAAACAAGCTTAATGTCATCTGGGTTTACGCCAAGTTCATTCAGGTGCCTTGACGTTTGGCCGCCAAAGCTACCAAGACCCGCATCAAAAAGAATGTAGGAAGAACCATCTATGTTCAAAAGGAATGTGCTTACAGAAGCCGGGATTCCATCTGCAAGGCCGAGGCTATTGTACAGGGAATCGCTAGCGTCGCTAAAGAGATCGCGAGGATTTTTCTTGTCATCAGGGTTATCCTTGATCCAGGTGACTGTTGCGCCAGAGGCAAGAGTCATTGTCTTGTATTCGGCGTTTTGGACTTCAACTTTCACAGGTTCCTGTGGAGCTTCCTTTTTGGTCTGTTCCTTTTTTGCTGGTTCATTTTTTGCCTGAGTGCCATAGGCAATAAATGCTGAGATAAGCGCAATGGCTAAAGCATATTTTGTTCTTGTTGTCATTGAAAATTCCTTTTGCCTAAAACTTGTGTTGGTAAACTTAATTTAGTTGGCGTATTTATATGCTAAATTAGTAAACATGAACATCAATGAAGAAATCAAATCCAGGCTTTTTGAACTCCAGGACCTAAAGTTCCGTGAATTCCACTGCAAGCTTATTCCGAATGTAGATCCAGAAACTGTAATTGGCGTTAGAACGCCTGCACTTCGTAGCCTTGCAAAGGAAATGGCCAAGCGTGAAGACGTTGATGAATTTCTATCGGTTTTACCTCACAGGTATTATGACGAAAACCAGTTGCATACTTTCATATTGAGTGGCATCAAGGATTTTGGCAAGGCTATGGATTATGTGAATCGCTTTTTGCCATTTGTCAATAACTGGGCAACTTGCGACCAGCTTTCTCCAAAGATCTTTGGAAAGACCAGGGAAAACAAGAAGCGCCTATTGCAGCAAATCAAAATCTGGCTTACCGGCAAGGTTTCTTTAGACGCCCTAAAAAATGAGAGCGCCAACCCTTGTCGCAGCGAACCATTTCCCCTTAGTCACAATGAACCGATTCCTTCTTGTCGCAGCGAATCATTTTCGCCTAGTCATTGCGAACCGCTTTCTCCTTGTCATTGCGAGCGTAGCGAAGCAATCCAGAACAGTGAAAAAATTCACGTCTACGCAATCCGCTTTGGCATAGAAATGCTCATGACATTCTTCCTGGATGAAGACTTTAAGCCAGAATACTTAAAGATCGTTTCGAAAATCCGTTCCAAAGAATATTACATTAACATGATGATTGCCTGGTACTTTGCAACGGCCCTTGCAAAACAGTACGATTCCACTTTGCCATTCATTCAAAAACAGACTCTAGACAATTGGACTCACAACAAGACAATTCAAAAAGCCATTGAAAGCTATAGAATCACAGATGAACAAAAGGCTTATTTAAGAACCTTGAAAGTGTAACGGGTGTCACGCATTTTATGCGTTTTTTATTTTTTGTAAAACGATTGGTGGTAAGAAATTTATATTTCCTTTAAAAGATTTAAAGCTTGAGGTAGAAAAATGAAATCAGGTTTTTATAAAGCAGGGCTATGTACAGCTTTTGCGTTTACCTTGCTAGGTGTAAATGCTTGTTCCAGTGATTCCTCATCCGGTCCAAATGGCGGGCCAGAGGATATCATTGGCGAAGAAAATCCTCAAGTTTCTTCGGCTTTGATTGAAGGCGAAATACCAAGTAGTTCAAGCATTGTTGAAAATCTGCCTCAATCAAGTTCCAGTGTTATTCCAGGAAATCAAATCCCTGAAAATCCGGTTAATCCGAATAGTCCGGTAAATTCAAGTTCGTCCATAAAAGAAGAAAAACCGGCTACAAATAAGGAATGGCCAAATCTCCTCGGCATTCATGGCGGCTTCTATCAAAACGAAGTCAAGTTGAATCCTCAGGGGACGCTCCGTTGTACTTTCGATGGTTCCCTTCCTACAGAAAATACTCCTGAATTCAATAGCGAACGCAATATCTCAAGCAATACCGTAGTTCGCTGCATTTCGTATAGCAATGGGGCTCCGGTCGATACGGCGACTGAAACATTTTTCATTAGGGAAAATGTCAACATGCCTGTTGTTGCCGTAAGTGTTTCTCCAGAATTCTTTTCCAAGAATTACATAAGGTCAACTTCTTGTGAAGGTAGCAATCCAGACTATTGCCCTCCGGGCCTTATGGAAGATATTGAATACCCGGTTCATGTGGAGTATTTTGAAAACGGAAGCTCCACGCAGGCAAAGACCTGGGAAATCAATGCAGGCATTTCGTTGATGGGGCATTGGAGCCGCACTTACGCTAAAAAGAGCGTGAGCATTTCTATGCGTGAACAGTATCAGGATGGCCGTTTAAAGTACCCGTTGTTTGCAACGCGTCCAGAAAACAAGAAGTTCAAGGCGTTTGTCTTGCGCAATAATGGCAACCGCTTTGTGAGCGACTATTTTGAAGATGCCATGGCTACAAGCCTTCTCGAAGGTAGCGGTGTTGATTACCAGCGCAGCCGACAGGTTGTAGTGTTCTACAATGGCGAATATTACGGTATCCACGACATGCGCGAAAAGCTGAATGAGCATTTTGTAGAAACCAATTACGGCATTGATTCCAAGACGGTTGATATCATTAAGCATGTGGATGATGTCATTACTGCAGGCGGCGGTTCTTCGGCGGAATATGAGCAAATGCTTCAGTTCATTGCAAGCAATGATTTTGCTGGTTCAGAGAACAAGAACTATGAATATATAAAGAGCATCATGGACGTGGGCAACTATGCAGATTACATGGCTGCTCAAATCTATTATCGTAACGGCGACTGGCCAAATAACAATGTGCGTGCCTGGAGAGCCCCGAATCAGGGCTGGAAGTTTATGGTCTTTGATTTGGATCATGGCTTTGGCTGGGATTGGGCTGTTTCTGGCTTTAATTCGTATTATTCGGCAGATGGCGCAAGCATGTTTGACTGGATTCGTCAAGGAGGCAAGGGTGGTGGAAGCATTTTTGATTCCAGTCCGTCACCGTGTTCTCGGAATGCTTCTGCAAAGTGCTTCCACACGATCTTTGTAAAGCTCATGCAGAATGATGATTTCAAGCGCATGTTTGCAAACCATGCTTCCGTAATGTATGACCATTACCTGAATAATCAAAATGTAATGTCTGCAATTAGCGCAATTTCAAAGACTCTGGATCCAAATGAAATCTCTCGCGATATGGGCAAGTATCCTCGCGAAAAGTATGGCCACGGTTTTGATGAAAATGGAAATTCCTTTGTGACATGGTCGAGTGCCCGCGATCGCGCTATTTGGGGCGAGTATCAAAAGGAGTTTGGCTTGAGCGAACCTGTTTCCATTACGATTTCCGCAAATGGAGGTGGCGTGGTCCTTATGGAAGGCATGAAACTTCCGAGTTCTAGTTACACTGGCAAGTTCCTTGGCGGAAACAAGATGGAGCTAACTGCTGTTCCTACGGGCAGCTCTGTATTTTCTGCTTGGGAAGACGGAAGCAGGGAAAATCCCCGCATTGTAACGATTACGGCAGGTAAAACTTACTCGGCAACATTTAGATAGCATAGATTGCTGAAAACATTTAGCCACAAATGAACCCGATTCGTAACATTGCAATTCTTGCCCACGTTGATGCCGGCAAGACAACTCTTTCGGAACGCATTCTTTTTACCGCTTCAGAAATTCGCCGTCCTGGCGATGTAGAAGATGGCCTTGCCACAATGGACTATCTGCCCGAAGAAAAAAAGCGTGGCATTACCATTGAATCTGGCGTGGCGCATTTTGAATGGAAAAATCTTTGGTTCAACTTTATTGATACTCCGGGCCATGTTGATTTTGGCGCCGAGGTAGATTCGGCATTGTCTGCTGCAAATTCTGCGGTGCTTGTAGTTGCTGCAAGTGGCGGCATTGAAACGCAAACGCAAAGTGCATGGCGTAAGTTGCGTCAACATAACTTGCGTACGTTTGTATTTATCAATAAGCTCGATAATCCTGATTATTCATTGGATGAAACTCTTGTAAGCCTCGAAGAGTCCTTTGGCGTTCGCCCTGTGCTTATGTCTTTCCCGGAATATGAAAATGGGAAAATCGTTTCTACAATAGATTGCCTAAGCAAAACACGCCTTGTTCATGATGCCGATGGTCGTGAAGCCGCACAAAAAATTGCGGGGGAGTGCCCTGAACTTGAAAAGTACTATAATGAAATTGTCGAACATGTTTCGAATGTAGATGATGAAATTTTGGAAGCGGCTCTTGATGGCAAGGAAATTTCGCCTAGGCAGCTTTTGAAGGGTCTCGAAAAACTTGTTGCAAGTGATGACTTTGTGCTTTGCTATGCAGGTTCCGCAAAGGACAATCGTGCTGTACGCAGCCTAATGACTTCGCTTGCGTTCTTTGCTCCGCAGCCACCGTCTTTCAATTCTTCCGAGCTTGGCTCCATATTCCGTTTGCGCCGTTTCAAGGAATCTGGTGAAGTGGCACTGTTTCTTTCGCATACAGATTTGCAAAAAGAAAGCTGGCCAAGTGGCTTTGAATTTTCTCGTATGCGCGCAAACTTGTTGACACCTGTCGAAAAAATTGCGGCTGGCGATATATACGCCTTAAAATCTACGCGAGAACTAAAGCTTGGAGAAGTCATTTCTCTTTCTGGCGAAACATTGCGTAACGCCTTTGATTTTTCGGGACATTACTTGCCGCTTTTACAGACTCATTTGGAATGTGAAAGCGCTGAAGATTTTGAACTGGTTTCAACAAGCTTAAAGGCGCTTGCCCGCACGGATCCTTCGTTCTCTGTAGAGTATCGTGAAGAACTTGGTGCGTGGATTTTGCATACGGTGGGTGAGGTGCAGCAAGAAGTTTTGCTATCGCGCCTTGAACGAGAATTCGGTTGCAAGGTGCACGCTAGTGAACCCGATGTTCAGTATCTTGAACGCCTGTCGACAAATGTTCAAAACTACCGCAACAGTTTTCAAGTCGGTCCGCACAATGTAACTGTTGAATTTTCTGCAAGTGACCGTGGCGACTTTGAAGAAAATGAAATTGAATCTGCCGTGTCATTGCGAGCTCATGGAGCGAAGCAATCCAGTGATATGGAAAGCGATGGAGAATTGTTTCAGCATTACGTTTCCGCAATTCGCGAGTCTTTAGAAGAAACCGCTTCTGCGGGCGTACTTGGCAAGGGGCCGCTTGTTGGCGCGAAGTTTGAAATTCATGTTGTAGAAATGACTCCGGAACTTCCGCCTCCAATGCTAAAGAAGGTTGTCGCCGATGCATTCAAGCTTTCCATTGACCGAACAAAGGTCCAAGCCTACGAACCTTATATGGAACTTTTCACGGAGTGTCCTGCGCGCTTTGCCGGGAACCTCACGGGCGATGTTCAGTTCCGTGGTGGGCGAGTGCGCGAAATCCAGGGCGACGGAAACATCCATAGCTTCTATGCCGAAGTCCCTCTCAAGGGCTTGTTCGGCTATGCAACGGCCGTGCGTTCCATCAGCAAGGGTACCGCAATCTACAGCACGCGCCTTCTAGATTATCGCGCCATATAGAATTTTGCCATTGCGCCAAAACTCGTCCTGAGCATTCCTCCTTCCTTGTCGTTGCGAGTGTAGTGAAGCAATCCAGAAAACGTTTAAATTCGCATTTCCTATATCTTGCGTCTTGCTCTTGCATCTGGCTCTTTAATTACTACATTTCTCTCCAGGAGGCTAATATGGCAAACAAGGCAAAAGCCAAGGAGCCGGAAATTCTCCGAAAGCTCCGCATCGCGGAATCCGCAAACGGCGCAACGCTTCGCCCCCGCGTGATTCCAAACAAGAAACATTACAATCGCAAAACTCTCAAGTCCTCGAAATCCTTCGAGGATTATTTTTTTTACTGCCTTGCCACACAGAAAGCAATGCATCATCACAGAAAATGTGCCTAGAAAATAACGAATCCGCTTGGCACAAACTCTTATGCACCGCGTCGTTTCCAGCTTCATTACAGCATGTTCCCGGCCCTGACCGGGAATCTCGGCAATTGCCTCTCGCTACGACATCCTGAATATTCAACCTTTCGTGTCATGAGCGTAGTCGAAGAATCTAAATACTGAGAAAACAGTTTCTTGCCTCTTGCATCTTGCCCTTGTATCTTCTATAATTCCCCACATGAAAATCCAGATTCTAATCGACAACATTGCTGGCGAACTCGCAAATCCGAATGGCTGCGTACGTCTTTGCCCGGAATGGGGCTTTGCCGCCCATATTGAATTTAACGGCAAGAACATTCTTCTTGACACGGGCGCTTCCAAAAAGTTCGTTAAGAATGCAGCAGCAATGAACGTAGATCTTTCAAAAGTCGATTGCGGAATCTTGAGCCACGCCCATTACGATCACTCTGACGGCATGTCAGCCTTCTTTGAACTCAATAGCTCTGCGTCTTTCTATTTGCGCCGTGCCGCTGCAGAAAACTGCTATCACAAAGTCAAGCTGTTAAAGCTTTTTACGGTCAACGCCTATATCGGCATTCACAAGGGTTTCCTCAAGCGTTTTGCCGACCGCATTAAATATCTAGAAGGCGATTCCGAAATCTTGCCGGGCGTGTTCCTTGTGCCGCACAAAACTCAGGGCCTATCAGAAATCGGCCGTCGTGCAAAATTCTCCGTCAAAGAAAATGGCAAATATCGCGATGATAGCTTCGATCACGAGCAAAGTTTAGTTTTCGAAACTCCAAAGGGCCTCTTCATCATGAACAGTTG
>DCGZ01000183.1:0-177 GCA_002314675.1 Fibrobacter sp. UBA1765 | reverse complement strand
GTCAAGGAAATCGAGGCGACGTTCCCCGGCAAGCCCATTTACGCGATTCTCGGCGGTTTCCATCTTTACAGAACCCCGGACGACCAGGTTAAAGCCTTTGCAGAACGCCTAAAGGCTCTAAACGTGCAAAAAATCTACACGGGCCACTGTACTGGCGACCATGCCTTTGAAATCCTG
>DCGZ01000020.1:12372-12508 GCA_002314675.1 Fibrobacter sp. UBA1765 | reverse complement strand
AGAGGCACTGACCGATGGCGTTGTTAATCTTGTGGGCGCCTGTGTTAGCAAGACCTTCCAGCTTGATGTAGATCTGTGCGCCGCCCAGAAGTTCCGTTGCGGTAGGGGCATAGTACAGCGGAGTTTCGCGGCCGAT
>DCGZ01000020.1:0-12215 GCA_002314675.1 Fibrobacter sp. UBA1765 | reverse complement strand
ATTCTACCAGAGATTTTGCCATATTCAGGTCTTCAGGTTTCAGGTCGTTCGCTTCGCTCTCTTCGAGGTCGGCCAACGGCCTTTGAGGTTAAGGTTGCACGGCACTGCCGCTGTTTTAAACAGCCGTAAAAATAGCTTTTTAGGCGCAGGTCCTGGATTACCTGGAGGTTCTAAATGTCTTTGGGAAAAATAAAAGCCTCCAGGGAGTCTGGAAGCCTTTTGCCTTGATCAACTATACTCGCAAAAACCAGACTCTATGTTAGAGCCCGCGCCACCATCGGCCGTCAAAGTTTTCGCAAAGCACGTTGATCATCTTCATGTGTCAAAATTTATGAATATCCCTAAAAATTGGCAAGGGAATGGGGGGAGGATTATCGGAAAAAATTACCGAAATCAAGGTTGAGTTTTAAAAGCGTCGTCCATGCATTTCTGGGCAAACATATTGGCTTCTTCGTCCTTTAGGGGATTTTTGTTGCCGTGGTACATGTTCTTGATGAAAATGTCCTTTTTGCCATGCAGAATGATGTGGGCTAATTCATGGAAGAAGGTAAACCAGAATGCTTTGCGGTCCTTGAAACGGTCGTGAAGCTGAATTACGGGAATGTCGCGATACCAGCGGGCCATGCCGTGAATGGGAGCCGACTTGAAATTCTGAACATAAAGAATCTTCATGCCGAGACTTGCTCCCAATTCCTGCAATTTGACCATGCCTTCGTCAATTTCGCCAGGCTTGCCCATAGTACTCTTGGAACCGTAGGCAGACGCAAGCTCAATAAATTGCGGTAACGCCTTCTTGATGACGATTCGCTGCTTTTTGTCGTTCTGCTTTTCCATCTTGATGGCGTCGGCGAGAATTTCTCCGCGGCGAAGCCAGACGGATGCGGCGTAAGGGTCTTGAGCCTCTGCCAGCGAAATGCGAAAGGCTACCTTGAGACTTGCCTTACAGTAATAATTTTCCCAGGCCTTGGGGCTGGAAACACCAAAGAAACGCAACAGTGGAGAAATGTTGTCTTCCTTGTTGTCGATGTCTTCAACCCATTGGCGGGGCTTTAACTCGCTTAGCGGAAGGCTGTTACGCCAGATGGACTTGTCACCTAGTGTAGCCTTGATTTGCTTACGCATCAAGTCCTGTTCGTACTTGCGTTGCGCTGTCAACCAAAAGGATGCGGGAATGCCTGTGGCATATTCAAGATTGAATGCCATTTCTGTGGTAATCGCGCATTTTGCCTTGAGAATTTCGTTTACCGTTTTTGCTGTGTAGCCAATGCGGGATGCAAACTCATTGACATCCATATTCATTTCGTCAAGTTTTTCTTGAAGAAATTCGCCGGGTGCAACCACCCACCAATAGTCTCTTTCTTTTTCTTCTGCCATAAATGCCTCTTATTTATGATAGTCTACAATTTCTTTGACTTCTGCCTCGGAAATTTCAGACCAAACAATGACTTTATCCGGCTCCGAGCCCTTGATGATCAATCGGTAAGGCTGATCAAGGTTGCATGCCCATTCCCCTTTTCGATCGCCAACCAGTTCGTGGAAGTTCCCTGCAAGATTTCTTAAATCGTTAAAGTTGGCGGCAAGCCTCAACGCCTGAATCCTCAACCTATAAAGATTGGCCCGTTTTTGGCCCATGAACCGCAAGGCAAAAGTCTCGTCCCAAGAGCACCGCTCCAAATTCTTGTCTGCAAATTCAATTTTCAACAAACCTCCTGCGTTCCTCGTTTGTCTAATATAGTAAAAACTTTTTACGAACGCAATAGGTGTGTTGTTTTTTTATAAAAGGGATGGAATCATTCAATAGGAAATTTTGGAAATATTTTGCCAAAATAATTTCTAAAATTTAGATATTTTTAGATTTTTGGAAAATTTTAATAGAATTAGCTGGTTTTATTGCCAGAAACAAGCTGCTGGTACATTTTCAGGAGCTGGGCGACGATTTCGGATTCGGTCATGTTCTTGTTGAAACCGTAGGCGGCCATGACTGCGGCGTCGTTGGCCTGGTGGGCCTTGCACAAATCCGTAAGAACAACCATTTTTTCACCATACATTTGTGCAAGAGAGTTGTTCGGTAGTTTTTGTCTAGCGTCAAGAATTGATTTTGCCGCACACTCAATTCTTTCTTTCTGAGAGTCCGTAACATTAGGCCACGGGAAGTTGTTGTAGACAACATCCTTGGAGTAGCGGTAATCTGATTTTAATCGTCCACAGACGGCACGCATCCAAGCCATGTGTACGGAACTGGTGAGAACTCCGAAATGGAAAAGGGTGGCATCAGGGATAATTTGAACTGCGTTACTTGAAATGATTTCTGGCCCACAGAATCCTATCGGGACATAGGTTCTGCGTTCTGAAGAAACGCTCGGAACAATCAAGAACGATTTGTCATCGGGTTGAGTAAGCTGAGCAAAAAGATGAGGCACCTTGGCATATCCATTCGTGGTTTTCGCTTTTGAAGACTGCCTAAATTCACGAACAGCGGAAACTTTCTCGCCAAGTATCTTGCTATTCAAAATGTCTGCAGGTTCGGAGTTCTTCAACCAGATGCAGTAGCGCTTCTTGTTGTTGATGAATTCCTCGGAACCCATATATACCTTGATGTATTTTTCAAGATTGGGTTCTTTTTTGAGAATTTCAGTTCTTTCTTCCTCAGTTAAAATCAGATGTCCACCATCACGGGGCTGATTTCCAAAACACATCTTGGGAACTTCGCACAATGGAGTGTTTCTTGCAGTAACAAAAGTGTCTGTTCCCGGTTTCAAATATGGGCTGATATGCTCTACAATTTTGAACGACCCCTCAGTCATAGGGTCAAATAATTTTTTATTCGGTAAATCCTTTGCTCCAAAACCAACAATTACACAAAATACAGCAGCTTCCTTGTTAGACTCGCTTTCCCATTTAAAAGTCTGGTATGCAAAATTGATTGTGACATTCAGTTCGCTTAACAGAACATTCCATAGAACAGGAACCTGTGCGCCCTGACAAATAGAATTTGTAGAAACAAAAGCAACTTGAGTATCAGTTCCCTGTATCAACATAGCCGCCTTTTTATACCATCCACATACATAGTCCAAGTCTTGAACATCTTTTATATCGCCAAACAGGGATTCAATTTCTTTTTTTTGTTCACTACCTTGCGCCATCAACCTTGCTCCGATAAACGGCGGATTCCCGATGATGTAATTGAAAGCGGGGCCTCTCTCGTCTCTCGTCTTTCGTCTCTCGTCTAATTTAGCCCAGTCAATTTGCAGGGCGTTACCGACGGTAATGTTGCCGTAGCTTTTCAATGGCAAAAATTCAAGATTGCGATGAAGAATTTCGGCGGTCTTCTGCATCATCTGGCATTCGGCGATCCACAGGGCGGTCTTTGCAACGGTGGCCGCAAAGTCGTTGATTTCAATGCCATAGAACTGGTGGATGTTCACGAAGATTTCGTCGCCCATCACGTCGAGGACTGCCTCGCCATTGTGCTGTTCGGCCAGGGCCTCGTTTTCGAGATTTCGCAGGCTGATGTAGGTTTCTGTCAAAAAGTTGCCGCTGCCACAGGCCGGGTCAAAGAAAGTTTCTTCGCCCAAACTTTTTCGGAATTCCTGCAGCTTTGTGTTGCGTTCCTTGGTGTTTTTTACGTTCTTGATTTCGGAGAGTTCCGCCTTGCGAGCATCCAGGAAAAGCGGGTCGATCACCTTGTGGATGTTCTCGATGCTGGTGTAGTGCATGCCGCCCTTGCGTCGGGTATCCGGGTTCAAAGTGCTCTCGAAAACGGCACCGAAAATCGTGGGGCTGATCTCGGACCAGTCAAAGCCCAGGCTCGCCTGATCCAGGAGGATGTTGGCGGTGGCTTCGGTAATGGTCGGGATAACTTCGCCTGGCTGTTCTGCAAAAAGGTTGCCGTTCACGTAGGGGAATGCCTTGTACTTTTCTTCAAGGAACGGGTCTCGATCGCAAAGCTTTGTATCCAGAATCCTGAAAAGGTCTTTCAAACCGCCGCGCATATTTTCGGGGCGGAAGCTTTTCATAAAATGGTAGAACTGGTCCTTGTTGAAAATGCCTGCATCTTCGGCGTAAAGGCAGAAAACCAAACGCACACAAAGTACATTTAGACTGTGCAAATCCTCTGCGGTAGGCTCGCCGCTTCGAACCTTTGCAAACTCCGCCTTGAACGCGTCATAAATTTTTCCAACAAGTTCTCCCGCCTTGATAGAAACTTCCAGTTCCTTTTGCAACACATTGGACTCTTCCTGCACAAGGAATTGCAGACGGCTCCATTCCTTCTCCAAGTCTTTCAGGAAAATTTCCTGGGGCTCTCCGTCGGGCGTTTCCATATCGTAAATCAGGAAACTCTTGAAGTTGCATGTCACTACGTAACGGGGATAAAGGCTGCGGGGGAGTTGCGTTGCGTAACGCTTCGCCTGCTGGAATGGTGTTAGCTCGGTTCCGTCACTCTGCGGAATTTTCTCTCGCAAATCACGCTTGGCGGATTTCTGCTCAATCAGGATCTTTGTGGAGGGAATATAGGCGTCAATATAGCTGGTATGGCTCAGCTTGACGCGGCTCTCGTAGCTAATGACTTCTTCGGGACGTTCTACGCAAAGTACATCGCGCAAAAGCGCATTCCAAAAGCTCTGTGAATACTGTTTTTCGTCGTACTTGGTCGGGTCGGACCACTGTTCGACAAAATGCTTGATGTTCGCTTTGTGCGCTGTTTTATCAATCTTTACGGAAGCCATACGGAAAATATAATAACAAGTTGTAAGTATGGACTTGAAACTGAGCCTGCCAACAGTGTTTTCTATGTTTTGCAAATCAAGTGATTGGTTTGTGCATCCTTGATACGCCCCCGATAATTCGTGGGCATGTTTTGTTTTGCAATAATGTTTTTTTTTATATATAATTTGGCTAAATCTCGTTGTTTTTGTAAGATTTAGCTGAATTATTGATTATATTATGGCTAAATCTCGTATTTTTTTGTTAGATTTAGCCGTGTTATGAAAATCGAATTAAACACTGCAGGTATTATTGGGCGTTCTGAAGAAATTCGAAAGTTCAGGAACGTTATTGAATCCGACAAATCGGAATTTGTCGCGGTTTACGGTCGTAGGCGTGTGGGGAAGACCTTTTTGGTCAAGGAGCTGTTCAAGGACTGCTTCACGTTCCGATTTTCGGGCCGAGAAAACGCTAGCGTGGGAGTGCAGTTAGAAAACTTCAATCTCGCCTTGAACGACTTCTGCAATGAAATTTTTCCAAAGCCGGATTCCTGGTCCATGGCTTTCCATCAGCTGGAAAAGTTTATCGAAAAGCAGTGCGACGGCCCCAAGGTTATCTTCCTTGACGAACTTCCCTGGCTTGACACTCCGAAATCAGGATTTCTAGGTGCTCTTGAATATTTTTGGAACAACTGGGCCTTTTATAGAGACGATATAAAGCTCATTGTTTGCGGTTCGGCTACATCTTGGATGTTGAATAAATTAATCAATTCCAGAGGTGGACTGCACAATCGCGTAACCCATCGCATGCTTATTTCGCCGTTCACCTTAAAAGAGACCGAATACTATTTTAAGTCCAAAGGCTTTGCGTACGAGCGACCTGAAATTTTGGACTGCTACATGGTTTTTGGGGGTGTCGCATACTACTTGTCTCTTTTTGAAAAAGATAAAAGCGTTGCCGAAAATACGGACTACCTGTGTTTTTCAAGAAGTGGAGAACTGCACGGGGAATTTCGTCGACTGTTCAGTTCCCTGTTCAAGACTTCAAAAAAACAAGAAGAAATCATCGCCGCTCTGTCTCAAAAAGGCGTAGGGATGACTCGTCAAGAAATTGCAGATGCGACAAAACTCATAAACAACGGCAACCTGACGAACATGTTGGTTGAACTTGAGGAATGTGAATTTATTCGCAGCTACACTCCGTTTGGCAAAACCAAGAAAGAAAAGTTGTACCAACTAGTTGATCTTTACACATTGTTTCATTATCATTTTTTGCAGAGCAAAAATGACAATGCCAAAAACTACTGGTTGAAAATTCTGGGTAAACCAAAACATGCTACCTGGTGTGGCTTTGCTTTTGAAAAAGTTTGCCTGCACCACCTGGACAACATTGTCGGTGCCTTAGGAATTGCCGGTATGCAAAGCGATCCGTGCTCCTGGATTTACAAAGCAGACAAAACTAATGAAGATGAAATGCTTCAGCAAGGAGCGCAAATTGACCTGCTCATCGACCGTAGCGATAAGGTTATCAACATTTGTGAAATGAAGTATTCGAACAACGAATACGAAATCACAAAGGCGTATGACCAGCAGGTCTTTAGGCGTATGGAAATATTCAGAAAGGTTGCAAAGACAAGGAAGACACTGGTGCCTGTTTACATTACCCCATTTGGATTGCTTAATAACGCCTATTCCAGAAAAGTAATGAACTCTATAACATTGGATGATCTGTTTTAGGTGCTGTGTCAGGATTGCTAAACGAATATTGTACTCTTTACATTTAACTTTTGACTGACAACTTTTGTCGTTTGTAGAAAAGTATATTTGGGGTAAGAGGCAAATTATGATTACGGTTGACAAAGAGACGAGAAAGTTTGAGTTCTACAAGAGGCATGAAGGGGATAAAATTTGGCATCTTGACTATTTCGGTATTGTTGGATGCCATGCGGTTTCTTTTGATAAGAAGAAAATTTTATTCTTGTTTGGAGACTATCCAAAGAATTTCGCCAAAGAGGAAAAAGATTTGTTTGACAAAGAAAATCCATATTGGGCAAAAAAATTTGGTAAAGAGAAATAGTTCTTGTGAAATAATCTACCTCTTTGTTTTCTCCCGGTTCAAAAAGAACCCCTATAAGATTGAGGTTAAGCATGATTGAAGTTGGTCCTGAAGTAAAAGAAAGACATTGTTTTTACAAAGAAAGGAAAAACGATAAAATTTGGTGGGTTGATTTTTTTGATGAAATTGGTCGGCTAGCAATTTCGTTTGATAAGAAGTCTATTCTCAATCTTTTTACTGACTATCCGCACAAATTTACTCTAGAGGAAAAGGAACTATTTGATAAAGAGAATCCTTATTGGAAAAAATTTTTGGGCGGGTAAAAAGGATGTTTATGATTTTCATTGAGTTCAATGGAATGTGAAAATAATGTGGTGGCCTATATGGATGTTCTGATTATCTGCACGATTCTTTTTGTTTTGATACAGCCGTTAGCTTGGATTATCGGCTTTCTTTGGGGCTTTATTTGGCTAAAGATTTTAAAGCCTCTTATCGAAAAAGATGATGGCTAATTTAGTTTTCCCCGGGTTCAAAAAGAACCCCTATAAGATTTCCTTTGCTAAGATACCTTATTTTATGCGGGATGGCAAACGATTGAGCTCAAAAAAAATCAGAAAAATTCAATAAAATCCTTGGCGCTGGGCCGAATTTTTGTCGCCTTAGTAAAGCCGAATTGGCTAAGGATTTCGTTGAACTCGCGGTCAGACATGCTGAACAAGCAGACCGTTGATCGAGGCTTTGTGCTGGGTAAATTCTTTATAGGAAATGCAATGTTGCGATTCAATTTGTTATATTAAAGGCATGGCTAACATTTCCGATAAGTTGCTGCAGCAAATCGTTCAGTTCGCAAAGAAGTGTGAACTGAGTCGTGTGGTGCTGTTTGGTTCCCGCGCCCGCGGAACCAATAGGGAACGTAGCGATGTTGACCTGGCCGTAACTGGCAAGAACGTTGCCGATTTCCAGTTCATGCTAGAAGATGAGGCTGATTCGCTCCTGTCTTTCGACGTTGTGGATATGGGTTCGATTGTGTCGCAAAAGCTGAAGCAGAACATCGAACGTGAGGGAGTTTGCCTCTATGCTGAAGTTTGAAAATTTCAAAAATTGTTTCGATGTTCTAAAAAAGTCCGAAAAGGCAAAGGCTTTGGCGGATGAGATTTATAGAACAGGCGTAATCGGCCAGTTTGGTTTGGCTTTTGAGTTGGCCTGGAAAACTCTTCAAGAGTTGATGCGAGCCCATGGAATCGAGGAGGCCGAGAATGGATCTCCTCGAGAAATTCTCCGTGCCGGATTTAAGTATGGATTCTTGAATGATGAATCTGTATGGCTTCAGATGTTGAAGGATCGTAATTCCGCAACGCACATTTACGATGAAGAAGCATTTAATGCTGTTTTGGACCGCGTCTATTCAAGTTATATTAACTTGTTCGATGATTTCAAGACGACCTTGGAATCCAAGATTTCTGTGCTAGAGAACTCTGCAGAAAACAAGCTGTAGTTTTTTGCTGGGTTCAAAAAGAACCCCTATAAGGTATAAGAGAACACTCTTTCTTCTTTTCTAATAAAAGGTATTTTTGCAGTAGAATGAAACGCTATAATTTTTTTGAAAAATATTCTACCCTGAGTAAATCTGTTTTGACTCTGGCTTTGGGGATGTTCGTTGCTTGCTCCGATTCGGGAACTTCTTCCGATGAAAATGGAGGCTCAACTTCTGGATATTCAAATGGTGGGTCTTGCAAGGAGTTTGCAAAGGAATGCCCTTTGTCTCTTGATGAAAATTCCATTTGCGATAGCCGTGATGGACAGGTGTACAAGACTGTAAAAATTGGCGATCAGGTTTGGCTTGCACAGAATATGAATTTCTGCACAACAGAAAGCTGGTGCTACGAAGGACGCGAAGAAAATTGCCAAAAATATGGTCGTCTGTATAGCTGGTCTGCAGCCATGGGGCTCGATAAATCCTACCAGCAAAAATATGCGAACTTGACGGGGAATGTCCAGGGCGCATGTCCAGAAGGGTTCCATGTTGCAAGTGTCGATGACTGGAATGAACTGGAAGCTTTTGCAAAAACAGAAGCCAAGGCAAGCCAATCCGATGTCGGTGCACTTCTTCGTTCTAACACCAATGACTGGCTGGTTGAATACAATGATGTGTTCGGCGAAATGGGTGGCCCGGGCAATGATGGGTTGGGCTTTGGCGCACTCCCCGCAGGCGAGAAATGGTCTAGGGAATACAAGGATTTAGGTTCTGTCGCCTATTTCTGGACTGCCAATGAGGATACAAACGAGCCTCCCATTGGTGGTGCATCCAATGCACTCATCCGCTCTCTGAAAAAGAACATCAATGATATAGTGGGTTTTGGCTCGCTGTTGAAGGATGAAGGCCTTTCCCTTCGTTGTGTAAAGGATTGAATTTACTCATCCCAACTATAATTGTCCTGTACTTCTATTAACAAGGTATCCTGCTTGTCAGGACCTTGCCCACTTACACGGAATAGAGCCTTCCATGTGTCATAAGAAAGGGAAGTAAAATGTTTTTCAGCATAGTCTGCATCGTACTTTTCTTTCAACTTTTTTGTCGATCGATAGTCTATTAAGGTTAATGAAGTCAAAGGCTTGTTAATGGTATAGTGATAACAGCCAAGATACTTGGATTCCCAATTACGATAGTGGACAAACATTGTATCAGGAGAAATGCAGTCTGCGGCGTTTTGCACAGTCCTCCAAGTAAATCCTTCTCGTACCTCTTTTTTCATATCTTCTTTTTTTACCCAAGGTTGGTAAGATCGGCATTCTAAAGTAGAATCGAGAGGTTCTTCATAATCATATTGAACATAGGAACAGGAATCGAACTCCTCGTACTCTGTGCCTGCAGGCAAAATATCCTTGTCAAAATCTTTATCGAGGGTCAAACCTTCAAACTTTTCCAGTCCTTCTGGGAAAGTAAAACGGATAGTATCTTTGGACTTATGGTGCATCTTTGAAGTGTATGCATTCAAGTCAATATCAAAAATTTTTTCATCGCGATTTATGTCAACAAAAGAAAATCGGATATGATTGCTTGAATCTACAGGAATGTGGATGTATTCGTCATAATAACTGAAACGAGGCTTGTTGACAATTAGCTTCTTTAGAGAAGTGCTATCCCAAAGCCGAATGCTGTCAGCGCAAGCTGGTTCGATTTTAGACGGATTTTCTCCAGGCAATAATTCGCAGGAAAGAAGTCTTAGAATCACTTTGTCGCTATTATCGTGAACACCAGTTAATTGCAAAGTCATTGGACGGTGAACCTTATCGCCCAAAGGGAGACATTTGTGGGATTCGCAGTACGGTTCTGGAGCATCGTAACATAAGAACCCGCCTTCTCCTTCTGCACATGCTTTTTCAACGGCTTCACATCCGGTCATGAACAAAGTAGGCAGCAATACGATCCAAAATAAAATAAGTTTTTTGTACATGTACGTGATTCGTTTTTTTTCAATGTAGAAATTTTTCCGGGTTCAAAAAGAGCGCCTATAAGACAAACTCCTTCACCCTAAAACTTTCGTAAAGCGGCAACATCAAGGTTTCGGTTTTTTCGACACTAGCGGTTCCCGCATTTTTCATGGAAAGTTTTAAACCTTTTTTCGGCTTGAATTTTTTGCAGAACTGGTTGTAGCTTTTGGCCTTAGTGTGCTTTTCTGCTTTGACTTCTACTGGAATCAATTCGTTCCTGACTTCAAGGAGAAAGTCCAGTTCGGCGGTGTTTTCTGAACGCCAGAAATAAGGATGGAAGTTCTGTTTTAGAAGTTCGTTTAGAACAAAGTTTTCGGTAAGCGCACTCTTGAAGGTGGCGTAAAGAGGTGTCTCGTTAAGGATTGTCTGCGGGTCCAGACCGGATTTTACACGAAGCAAACCTACATCGCTCATATAGACTTTGAAGATCGATCCTTCTGCGTTGTTTGAAAGCGGAAGTTCCGCGTTGGTAACGCACTCGAGCTTATGCAGCAGACCTGCGCTGAAAAGCCATTGCAAAGCGTCTTCCAGATCTGCGGCTCGCTTGCCCGCCTTGACATGGGAGAAGACAAACTTGTTGTTGTCCTTTGCAAGTTGCTTTGGCACGGAATCCCAAATCAGGTGTAGCTTTGGAACATCGTGAATGGGGGCATGCTTTGAAAAGTCGTCGCTGTAATCTTGCAGGATGTTGGAAAGAACCTGGCTGACGGCTTCAAAGTCGTGAGTTTCAAAAAAGGTGGCTACAGCTTCGGGCATCCCTCCAACAATATAATAGTAGCGCAACAACTTTTCGAGAGGTTCCGCGAAAACAGTTCGTAGCGGTTCGCAAGCATCAGTGGACTTGGCCGCCTGCAAAAGAGTCTCGCCGTTTTCGCTAGCCATAACGAATTCCTCGAAACTCATGGGGAACATTTGCAGGCGTTCCACCTTGCCTACGGGGAATGAAATTTCTTGTTGCCGGATGACGACTCCGAGAAGCGAACCCGCGGCAATCACATGGAGTTCCGGCATGTTTTCGCAGAAGTATTTAAGGCTGGTGATGGCCTTGGGGCACGCCTGGATTTCATCAAAGAAAAGCAGGGTTTTGCCCGCTTCGATTTTTTGACCGGAATAAAGGGTAAGCTCGCGAACGATGCGCTTGACATCCAGATCGTAATCAAAAATGGATTTCAGGGCTTCGTTCCCTTCAAAATTGATGTAGGCGAAATTTGCAAATTCCTGCGTTCCAAATTCCTTGATTGCGTAGGTCTTTCCGCACTGTCTGGCCCCGGTTATAACCAGCGGCTTTCGCTTGGCTTTGTTTTTCCAATCTAAAAGTTGATTGCTGATGGATCTCTTCATAGTACTGAAAATACATTTTTCCTATGAATTTTGCAAATGTTGTTGCGTTTTTTATATGAATAATGCAGAAATGACGCTTTTTGGGTTGTAGATTTCGCTTTTCGTTTTTTCCGAGTTAAAGAAGAATCCCTATGAGATTTCACACCATTTCCATGAGTTCGCGCCCGACTGGATTCATCTTCTTTGGAGAGAAGAACCATTTAGGCACAAATTACAACAATAAACGGAGAAAATCTCACCTAAAAGTAATGAGCCCGGTTGTTTACCGGGCTCAGCATGTCTTGAAAGGAATTAGTTCTTCTTGGTTATGAGAGGAGCTATCAGATATTGGAAAATCTGAGTGAATCCAAGCCAACGTACGAAGCGGAAGATGAGGCTTGTGCGATAGTAACGAACTACAGGAGCTACGATGATCTTGCCATCTGCCTTAGTGTAGAGTTCAACTTGCTGGTCTAGCATCGGATGGAAGTCGTAAGGTGCAGGGAGGGTAACGCATGTACCATCTTCTTTACCGATTGTGATTTCGGCGACGTTAATTTCAATGATTTTGCACATATATAATCCTTTTTTATATGACTTACCCAAATATAAGAAAAAAAATATAATGGTTCACTTTTTTCAAC
>DCGZ01000104.1 GCA_002314675.1 Fibrobacter sp. UBA1765 | reverse complement strand
GAGGTCGATGCTTCGCATCTAGAGGTTTGAGGTTTTGTAATTACAATTACCTCAAAGTGAGCGTAGTGAACGACCTCACTCCTCAAAGCACCGAAGGTGCGACCTGATTTCTGTATTCTCTCTGGCATCTGGCTCTTGCATCTGTAGTTAATGCAGAATTATGAATTGACAATAATACGCCGTTGCAAATGCGAAAACAATTTCCACAAAAAACAGCAAACTGGTCTAACTCGTTGAAAATCAACGAGTTAGAAAGAGATGCCGGTTCTTTGCCATATAATTTTTGTTAAATTTGGGCTTGTATGGAATGGTATTTTATTGACGAAAGCGTAACCGAAGGCGACCGCCGAAAAGGGCCGTTTTCTGACGAAGAAATTAAGGAAAAGGCTGCCGCAGGCGAAATCAAGGCAGAGACACTGGTTTGGCATACTGGCGAAGAAAATTGGCGCCCATGGAAAGAACATGAAGAAGTTCTGAATACAGAAGCGACTAACGAAATTATCCAGCAAACCCTGGAAGCAATCATCCGCGACAAGCAATTGAAGGCTGAACTTAAGCCAAGGTACGCCGGTTTTTGGATCAGGGCGCTAGCCTACTCTATTGACTTTGTGATTTTGAGTTTTTTTGCATCCCTTGCGATGTATATAATGAACATTCTCGGAATCATTGATGTTGCCCAGGCAAACGAAATTTTGGGAGAAAGCCTTGAAAACCTTGCCGACATGGACAAGGTCAACAAGTTCCTGAGCGTCCCTGGCGTTGAAACATTTGTTATCGCCTGCTCAATAATCCAGGCAGCATATTTTATCATTTTCAACTGGCTGTTTTCTGGCACGCCGGGCAAGATTTTTTTGAAATTGAAAATCGTACGCAAAGACGGCGAGAAGCTCGGACTTAAGGGTGCCGTAATCCGCTACGTTTGTTCTTTTTTGTCTTCCGTTTCGCTAGTCTACTTTTATGGCCTTGCCTACATTATCGCGATGGTAGACCCAGAAAAGCGAACATTTCACGACTGGCTGGCTAGAACAAGGGTCGTGTTCACAGACAACAAGATTTTGAAAAAATAAGGATGCATTATGGATCAGTTTCTCGTTCCTTCCGTAAGTAAGCCGCTTGACGGCGAAGTTGAAATTTCCGGTGCAAAGAATGCTGTGCTCGCCGTTATGGCAGCGGCTCTCCTTGCAGATGGCGTTTCTGAAATTACGAACGTTCCGCACCTGAAGGACATGAAGACCATGTCCGATGTGCTCCGCATTATCGGTTGCCGCATTGGCGGAGGCTCTCACGAACTTCGCATCGACACTCGTGGCGCAGACCACTTGGAAGCTCCGTACGAACTTGTAAAGACGATGCGCGCAAGCTTCTACGTGCTTGGACCACTCGTTGCACGCTTTGGCCGTTGCCGTGTTTCTTTGCCGGGCGGTTGCGCATGGGGCCCGCGCCCTGTGGACTTGCACTTGAAGGGCCTTGAAGCTCTTGGCGCAAAGGTTACCGTGACTCACGGCTACGTGGAAGCAACATGCGAAGGCCGCCTGAAGGGCGGTACGTTCCACTTCCCGGTTTCTAGCGTCGGTGCAACTGTGAACGTGCTTATGGCTGCCACGCTCGCCGAAGGCGAGAGCGTTCTCCAGAACGCAGCCCTGGAGCCAGAAATCGACAACCTTGTAGATTACCTCATTGGCATGGGCGCGAATATCCAGGGCCGTGGCACAAGAACACTCGTTGTGCAAGGTGTCGAAAAGTTGAACCCGGGCAAGGGCCGCACCATTCCAGACCGCATTGAAGCAGGCAGCTTCCTTTGCGGCGCAGCAATTACAAAGGGCCGCGTTAAAGTCACCAACATGGATCCAGTTCACATTGCAGCCGTTCTTGACGTGTTCCGCGACATGGGCTGCAAGGTTTCTACCGGTAGCGACTGGGCAGAAGTCGATGCACGCGGTGTAGAACTCAAGCCAGTGAGCGTTACGACGCTCCCGTTCCCTGGGTTCCCGACAGACTTGCAGGCACCTCTCATGGCAACGCTCATGGCAGTGCCAGGAATCAGCGTCATTCAGGACACGATCTACAACGACCGCTTTACCCACATTGCAGAACTCAAGCGCCTTGGCGCAGACATTCAGCTTGTCGGCAACACGGCAACGATTCACGGCGGAAAGCCGCTTGAAAGCGCAAACATCATGGCTAGCGACCTTCGCGCAAGCGCAGCACTTGTTTTGGCAGGCCTCATTGCCGAAGGCGAAACTACCATTGACCGCATTTACCATTTGGACCGTGGCTACGAAGATTTCGAAGCCAAGATGGCAGCGCTTGGCGCAACGGTAAAGCGCGTTCGCCCGGGCATGGAAGGATAATCACAAAAGTTCTTAAACAAAAAAAACAGGGAAGTTCAAACTTCCCTGTTTTTTATGCTGCGATAAATTAATTCCTTAAAACAAACAGCTTGTCTAAAGAGCCCGATTTTATGCGGACAATAAACATTCCGTTTTGCGGAATACCTTGCAGTTCAAGAATATTTCCATAGCGCTTTACATCAACAGAAATTTTGTGCCCAATGACATCGACAACTTGCACTTCGACATTTTTAGAATTTGAAGATAATTCCACAAACAAGGATTTACCACTACGAGTAAATTTCACCCTGGAAACATTTGCTACAATGCCTGTCGTGGAGCTAGAGCTTTGAATAGTTTTTGAGCTTGAACTTTGCAAATCACTTGAAGAACTGGAGCTCGAATTATTTGTGGAGCTAGAACTTACCTGAGGTTGACTACTATTTTCTAGAATTTCATCATCTTTTCCAAGAAGCATGGTACCATTCGGCACTGCGGCAAGTTTCTGCTGAACAATCGGCCCTTCATGTTTTTCTACGGAAATTTCACCGGCATTTTCTGATTCTACCAAACGCACATAGGAAATTTCAGCAGTCGTTCCAATCAAGCCAGCAACATTTACATTTCCGCTACCACCATCAACCAGAATGTTGCCATTGTTTGTTGAATTTATCAGGGTAACGCTAGAAACTCCAGGCCTTACATACCCAGCGATTCCACCGACATCCTGTTCCCCCGTAATGCCAGAAACTGTGATGTTTCCGTTATTTACCAAATCAGTTACGGCAGAAACTTCAAGAATTCCGGCGATACCGCCGACTTGAACAAGATCCTTGTCAGAAAGCTTGTTTACGGTGATACCACCTTCATTTGTGCACTTTTCAAAAGTCGTGTTGGAATTCCCGGAAATGTAGCCATACAAACCGCCAACGGCCCCTTGTGCAGAAGAATAAGTGATATCACCATAATTTGTGTTATCAGAAACAATCTTCTTTGAAACAAGGCTTGGATTTGCACCAACCAGCCCACCAATAAACGAATAACCTTCGCAAGCATCCATCTTGATTGAGCCATAGTTTTTGTTCCCGGTCATCGTGTAATCAGAAAGAATGGTCCCAGCAAGGCCTCCGACATTTGGGTTCTTGGATTTTTTCAGAATGAAGTTCACATTTACAGTATTGTCCTCAAAGGAAGTCGGGCCTACGGCGGTCCCAACAATGCCACCGGCATAAAGGCCGCCATTCGAAAATTCAAAAGTACCGGTGATTTCATTGTTGTAGAACCCGGTCCAGGAACCGAGCGTATTCACCATGATAGCTCCGGCGCTATACCCAGTGTTCGCCGAAGTTTCAGCTTCCATAATGGCGTGAAGTTCTATTTTAACATTGCGTACAAGAACATTCCCAGTAATCACCTGCGAAATAAAGAATCCAAATCCACTACTTGATTTGCTTAAATGGATATAGGCATTTTCGAATTCGACATTTTCAAAAACGAGAGTGTCTTTTGTGTTATTGAATACCGTTCTAAAAAAGGATGCGTCCCTTGAAAGCGGCGTAAGCGCATCGTCATAATAAAAATTTGAGATTTTGTGGTTTGCGCCATCAAAGTTGCCTTCGAACGGGCCGATCGGTTCCCAGTTGCCTATTGAAGCGCCGCAAAGTTCCTTGAGATCAAGGTCTGCTTCTAGCTTAAAGAACAAGCCCTCGGCACCATTGGCAAGTTTTACGCCCTTGTACAGACCACTGTCATTGACAGCGTTCCTGAACTTGACAAGATCGCCAACAGATTCTATGGTTAGCGGATTTTCTTTTGAGCCAAGCTCTGCAGCAAACAAGGCTAGAGGCAAAAGAAGCAAAAAGGCAATCAAGTTGCGCATGGCATTTCTCCAGATTTATTACAGCACAAAATATAAGTTAAAAAAAATCAAGTAAATTTTCAAAAACAGTCATTTTTTTGCAATTTTCATTAGTATTTCATGAGCAAGCACAGTAAAAACGCTGCATAGTCACGCGGTTTTTGCACATTTACCCCGGTCGCAAGCGTTGCGGCAACATTTTTATTGATAATTTCCCTCCTTTTGACAGATTCTACACGGCAAACAGAACATCAAGATTTTACGCAATTTGCGTTACGCATTTTGCGTAATTTTGTTATATTAGAGCCATGATTAAAGCTGAAAATCCATTTTTTGTGTATGGCTATGGTGGACCGAAATATTTTTGCGACCGCAAAGATGAAACGGACCTGTTAATTTCTGCGCTCAAAAATGGTCGAAACATCACATTGCTTAGTCCTCGACGCATGGGTAAAACAGGTCTAATCCTACACGCCTTCAATAAAATAAAGGAGCAGAACAAAAATGCAGCCTGTTTTTACATGGACATTTTCCCGACAAGGTCCCTGGAGCAATTTACCGCACTGTTCGGGAAAACTGTTTTAGGAACGTTGGACAGTCTCGGAAAGAAAGCGTTGAACACGGCAATCCAGGCGTTCAAAAGTTGCAAAGTTGTTGTATCCGCCGACCCCATTTCAGGGAGCCCTCAATCTGCACTTGAATTCCAGCCACAGCAAACCCAACGCACATTAGAAGAAATTTTTTCGTACCTAAAAAATTCAGAAAAGGAATGTTTCATCGCCATTGACGAGTTTCAGCAAATCGCAGAATATGACGACGAAAATGTAGAAGCATTGCTTCGCTCCCAAATTCAATTTTGCCCCAACGTGCATTTCATCTTTTCTGGCAGCAAGCATCACCTGATGTCAGAAATGTTCAGTTCCGTGGAGCATCCGTTCTATCGCAGCACCGAAATTGTCAACCTTCACGCAATTACTGAAGAAGCCTATTACGAATTTGCAAATCACTGGATGAAAATAGCCGAAATCAAATTTCCTCGTGAGATTTTTTCTGCCCTATACGAGCGCCTCGAAGGTCACACCTGGTATATGCAAAGCATTTTAAATCGCCTCCATGAAATGCATCCAGAAGAAATTTCGCAGAAACACATTAACGACTGCATTTTGCGAATCATCAACTCCGAAACGGATTCTTACCAGCGCTTGTTCAATTCACTTACGGTAAACCAAAATCACTTGCTAACGGCAATCGCTCAAGAAGGAACCGCCGCAAACATCAACGCAGGTGCATTTATTGGCAAATACAAGCTCAAGGCAGCAAGCAGCGTAAACCGCGCTCTGGAATACTTGCTAGACAAGGAATTTGTGATGGACACTCCCAAAGGGTACGTAGTCTATGACAAGTTTTTTGCACTATGGCTCAAGGGATTGTAAAAAACAAAGCCCCAGGGGGATTGACCCCTGGGGGGGGGTGTTTCAAGGCTTTGCTTCGCTAAGCCTTGGCTAGGCCTCCCACCGATGGTGGGTGCCTAGTTTGAGGGCGCAAGGCGCCTACGCTCATGCTCGGACATATAGACAAACAAGTTTGTCTATGCGTCTCTCGCCATCGCTTTAGTCCTGGAGACAACGAACCGAGGCCCTGTTGAGCTTGTCGTAGTAGTTGCTGCGGACGATCGCTTCGTGGCTGCTGACGAGCAGGTTGTAGGCGTCGTTGCTACCGTCCTCCGTAGAAGACCAAAAGTAGGTGAGGTTGCCCAAATCGAGGAACACATTGCTGAAGCGGAAGTAGAAGCCAGCAGGGAGAGCGGAAAATCCGAATTTGTCCGCCCCATTTTTCCAACTAGCAGCACGCAAATTTTCACCTCGTACCTCACCTGAAAATCCAACATTAATCAAAAGAGTCTCAAATTCCTCCTTACTGGGCAAGTGCCAGCCAGTAGGGCAAGCTTTCATTGCGGCCTCCCAGGTGTACAGACGGCCATACTTTTCGCAGAAGGCAGGGTAGTTTTCGTAGCACTCGGAGCCAGGCACGTTCACATTCAGGTTCTTTGCCATCCATATCTGCTGGCCAATTTTCACAGTAGGGTACTCGTTGCCATCAGCATCTTTCACCGTAATGTTCACTGGGCCATCAGCATCTTTCACCGTAATGTTCTCTGGTTTATCAGAATACGCCGCCTCCTTTTCCTCGCACCCCATCAGGTCCAAAGAAGCCATTGCAAGAGCGGCAACCAACATTTTCATTATTTTTGATTTCATTTTTATCTCCAGTAAGATATTTATCCTTAAGCAAAAAACGCACTTAAAAGTTCCTTCCACGGTGTAAATTTCGTCTATAAGCAATATTTATAACCAAACAAAAAATTTTCACCCCGAAGAACTTTCGCAGCACCGCTGCGTAGTTCTTCTTGATAGCTTCAAGGCTTTGCTTCGCTAAGCCTTGGCTAAGATAGCGCAGTGCGCTTCCTTAGTTAGAGTCCTGGAGACAACGAACGGAGCGACCGTAGTCCTTACCGCGGCTGAAGACGTCCGCGGTGCTGTCGTCGAGGCCCAAGTAGTAAGCGCCGTAGCCACTGCCCTCCGTAGAAGACCAAAAGCTGGCGTTGCGGCCAACGTAGCCGAACTCCTTGTCGTAGCTGCCGTAGTAGGTGCCGTAGCTGTAGCTGCCGTAGCTGCCAGCAGGGAGAGCCGAAAATCCGAATTTGTCCGCCCCATTTTCCCAACTAGCAGCGCGTAGATTTGATCCATCTCCGCTAGAAGCCCCTACGGTAGCCAGCAGCGTCCCAAACTCATCCTCGCTGGGCAAATGCCAGCCACTTGGGCAAGCATTCAGAGCTTCATCCCAAGTGTACAAGCGACCATATTTTTTGCAATTGCTTTCCTTGTTGTCATAGCACTTGCTCTCGCCAGCCTTATAATTCAAATTCTCGGCCATCCATGTCTGGTCGCCAATCTGCACGGTCTTGTAGGTTTGACCATCACGGGAATCCTTTAAAGTTCCGCTCGGTGGCTGCGCCTCCGAGCGCTGCGAGGATGCTTCGCCACCCTCGTTAGAGTACTGGAGACAACGCACCGAGTAAACGTCGTAGTTCATGCCGATGTCGCTGACGTACGCGATGGTGTCGTTGATGTACAGGTTGTAGGCGAAGTTGCTATCGCGCTCCGTAGAAGACCAAAAGTAGGTGGTGTAGCCCAAATGGTTGAACTTCTCGATGAGGCTGTCGTAGTAGCCAGCAGGGAGAGCGGAAAATCCGAATTTGTCCGCCCCATTTTCCCAACTAGCAGCACGCAAATTTTCACCTCGTTGCTTACCTGAAAATCCAACATTACTCAAAAGAGTCTCAAATTCCTCCTTACTGGGCAAGTGCCAGCCACTTGGGCAAGCATTCAGAGCTTCATCCCAAGTGTACAAGCGACCATATTTTTTGCAATTGCTTTTCTTGTTGTCATAGCACTTGCTCTCGCCAGCCTTATAATTCAAATTCTCGGCCATCCATGTCTGGTTGCCAATCTGCACGGTCTTGTAGGTTTGACCATCACGGGAATCTTTAAGGGTTCCCGCCATGGAACATGTGGCTAATATACTTGCGATTACTATGATTTTTTTCATCATTATTTCAATTTTCATTGTTTTCTTCCTACATAAGTTCACTTTTTATTCATTTTCTTTTTATACACTTCAAACCCCATTTTCTGTCTCTTTAATTTTCCTATTCTGCATTTCTTGTATAGGCATTCCGAAATAGGCAGCAACACACATAACAAATTCAATACAATCATTTCACCTACATTACATTTTCCATATAAAAATAAGTACACAGAAAACAGAATCAATACAATTTGAAATACCACAACAAAATTCAAGAAAATTCTATACAAGCCAGGCAAAGATTCAACATTCACACCATATTCTTTAAAGAAGTACTTGTAAAGAGAGTTTCCCATACTTTCATAACGAATTTTGGCATTCAACAATTGATCTCTTCGAAAACTAGCACCAAAATGAATCACCAAAAAAGCTATCAAGCACAAAAGAATTTGATCAACAAAAAAAGCCATATACAAGGTATTCGTCGTAAACACGAAATCGTTGTTTTGGGTTGCAACCGATGAAATATTCCCTTCCCAACGAGAATACACATAACCCAAAGAACCTAACAGTCCCAACAAAGCTATAAGCAATTTAACGAATAACTCAGCTGCGGCATTCTGATTTTCCGCAAACTGCCTATGCAAATCATGCAACAGTTCTTTTGCGTCAAAATAATTTGATTTCATTTTCACCTTGAAAAGAAAAGTTTTATACTGCGCTTATAATAATAGAGGCATTCTACGAACGGAGCTACAGGCATCACAAAAATCAACAGCGCAATACCCAGCAGAGAAACGTCCACGCAATCTCTCGCAACCGAAATTACATATACCGTGAACAAATAAAGGGTCAATTGACAAAGCAAACCGAACATGAATACAATTTCATACAAGCCAGGCATGCAACCGGTTTCTTGTCCGTAGCCTGAAGAAAGGAAAAAGCTTTTATATTCATCATAAGACAAAGAACACTCTCTAATTTTATTATTCAAAGCCTGGTCACGACGAAAATTCCACCCTAAATTCGTCACTAAAAGAATCATAAGCATAAACAGCAAGTTCGTTATAAAAATTGCACCAAACAAAGTTGCCGTTGTATAAGGTAAATCCTTTAAATTCACTGAAAGTTGAGATAAGTTAGCGCAGGAAGAAACCATTCCTTGATTAGGCAAATTGAATTCCCAATGAGCGTAAGTGTACCCCAAGGCCCCAAACAAGGCGACAAAACTTCCGACTAAGCCGAAAAAGATTTCCAGATGTTTATTCTGGTTTATGGCAAACTGCTCATGCAAATCATGAAACAATTCATCCTTTAACGATTTTGCTTGATTATTCGTTTCTTCTGCCATATCCATGTGCCGAGATCATTTACAAACGCGCCTCGCTCACCAAATGTAAACAAAAAAAAACAATGTCAAGTAAATTTTCAAAAACAGGCTCTTTTGAGGCGATTTTTTGCTCTGCCACTGCAGTTTTTTGTATATTTACCCCCGGTTGCAAGCGTTGCGGCAACATTTTTATCAATAATTCCCCCTTTTGACAGATTCTACACGGCAAATACTGTTTTTTGTCGTATCCAAAAGAAGGGAAACATGAGCGTAGAAAAGAGCGCAGAAAAGCGCATCGACACAATGAAATCTACCTGGCTCCGCAGAAAATGCAGGGCAGAAGCAAAATTTAGGGCATTCCAGAACGACTTGAAGCTAAAAGCTGAATACAGCTGGCTAGAGACGGTATATGACAACCTGCTCTGGTATTGCAATAGCGCACTAGCGTATATCGAAACTATACAGCGCACCATTGAATGCAGCGTCACGGAAGAGGACTGGGAGCACTTGAAATTGCTAAACAAGTTCTTCCTGGAGCAATTTTTTATGGAATTTTCCCGTGATGTTGATGAATTTTACTATTGGCTCGATGATTAAAAAGCCCAATCCTTAAAATTTATTTTGTATGTAAATGGCGGTATTTTGTCAAAAACGGCATTTTACATTAATTTATATGCAAACAACGGAACTTTTTTGGGTATCCGCCCTTTACACACAAAGTTATTTATCTATCTTTGGGCAAAAATTAACACTAAACTGAGGTTTAACTCTATGGCAACCGTACTTCGTCTCGCTCGTTTCGGCAAGCGTCACAACCCGATCTACCGCGTTGTTGTTATCGACAGCCGCAAGGCTCGCGATGATAGCTTCATCGAACAGGTTGGTTTCTACAACCCAAACACCAAGGCTCCTGAAATCAAGTTTGATCAGGAACGCGCCCTTTACTGGCTCGGCGTTGGCGCACAGCCATCCGACACTGTAAAGTCCCTCCTCAAGCAGGCTGGCGTTATGGAACTCTTCCACGAAGTTCGCGCAGGCCGCTCCATCGAAGGTAAGGTTGCAGCTCCTAAGGCACCGAAGGCTAAGAAGGCTAAGCTTGGCGAAAAGGCTAAGGCTCGCCTCGAAGCAGAAAAGGCAGCTAAGGAAGCTCCAGCTGAAGAAGCACCGGCAGAAGCCTAATCGCTTAAAAGCTTTTCAAAATAAGGGTCCGTTCTACGGACCCTTATTTTTTTGCCTGGATTGTTTCGCAGAGCCCTTCGGCAGGCTCAGGGACCTTACATACGCTTCACTTCGGCAGGCTCTGGGGCCTTGCACATGCTTCGCTCGCTATGACATGGCTAGGTACAATTTCTGTCCTCTGTCTTCTATACTCTGTATTCTTTATTGCATCTTGCATCTGCTTTGCGGCAAGCCCCCGATTTTCTATATTGCAAATCATGCAGAAAGAACTGATTACCGTTGGAATCCTTGGCAGGTCACACGGCGTTAAAGGCCAAATCAAGTGCCACCCCGAAACCCACGACCTGAACAGGCACAAATTGCTCAAGCACGTGTTCGTGACGGTCGGCAAAGAGACTCTCGAGCTCGATATTGAAAAGAGTTCGCTCGCGGGCAAAGACTGGCTTTTGAAATTTGTCGGTTACGATGCCCCGGAAACGGTTTCAAAGCTCACGAACGGCGAATTGCAGATTCCGATCGAAGAACGCCTGCCGCTTCCGGAAGGCGAATATTACTTTTCGGATTTCCCTGGCTTCAAGGTCGTCGACGAAACCGGCAAGGCACTCGGCGTTGTTCTTGAATGCATGCAGCTGCCTTCGGTCAAGGCTTTCAACGTGCAATTCAACCTGGCCGGCGAAGTTCTTGTGCCATGGGTGGACGACTGCGTAAAGGGAATAGACGCTAACGCAAAGACCGTTACATGCTCCGCGGAATTCGTGGAGAGCCTGCTTGCAAACGCAACCGGCAACGACGAGGAAGAAAATGAAGATTGATTGCGTTACAATTTTCCCGGAAATGTTCGTTCCCCTTGAACATTCCATCATGGGCCGAGCCCGCAAAAATGGTCTGCTCGACTTCAACACAGTTTACTTGCGCGATTTTGCAATCAACGATTACGGTCAGGTCGATGACACTCCATACGGCGGCGAGCCCGGCATGGTCATTCGCCCGGAACCACTTGCAGCAGCGATCAGAAGTACTGGCGTAAAGGAAGATGGCGGCAAGGTGATTTACTTGACAGCCGACGGAGTTCCGTTCACGCATAAAATTGCCGAGGAGCTTTCTAAGGAAAAGCACCTTGTTCTTGTTTGTGGACACTACAAGGGTATTGATGAACGTATTCGCGAATCCGAAGTGGACATGGAAATTTCTATAGGCGATTTCGTGGTAAGTGGCGGGGAACTCCCGGCAATGCTCGTGACAGACGCCGTGGTGCGCCTGATAGACGGCGCTCTTGGCAACCGAGGCTCCGGAGATACGGATTCCTTTGCCGAAGGACTGCTCGGATGGCCAGTTTACACGAAACCGGCAGAATTTGAAGGCAGGAAGGTTCCCGAAATTTTACTTTCTGGCAATCACAAGAAGATCGAGGAATGGAGACGCGAGATTTCGTTGCAAAGGACCAAGGAAAGACGTCCTGATTTGCTGAAATAAATGGAATTTTAAAGATTTTATTGAAAATCAACAACTTAGCACAATTACGGCTTATTGAACGAATTTCCAAATTCGAAACAATTAATAAACAATCTATAAACAAATGTGGATAGATTTATCCGTTACAGCGACCTGTTTATTGTATCTTGTTTCTATTTTGCCCTTGAAAATCTTGAAATAGATACTAAATTTGGCAGCAACTAAAATGAGGTCATCATGTCTTTGAACATCGAAGCTATTCAGCAAGAAAATACTAAGTCTGGCTTGGCTGCTGTTCGTACCGGCGACACCGTCACTGTTAATGTGAAGGTTATCGAAGGCACTAAGGAACGTATCCAGCCGTTTACAGGTGTTGTTATCCAGCAGAAGGGTACCGGCATCTCCGAAACTGTTACTGTTCGCAAAATGTCCGGCAGCGTTGCTGTTGAACGTATTTTCCCGGTGCACAGCCCACGTATCGACTCTATCGTAGTTGATCGCGCTGGTAAGGTTCGCCAGGCTCGCATTTTCTACATGCGCGAACTCCGTGGCAAGGCAGCACGTATTCTTGAACGTAAGGACTAATTCCAATAGTTCTTGTTTGAATATAATCCAGCCGGTACGCAAAAGCGTTCCGGCTGGTTTTTCTGTATTTAAAACTGGAGAAACTCCAGAAGTATTCTTGTACCTGGAAAGCGGCGAACTAGAAGCTGTCACCATAAACCAAAGCGGCAAGGAACAGGTTTTATTCAAGGTTCAAGAAAAGGAAGTTGTAGGCGTACCTACACTCATTGAAAAAGAGCCCTTGGCATACGATATCAAGGCATCTGCAGATTCCACATATCTGCAAATAGACGAAGAATGCCTAGCAAGCGCCCTCAAGGCCAGCCCTGTCTGGCTGCTTGCCGCCACAAGGCAAATCGTATTGCATTCAAAACGCGCGAAGGCAGACATTAAAAAGACTCTCTGCAAGAACAAGTCAAGAGCTCTTGCGGCATTCCTTTGCATGCAGGCAGAAGTCAAGATCGCAAATGGCGAAGTCGCCATTTTCAAGGATGCCAGGGAACTTTTAAGGGAATGTTCATGGCTCTCCAGAATCCCGCAAAAAGACCTTGTAGACGAGCTTATTTCACTTGAACGCCGCCACTTTTTGATGCGACAGGAAAATTCCATAGGCATTCAAAACCCGGAACTTCTCAAGGCATACGTAGATTACCAGAACAGCCTGGAATACGGCGACGACTTTGCGCCATTCCATTTGAACCTGACTGAAAAGCGCTGCCTTTTTTGCATTGCAAGGCAACCTTCCGATACAGTTCTTGAAGCTTCGGTATGGCTTTCGCTTTTAAAGGGCAACGACAAGTTTGCAACCGTCGCAGAAATCATAATGCTTACGAATTTCGGGATTCTTGAAAAAACGGAATTTGGCCTGCTCGCAATCAACAAGGAAAAGGTGGACTGGTTCATGATGTGCCTTAAGCACGAGGCTGACATTAGAGGTGCAATATGAAGCTGAGCGCCAAGGAATACCTGTTTGCCGAAGGCGAGCCAAACGACGCACTCTACATAGTGTTAAGCGGTACACTCCATGCCGTACGCCGTGAACGCGACCGAATGGACATTGTAGAAACCTTTGGACCAGGTTCCATTATTGGCGACCTGCCGATTCCTGGAGTTCCGCCAAGGCCATATTCCCTTAGGGCCGAAGAAGAATCCGAGCTTCAAAAGATTACACGCGAAGAAACAGAAGAAAACGTTATAGGAATGCCAAGATGGTTCAGGTGCCTGCTTAGGAACCTAATGGAAAGACGTTCTAGGCTCGAACGCAGAACCAGACGATATTTTTCGATCCACGCGCTGCCGGCCCTGCTTTCTGTACTTGACCATTTCGTAAGGACATCGGGCAATAACGACATCCCTTTTGAAACAGTCGCAGAAAAGCTTTACGCCTTGAACGGCATTCGCCTGAACGATACCGAAAAACTTTGCGAAGCGCTTGCGAGTCTCGGGCTGTTTGAATACACGGGAACAAGCGTAAGGCTAACAAAGCCGACTGTCGTTTCGATGCTCTACGAGACAATCCGTTTTAGGGCGCTTAAAAAGGAACTGCCACCGCAGTTACTGAATGCTGCAGAACAGCTTATGCTTTCCCAGTTTGCTCACGCCGCAGCCCATGGGCAAATCTTCGAGGAACACTTTACCGAAATTACAGGCGAAGACTTTTTAAAGGCTGCAGAATCTAGAATCAAGTTTACGCACAAGCACCTTGCAAGGCTTATCGAGCGCAAGATTATCTACCTTGAATCGCCAAAGAACGGTTCCGAAAGCTTTACCGCAAACGACCGCATTTACGGTGACTTGGAATATATTCACGACCTGCTCGAGCTGAACCGGATTTACCCGGAACTCGACCACGGCCTTGCAAACCTTCTATAAAAAAATGTCCCGGAACTTTTAAAGTTCCGGGACTTCTTCTTTTCACCTTAACGAATATCAGCCGGTTCAAGCGGAAGCGACGATCCATTTTTCATGGCTTCTTCAAGCCTTGCCGCCTTCTTGGCATCGTAGTACCAATAGGTTGGAACAACGTCTTCGCGATTGTACTTGTCTAAAACCTTTTCTGGAGTGCCAAAGCGGTTCCAGTAAAGCAAACGGTGGTGGTCGCACTGCCACATCAATGCGTAAGGAACAAGTTCTGTCAAGCGGTTATCGAGGGCCTTCAAGATTGCGTTACGTTTTTCCAAGTTAAATTCTGTTTTTTGCAATTCAATGAGGCTGTCCACAACAGCGTCCTGCAAGCCGGAAAGATTGTTCGTGCCCTTGTCCATTGCGGTCTTAGAGCTCCACGAAGCTTCCGGATCACGCAAACGGCCTGCACCCCAGTTTACCCAGTACATATCGAATTCTGCATCGTCAAGGCGCTTGCGAAGCGTGCTCTGCGACATCTGTTCAATGTTTACCTTGATGCCAGCCTTCTGCAAATCTTCCTGGTAAAGCGTCAGGTGACGCATTTCGGAACTTGCTGTGATGAACGTGATTTCAAGCGGCTTGCCATCTTTTAACAGCATGCCTTGAGCATCGGCGACATAACCAGCTTCTGCAAGCAATGCTCGTGCAGAATCCGGAGCATACTTATAAAGAGGCGCAGTCGGATTCTGGTTATTTTCCCAGAGATCCGGGTAATAGCTGTTCAGCAAAAAGTACTGGTTGTACATGTACTTTTCGTTCATGAGTTCACGGTTCATGAGCATGGAAAGAGCCTTGCGCACGCGAACGTCCTTGAACTTTTCTAGGCGCATGTTAAACGCCATGCCCTGGAAGCCGATCGGCTCCTGGTTAAAGACGCGCTGGCGAACAGCATACCCCTTTTGAACAGCTTCGAAATCAGTCTGCTTGATCCAAATCGAGGAGGTGTAAAGAGCATAGATATCAAAATCCTGCTTCTTGAATGCTTCAAGGACCTTGGTCTGGTCTTCCATAAAGCGATAGCGGATACGTTCAAAGTTGAACTTGCCGCGATTCCAGTTCTTTGCGAAGCCCCACCAGTCAGCACGGCGTTCAAGTTCCACAAAACGGTCTTCACGGAACTGCTTGATCTTGTACGGGCCACTTACTACAGGGAAGTCGTAACGGACCTTGTTGAAATCCTTGCCAGCCCACAAATGCTTCGGGAACGCATTCAAGCCAGCAGCTTCCCAGAAATTGCCCCAGTGGGAATCCTTTGCAACAACCTTCAAAGTATGTTCATCGATAACTTCAGGGCGTTCAAAGCGTTCAAGGCCAACCTTGAAAATAGGAGTCAGGTTTTTCGGATCCATCATCACGTCGTAATAGAACTGAACATCTTCGGCAGTAATAGCCTTGCCGTCACTCCACTTGGCGCGGGGATCTATTTTAAACGTGAAGGTCTTTCCGTCTTCGCCAATTTCCCAAGACTGCGCAAGCACGCCGATTTCTCGATCTTCTGTAGAATGCAATGTTACAAGAGGTTCAAACATGAGAGACATAAGCTCTGCAGAAAAGCTGTTATAGTCTTCCCACATGTTGAAGGACTTCGGCATGGAACTCCCCCACAATGTCACATTACCGCAAGGTACTGCATCCTTGGAAGCAATCGGGTCAAATTCCCCGGTACCTTCCGGCATGTTCCAAGATTCGGGGCATTCCGCAGTCTTTGTTGCAGTCTTTTGCTTTGCTTCTGAAGATTCATTGCAAGCAGTAAACACAAGTACTACAGAAAGAGCTATTGCTGCTCGTAAAAAATAATGCTTCATACAAGTTCTCTTTTTTAATTTTCACATTTCTAGGATTCTACAGATTCCTGCAAATCCGAGTCGAGAGGATTTTCTTCAGTTGCCGTTTCAGATTTTTCTAAGGCCTCTTCGGTCGCAAGCTTTTCAAGCGCAATCCTAGAAACATCCTGTTCGGATTTCTTTTTAGAAGTTCCCTTGCCAATGCCATACGAAACGCCGTTCAAGAATACTTCCGTTTCAAAAATTCGTTCATGCTCCGGGCCAGTTTCGCCAACGACCCTGAATTCTACAGTAATGGCTCCGTGTTCTGCAACATAGTCTGCCTTTTCAAGGCTTTCAAGCAACAAACTCTTGTAATTTGTAAAATCCGTTGCGTGGAGCATTTCCGGGATTCGCGGCCAATGGAAGCGTTCCATGATCTTTAAGACTTCGGCCAAGCCGCCATCCAGGAACACCGCTCCAAGAACCGCTTCAAAGGCATCGGCTACAATGTTTTCGGAGAAGCGTCCACCGCCAACAGCAACACCCTTGCCGACCCGAATAAACTTGCCAAGTTTCCAAATGGCTGCGGTCTGTGCCCAGGCGTGGCCAGAAACAATCGTGCCCTTCATGCTTGTCATTTCGCCTTCAGAAGCTTCTGGATACGTCTTGTAAAGGTATTCAGTCACAAGCATATTGCAAACGGCATCTCCCAAAAATTCAAGGCGTTCATTGCATTCGGAATGCGGAACTTCCTTGCCTTCAAAACTGGAGCTGTGCTTTAAGGCATGTGCAAGCAATTCGGGGTTATTAAAGGTGTAACCCAAATTTTCTTCAAGGGTTGGTTCACCCTTGTTGTCGAAATCCCTTCGGAACCAATAATCCAAAGGTTCCTTTACTACATCATCTTTCTTTTTTGAATTTTCTTTAGTCAAAACAGTAAATCCATTTTTCTCTTTATCTACAAGATAAAAAAAGCCAAGGTTCAATTTTTAAGCGACACATTTCCAAGCCCTAAAATCATTATAAAAAATCTCATTTAGAAGCTTCATTAAATTGTCTATGCAATTCCTTGTCACCATATTTATCTTCAGCAGACTCAAGTTCCTCTTGCGTATAGCCGCTAAAGATACGATTCAATAATATTGCACGATTTTCTTGCTGAGTTGAAAACGCAATCCTGAATGTTCTAAACGCAAGTACGCCATCGTCACCATGTATTTCGACGCGCTTTCTTGTAGAATCAAACGGAGCGTTCGAGAGCTGCACCCTTGCAAAGGAGCTTAAGTCAGGACCATTCAAAGAAAGCAAGGTTTCGGCATTTTTCAAAAAGCGTTCCGATTCCAAAACATTCCAAACGTCTTCATTTTGCAAATCGGCCCAACCGGCCCGCACATTCGGAAATGAATCTGCCCTTGGAATATACGGTTTTATATCAAATACCGGAGAGCCGTCAAGCAAATCGGCTTCATCAACATAAAGCGTAAGTTTTTCAACACGCAAAAGGCGCACGCAACTTAATCCAATCGAATTTGGTCTATAAGGGCTACGCGATGCAAAAATGCCTACACGGTCTTTCCCAGGCATTGCTACAGGCGGTCGCGTTGTCGGTCGCCAACCTTCATTCTGGTGGAATTGAAACAGAACCCAAATGCGTTCAAAGCCATCAAGATCGCGAAGCGCCATTTCAAAGTTTTGCCCCGGCGCAAGTTCTATTCGCCCTGGCCGGCCTTCAAAAAAAACGCCCTGACGAGGCACTTCCTGCTTATAAACGGCTTCGCTATGAAATGTTCCTATAGGCTTTATTTCCATATACGCAAAAATAGATTTTTCTAAATTTGCCACGGATTTAATCAGCCAGGAAAGTTCCGATGAAACATTTCTTTTTTACTGCAGTTTTAGCTAGTGCGTTCCTTTGCGCTTGCGACAATAGCCAAGACAGGATATCTCTTGGTTCAGGTAACGCAGGCGGTGTTTACTATAAATTTGCAAATGAATATGCGCAAACAATCAACGCAAATAACAATGGCTTGAACATTGTTGTAAAGGCGACTGCCGGAACAAAGGGTAACATGCGCCTATTAAAGCAGGGCTTTGTAGATATTGCCATTGTCCAAGGCGATATCTTAAAGGACGCTCTCTTTGGTAACGGCGAATATTACAACAATAAGATTGGAACAAACTTTGCTGCCATTGGTGCGCTCCATGCAGAGGCCGTTCAAATTGTAGTAAGCGAAAAATCCGGAATCACTAGTATCCAGGAACTTATCGGAAAGCGAGTTTCCATCGGCGAAGAAGAATCCGGCGTAATTCGCAACGCAAAGATAATCCTTGATGCATACGGAATTTCGTTTGAAGACATCAAGATCGAAAATCTTGGTTTCAACGAATCTGCAACGGCACTAAAGAACGGAAAGATCGACGCATTCTTTTGTACAGCGGGCATTCCAACGCCAGCCATCAGTGAACTTTCAAAAACAAACGCGATCAAGATTTTATCCATTGATTCTACAGACCTTAAGCGCATTGAACGGCAGCACAGCGAATTTACAGCAATGGAAATTCCCGAGGGTACATACAACAACCAGGAACAAGGCGTAAACACAATCGGAATGAAAGCAATATTGATTGCAAACCTAGATGTTGAAAAGGCTACGGCATACAAGCTCGCAAGTTCCATTTTCGAGCTTCAAGGCCACCCGGCACTTGATTTCGCGACAACGTCAGTTCCGGCAAAATTCCACGAAGGTGCTGCCGAATTTTATGCAAGCAAGGGTATAACTGTTGCTACCGCAAAAAAGCAGTCCTTCAAAACTTCAAACATTTCTACAGGCGACTAAGGGAGATATTTATGCCAACATTTTCATTGGATATGTACCAGACTCTCGCCTTCGCTGTAGCAGTTCTCACCTTTGGATCATGGTTCAAGCGCAAGGTTAAGTTTCTCGAAACCTTCTGCATTCCTTCGCCAGTTGTCGGCGGATTCATTTTTTCAATGCTTTCATGCATTTTGCATGTTAGCGGAATTCTTGATTTTTCCTTTGATGAAACACTCAAGGGAATCTGCATGGTCGTTTTCTTTACTTCGGTCGGTTTCCAGGCCAACTTCAAGATTTTGAAAAGTGGCGGCTTAAGCCTTGTCATTTTGCTAATCTGCGTACTCGCCTTGATACTTACTCAAAACGGACTTGCGATTGTGCTATCAAAACTACTTGGCGTAAGTCCACTTGTTGGCCTTTCTACAGGTTCCATTTCAATGGTTGGCGGGCACGGCACGGCGGGTGCATTCGGCCCCGTACTTGAAGACTTTGGCATGAGCGGAGCGACAACCCTTTGTACTGCCGCCGCGACATTCGGTCTTATCGCAGGTTCCCTAATGGGTGGCCCGATCGGCAGAAAACTGATTCTAAAGCACGACCTTCTTAAAACAGCAAAAGCAGATACGCGACCAAAGGAAGAAAACATAGAACACACAAAGTTTTTTCGCATGTACGCTCCGGCAGCATACCAGCTTGCTATAGCGATGGGCCTTGGAACAATCGTTTCTATGCTGCTTTCAAAAACAGGCATGACATTCCCGATTTACATTGGAGCAATGATTGTTGCAGCCATCATGCGAAACCTAAGCGAATACTCAAAAAAATTCGACATCCACATGGCTGAAATTTCTGACATCGGGGCGATCTGCCTTACGCTATTCCTTGGCATCGCAATGATCACGCTAAAGCTCTGGCAGCTAGCTTCCCTTGCGCTGCCGCTTTTCATTTTGCTTTGCAGCCAGGCAATACTCATGTTCCTGTTTGCATACTTTGTAGTTTACAACGTCATGGGACGCGACTACGACGCAGCGATTCTTTCGGCAGGCGTATGCGGCTTTGGCATGGGCGCAACCCCGAACGCCATGGCAAACATGTATTCCTTGACACACCACTTTGTACCTTCCGTAAAACCGTACCTGCTCGTGCCCATTGTAGGCAGCATGTTCGCCGACTTTTTGAACAGCCTCTGCATAACATTCTTTATAAACCAATTCTAAGGTCAAAGGGGCCTTAGGCCCCGACCTTTTACCTCGCACCTCATACCCTTTTTCTACATTTATCCACGATGAAAGAAAAAGCACAAAAACTAATTGAAAAGTACGAAGAACTGGAATCCGAACTCGGAAATCCAGACGTTCTCAGTGACCAGGCTCGCTATAACAAGATTCATAAGCAGTACAAGGGTATTGAAAAAGCTGTTATAAAGGCAAAAGAATACCTTCAAATGCTTAACGACCAAGAAGATTACAAGCTCGCTCTTAACGATTCCGACCCAGAAATGGTCGCACTCGCTAAAGAAGAACTTAGCCGTATTGAAAAAGAACTTCCGCCGCTTACAGACGAATTGCAGATTTTAATGGTTCCAAAGGATCCTTGGGATTACCGCAATGCTACACTCGAAATTCGTGGTGGCACAGGTGGTGACGAATCTGCACTTTTCGCAGGCGACCTGTTCCGCATGTACCGTGGATACTGCGACAAGATGGGCTGGAAAATGACCATCGAAGACGCAAGCGAAGGTACCGTCGGCGGCTTCAAGGAAATCCGCGTATTCATTGAAGGCGACAGCGTTTACGGCACGCTCAAGTTTGAAAGCGGTGTTCACCGCGTACAGCGCGTACCTGAAACCGAAACCCAGGGCCGCGTACACACATCTGCCGCGACTGTAGCAATTTTGCCAGAAGCTGAAGAAGTTGACGTTGAAATTCGCGAAGCCGACATTCACATGGATACATACCGTTCAAGTGGCGCTGGTGGCCAGTACATCAACAAGACCGACTCCGCAGTCCGCTTGACGCATATCCCGACAGGCGTTGTCGTAAGCTGCCAAACCGAACGTTCCCAGCTCCAGAACCGCTTGCACGCTATGGAAATGCTCCGTTCTAAAATTCTTGACGCAGTAATTGCAAAGAAGGAACAAGAAGAAGCAGCAAGCCGTAAAGCTCTTGTTGGTACCGGTGACCGTTCTGCAAAGATCCGCACCTACAACTATCCACAAAACCGTGTAACAGACCATCGCATTGGCCTTACACTTTACAGTTTGGATTCCGTTGTAGCAGGTGACTTGCAGGAACTCATCAACGGCCTCCAAATGGCAAACGCACAAGAAAAGCTCGGTAAGTTCTCCGCATAATTATGGATACTATCCTAGAAATTCTAAACAAGACGACTACGTTCTTTAAGGCAAAGGGCATTCCAAACCCAAAGACCGACGCACAATACATTTTGGCTCACGGTCTTGGCATGAAGTGCATGGATATTTATATCAACTTTGACAGGCCTTTAAACGCCGCAGAACTTGATGCCTTAAGGCCAATGGTCGCCCGCCGTGCTAAGCGCGAACCTCTCCAGCACATTCTCGGCAGCACAAGTTTTAGAGGCCACGAAATCAAGTGCGACGCCCGCGCGCTGATTCCTCGCCCAGAAACAGAATGCATTATCGACCTCGTCAAGGATCGCCTTAAAAATATTGAAAGTCCGCGTATTGCTGACATCGGAACTGGCACCGGCGCTATCGCTATCGCATGCGCAAAAGAAATTGCTGGTTCTACAGTTTTTGCAGGCGACATTTCCAAAGACGCTCTTGCCCTAGCTAAAGAAAACGCAAGTCTTAACGAATTGCAAGATTCAAAGGGGGAAAGCCTTCCCCTCGCAGAAGCCGCGTCTTCTGCTACCCCTTCTAGCGGGGACACCCCGCAGCGCCCCGAAAAGGCAACTTCTACCTTGCAATTCTTTGAAGGCAACTTGCTAAACGCATTGCCCGCAGAATGTTTTCCGCTTGACGCTCTTGTAAGCAACCCTCCATACATTCCAGATGCAGACAAGGAAGGCCTGCAAGCAGAAGTCAAGTTCGACCCGGAACTCGCTTTGTTTGGTGGCCCAGATGGCCTTGACCTTGTAAGGGAACTTTTAAAGCAGGCCGAAGGTAAGCTAAAGCCAGGCGCTCCTATTCTCATTGAAATTGCAAGTGGTCAAGAAACAGTTTTACAAGCTGAAGCTGCTAATTTGCAAACCTTAGAATGGGTCACAAGCCACAAGGATTACTTTGACAATGTTCGTTTTGTAGAGTACAAGGCTAAATAAATCTCTTTCAAATCCAACTTTTTAAGCACGCAAGAGATTGCGTGCTTTTTTGTATTGCAATTCAAAAGCTGAAATGATACATTGAAGATTGTGCAATGACAAAAATATGCGAGGCTGTATTTTCAAAAGTCATATCAAAAATTTTAGTTAGCCTATTGACAAATATTTAAAATAATTATAAATTTGTAATAGTCACAAACATCAAAGTCAACTAGGCAGTTAACAATTAATGATATTTCGCAATTTGCGAAAAGGAGACAAAATATGAAGGTTTGGAAGTGCAAGGTATGCGGTTATATTCACATGGGTGAAGAAGCTCCAGAAGTATGCCCACTCTGCAAGGCAAAGAAGTCCGCATTCGTATGCGAAGGTGAATCCGCCGCAACAGCAGCATCCAACGGTGCAAAAGTCGTAAAGACTGTATTTGCCGATGAACACAAAGTTGGCATCGCTAAAGGCCTTGATCCAGAAATTGTGCAAGGTCTTCGCGAAAACTTTAACGGCGAATGCTGCGAAGTCGGCATGTACCTTGCCATGAGCCGTCAGGCAGACCGTGAAGGCTACCCAGAAGTTGCAGAAGCTTACAAGCGCATTGCTTTTGAAGAAGCAGAACATGCAGCAAAGTTTGCAGAACTCCTCGGTGAAGTTGTTCATGCAGATACCAAGATGAACTTACAGCTCCGCGTTGCTGCAGAAGCTGGCGCAACCGAAGGCAAGCTTGCTCTTGCAAAGCGCGCCAAGGAATTGAACTACGACGCAATCCACGACACAGTCCATGAAATGTGCAAGGACGAAGCACGTCATGGCGGCGCTTTCGAAGGTCTCTTGAATCGCTACTTCAACAAGTAACATAACAAAAGGCATCGTGCAACTATAATTGTACGATGTCTTTTTAGTTTCGATAGGCAAAATATGCATAATGCAGCAGATCTTCTCCAGTCCAAAAACATTAGACCTTCTATGCAAAGGGTTCATGTTTTGCATTACCTCATGGAACGCAAGAACCACCCCACGGTCGACACGATTTACGAAGACCTGCTTCCAGACATGCCAACACTTTCGCGTACAACAATCTATAATACGCTAGACACTCTTTGCGAAAATGGTCTTGTTCAACGCTTAGATATGGATGAAGGTTCCGTGCGTTACGATGCTACAATGAACGAGCATTCCCACTTTCTTTGCAAAAAATGTGGAACCGTTTATGACCTTGAAATCTCTGCCGCAAGTCTTTCACAAAACATGCCAAAAGGCTTTGAACTGCAAGATTCAAAACTCTACGCCTTCGGCGTTTGCGCTAAGTGCAGGTAGATCGCCGGATTGCAAGAAACCAGAGGATAGCACACCTCCCATGTCTTTGTGAACGAAGCGCGGCAATCTAGTCAGTGAACAATGAATGTTCTAGATCACTTCGCGTTGCTCGTGATGGCAGGTTAAGAGTACAGAGAACAGAAGACTGTAGGAAGACGAAAGACGGAAGCATGAAATTAGTAGTCAGTCGGCTGTAGGCTGTCAGCAGAAACAGTACTTTTCCTTGTCGTTGCGAGCGAAGCGCGGCATTAACTAAACGTGT
>DCGZ01000093.1 GCA_002314675.1 Fibrobacter sp. UBA1765 | reverse complement strand
TTGAAACATATCATGTCTTTGCGAGCGAAGCGAAGCAACCCAGAAATATGTGGATTGCCACGGGCCTAAAGGCCCTCGCAATGACATTTCATTATTAATTGTTAATTGAAGTATCAGACGTCAGCCTACAGCCGACAACATTGAAAATTTGCATGCTCCTCTCGTCTCTCGTCTGTAGGCACGTAGTGCCGTTCTCTCGTCTAACCACTAGCCCCTAGATCCTAAACCCTACCCCTTCTTCCTATCTTGCCAGCGAGTTTCGTTAAACAGCTGTCCTTCCGAAACACCGTATTTTTCTTCCGCTCCAATTAATCTTGCAGCTTCTGTTAAAGGCATTCCCTTGAAGAGGGCTTCTGCATAAATCTTTGTTTTGCGTCGGACCATTTCAGGAGTGTCATCAAGCATTTCTAAGCGGAACTTGTTTACGCCAAGTTTTGCAAAATCGGGCAACAGGCGTAGTGTGGAACGTGGTTCGCCAAGGTACAACGTGTTTCGGCATTCCGCATCGGATTGCAAAAAGTGCCTTTTGCCCTTGTGGTCAAGAATTTCGACCTTGTGCTTTGTACAGTACTTTCCGCATTCCGGGAAGCGCTTGGCTTGTGCTCCAAAGTTTGCGAATGCACAGTAGTCTGAATGGAATGCCGGTAAATATTGGTGGAGTGCAATTTCAACCTTGCGGGTATCGGTAACGTTTAACAAGTCGAAAAGTTCCTTGGCATTCAAGTCCAGGGACGGGTGGAATGTTTTTAAACCCGCATCAAGCAGGTAATTTGCAGAAGCTGAGTTTGCAATGTTCAAACTGTAATCGCCAGCAAGGAACATTTGCCCATTCTTTACCGCATCAGTTTCTGCGAGCACGCCAAGTGCTGCAAGGTTACGAACCAAAACTTTTTCTGGAGCAAGCTTTGCAATTTTTCTAAGGTAATGCGATTCGCCTGGCTTATGCACGCGAAGTGTTGCGATGCCAGCTTCAAAGCCAAGTTCATGCACGTGTTCCAAAGGTTCTTCATAGCTTACGCCCCAGTCAAAATCCATGTATACCGTCTTTACTGGCAAGCCCTTGAGTGCTTCGATTTGTTCTGGGTTACGTACAAGTACAGAAAGCTCTGGCTTTTCTGTTGCAATTTTTAAAGGTCTTCGAGCACGTTCATTTGCAAGGAACAATACACCAGCGCGAGCGCTAATTGGGAAGTCTTCAACGGTTGCAACTCGAGACTGCTCTGGGGCTTTTCTTAGTTCATCAAGTTTTTTAACAGCTTCTTGTTTTAATGCGCGGACGAACTTGTCTACAACGAACACTGTAGTAGGGAACTTTGCTGAGACTTGGCGTGCAATGTATGCTGTTCCTGAAAGTGCCGCCAAGGTAGTTTCTGCTCTTGCACACGCATCTTCGCGAGGCGTTTTTGCTGCATCTGGAATTTCGCCAGTAACAGTTACCGAGTGTCCCTGCAAGTCGGTCATTGTAATTTGCAAAGGCTTGTTGGAATCTGCAGTTAGCGTGATGTCTATAGGAATGTTTCTATCGCAGTCGCGCTCCGTATAGCGTTTCTTTAGTTCGCGTTCAATGGCTGGGGAGTCGTTTCTAAAGGCTACCATTCCAACACGAACTCTGCGTGAATCAAAGTCGTAGCCAAAGTCAAGCTTTAGCCAGCCCTTGTCCATTGTAGCGGCGTAAACCCTGCCTCCAAAACAGGCCGGTTCAAAAAGAATGCCGTCACCAAGCAAAGGCATTTCAGAATTTTTCTCGTCTCTAGAAATCCAGACATTGCTGCCGTGGATTTTCTTAACAATGCCAAGCCTTTCTCCGTGATGGTTGCTGAAAGAGCCTTCTACAAGTCTTTCGTAATCAAGGCCTTCGAGCCAACCAGTTGTAAGCCCACGAGAAAAAAGAGTTTCAAGCGCGGAATGTGTAAAGTCGTCAATTTTCTTGTTATCAATTTCTGCGCGGTAGGCTCTTGCAACTGCAGCTACATATTCAGGGCTTTTTAAGCGACCTTCAACTTTCAGGGAATCTACATAGCCTTCCATTTCTTTAAGAACTGGTAAGGCACAAAGATCGTGTGGACTAAATAAATATGGCGTGTTTGCAAGTGGCAATTCTTCACCATCAACAAACATCTGGTAGGGGAGTCTGCAGCTTTGTGCACATTGCCCGCGGTTGCCTGAGCGCCCTCCAAAGTTTTCGCTTGTAAGGCATTGACCTGAATACGAAACACACAGAGCTCCGTGAATAAAGACTTCGATTTCTTGATCCGTGTTTTCTGCAACATCCTTGATTTGGCGCAGTGAAAGTTCACGGCTCAGCACAACGCGGTTAAAGCCCAGGGGCTTTACGAAATTCGCGCCCTCGGCACTTGCAATAGTCATCTGTGTAGAGGCGTGAATTTCTTGATTCGGCGCTATCGCCCGAATCAACCGCGAAAGCCCAATGTCTTGAATGATAAATCCATCGGGCCTAAGCTCAATGATCTTTGCAAGCTTTCCTGGCAGTTCACGGAGTTCTTCTTCAAAGATTAAAATGTTCATTGCAAGGTACGTCTTTACGTTATGTAGCCTTGCGTATTCAATCATTTCACGAACATCATCCAAAGAAAAATCCACAGTGCGGCCGCGCGCGTTCCAGCCGGGCACGCCAAAGTACACGGCATTTGCTCCATTTGCAACTGCTGCAACGAGCATGTCGCGCGTACCTACAGGCATCAATAATTCTGGACTTTTCTTAGATGTGCGCATGGATTCTCCAACTTAACCGTTAAGAACTTTTACAAGCTCGTTATGCAAAATGCCATTGCTAAACAGCACTTGCTCTGCATCTACAAACTGCATGTCTGTACCGTCAATATGCGTAGCCTTGCCACCGGCTTCTTCTATAATGCAAGCGATGCCTGTAATATCCCACGGGTAGCTCATGGTCATGACAAAACCGTCAAAGCGGCCGCATGCAAGGGAACAGCCTTCTGCAACTGCAGAACCGTAGCATTTCACGCGCATGCATGCCGCAGCTTCAGCGCTAAAGTTCTTTGAATTTTGTTGGTTGATTTTTTCTGGAATGCCAACGTTAAAGTCGCCGTTTGTAACGATGGCATGAGCTATGTCGCTTGTATCGCTTACGTGAATTCGCTTTCCGTTCAGGTAAGCTCCGCCATCTTTGTAAGCTAGATACATTTCGCCTAGCCTTGGCAAAAAGCAGACTGCGCCGACCGATTTCCCGCAAACTTGCAAACCTGCGGAAACTCCCCAAAAAGGAATGCCACGGCTAAAGTTCACCGTACCGTCTACAGGGTCTATGACCCATAAAATATCGGGGTCTGCGCCAGGCAAAGAAACAACGCCCGCTTCTTCAGTTCGAATGGAGTGCGTCGGGAACGCCTTTTGGATACCTTCAACAATAATCTTTTCGCTTGCAATGTCTGCTGCAGTTACAACGTCCTTGGCAGTTTTGTATTTGATATCGCCTAGGTTATCTTGCAAACTGAGTGCCGTAAGGCCCGCCTCGCGGACAATTGGTTCAATAGATGCTATAATGTGCTTTAAATCAAGATCTTTCATGCGTACAAATTTAGAAATTTGCGCCTAAATAAAATAAATGGCTTTTGAAAGGCGTAGGTTATTGTTTTATGATTATTATTGAATTATAATTCAATAAAATTCTCGTTAAACTCGCATTATGTCGTTTTTTTGTTTACAAAAAAAAGAGACTCAAAAAAGAAAATTTCTATTTTACAAAAGATGTCATGAAAATGTCACGTTTTTTTCGAAATTGGAAAAATTGTGTCATTATTGTGAGGCAAGACTATGGAAAAATTCTTTTGCAAAATCGCGACGGTAGTATTGTTTACGACTACCTTGGTTTTAGCTCAGGCTGGCATACGTGGTGGCTCTGATGGCGTGCACCAGTATAATGCCTATACCTTGGGCAAGTGGGGCTTGGTTGTAGGTGGTGCTGGCTACGGCACATTCGACTCCTATGCATATGCTGGCGACCGTTATTACGAAGTTCACGATAACGCAAATATCGGTATTACCGGTGGTGAAGGTCGTTATAAGGTCGGCGCGCTAGCTCCCTCGCTTGACCTTGTCATGTACATGGGCATCGGTATTTCTAAGAATGTCGATGTCGGTGCCTACTTGCCTTACTATGGCGACCTGGCAGCTTCTGTAGGTGAATTGCTTGGTAAGCCAAACGGTGCCGGTGAAGCGGAACTTTGGGCAAGCGGCTTTGGCGACCTGGGTATCTGGACCAAGATCCGTACAGAACTTGTTCCAGAAGAATCCTTGCTTGCACTTGCATTCTATTTTGAATTGGATATTCCGACCGGTGAAAGTGGTTACGGCATGCGCCCTCGCCATCCATGGTATATTAACCCTAATGGGTATACCGATCCGTTCAGTGCCGGTGACCTTGTGGCAATCCCTGTGGGTATCGCAACCCTTGACTTTAAAAAGAAGGGCTATGCTCCACTTCGCTGGAACAACTACATTGGTATGGCCTTGGCTACGGGTTATGGCGCAAATACGCTTATTTGGGGTACTGGCATTGACTTCTTGCCGTCAAAGCCTTTGCTTCTTAAGGACGTAGAAGAAAAGTGGTTTGTTGAACTCCATGGCGAAACCCGTTTTCAAAAGACAGAACTCGAACGCATGCCGTTTGACCTTGACCCGATTATTACGACCGGCGGTGTAACATTCACTGTTGCCAAGAATTTCGACATGACCTTGGCTTTTGACCTTTCTGCAAAAACATTTGCATACTTGCTATTTGACTATGACCGCAATACGAGCCACGACCGCATGATTTACCGCAAGAGTGGTTACCATGGTGAAGATGTTACCTCTGAATACAAGATTGCTGCAACTCCGTACTATGCAGCGCACTGGGATGTTTCCATTCACTTCGGTGGTGCTCCAGAACCTACAACAGAATGTTGTGATTGCCCTGCTGACCATGACTTTGACGGCGTTCCTGATGTTGCTGACCATTGCCCGAATGGCCCGATTGGCGTAGAAGTGGATAGCGTAGGCTGTCCGTTTGATGCCGATGGCGACAAGGTTTACGATTATAAGGATAAGTGCCCGAATACTCCGCAGGGTGTTACTGTCGATGCTTATGGTTGCCCGCTTGATTACGATAAGGATGGCGTATTTGATGTTTACGACCAGTGCCCGAATACACCGGAAGGTATCCAGGTTGATAGTGTCGGTTGCCCGCCAGATGCCGATAAGGATCTTGTCCCAGATTACCGTGACAAGTGTCCGAATACACCGGAAGGCGTAATTGTCGATAGCCTTGGCTGCCCGCCAGATACAGACAAGGATGGCGTATACGATTATAAGGATCTGTGCCCGAATACACCGGAGGGAACTCCTGTAGATACGGTTGGTTGCCCGCTTGATACCGATAAGGACGGCGTTCTTGACCCGAACGACCAGTGCCCGGATACTCCGCTTGGCGACAAGGTTGACAAGGTCGGCTGCTCCATTCGTGTAACCAAGAAGCTCAACCTGCTCAAGAAGGGTATTCTCTTCAAGACCGGTTCTGCAAAGCTTGCCAGGTCTTCGTTCAAGGTTCTTGATACGCTTGCAACCCTCTTGCAAGAAGAAGCATCGTTGAACCTTGAAATTCAGGGCCATACAGATAGTGTCGGTAGAGATGAATCGAACCAGAAGCTTTCTGAAAACCGCGCAAATTCTGCAATGAACTACTTGCTTACAAAGGATATCCAGGCAGAACGTCTCCGTGCCGCAGGTTACGGTGAAACCAAGCCGATAGCCGATAACGGAACCAAGGAAGGTCGCCAAATGAACCGTCGCGTAGAGCTTGTTCCGTTTGCAAGCAAGGCTCCAAGCGATTCTATTGCCACAACGGCAAACGGCGTTCCTGTAGATTCTGTGACGGTATCTCCGGATATCCAGTTCGCAACACCTCCAGAAGCAGATGAACAGTAAAGCGGAGGTCTTATGAAAATTCCGCAGTTGATTGTTCTACTTGCATTAGCTTGTACTTGTGCATTTGCTGCACAAGTGCAGGACGATGCTAAAGCCAAGGCAAAGGCCGATTCAATAGAAAGTATCAAGAAGCATCTTAATGGCAAAGTCAGGAATGCCGAGTATTCGTTCGAAAACGATGCGGACCAGGATGGCATTGCCGATTCCTTGGACAAGTGCGCAAACACTCCAAGGTTTATCATGATTGACTCCGTTGGTTGCCCCGTAGATTCCGATAAGGACGGCGTTTCAGACGACAAGGATGTTTGCCCGAACACTCCAGATAGTGTCAAGGTAGATAGCGTTGGCTGTCCTGTAGATTCCGATAAGGATGGAGTCTCGGATGATCGTGACAAGTGCCCGGGAACATCCTCGGATATCCATCAGGTAGATGTCAATGGTTGCCCCCGCGATGCCGACAAGGATGGCGTGTTCGATGAATTCGACAAGTGCCCGAATACCCCAGAAGGCATTGTCGTAGACATTCGTGGCTGCCCGAAGGATACCGACAAGGATGGCGTATACGATGGCAAGGACGAGTGCCCGAACACATTGCTTGGCGTAATGGTCGATAGTGTGGGCTGCCCGTTTGATACCGACAAGGATGGTGTCTATGACGATAAGGACGAATGCCCGAATACTCCGGAAGGCTATGCCGTAGACAGCGTCGGTTGCACGATCGATGATGACCGCGATGGCGTTATAAACCCGAAGGACGAGTGCCCGAACACATTGCTTGGCGTAAAGGTCGATAGCGTCGGTTGTCCTTTAAACAAGAAACAGGACTTGAACTTGCTCCGCAAGGGTATCAACTTTAAGACCGGCTCGGCAGAGCTTACGCAGAACTCTACGCCGACCCTTGACGACATTGTCGCCTTGCTTAAGGAATTTGACAATGTAAATCTTGAAATCCAGGGCCACACAGATAATGTGGGCAAGCCAGCAAAGAACAAGATTCTTTCTGAAGATCGAGCTAAGTCTGTTTTGGATTACCTTGTTGCCCATGGCATTGATTCTACGCGTGTGCGCTCTGCAGGGTATGGCCAAGAACAGCCTGTTGCCGATAACAAGACTGCTAAGGGACGTGCCCAGAACCGTCGTGTGGAATTGATACCATTCTACAAGGATGAAACAAAGTAAAAGTATACATGAATAAATGGAGCTTTGCTAGCTAGTGTTTAAGTTTGTATTGAAAAGTTTTTTGGTTGCATTTTTGCCTTTGATAATGTCTGCGTGCTACTTTGCTCCAGGCATGTATCTTGGCGAACGCTCAAAGGAAGATGGAACCGTCGATACGTTGGCTGTGTTCCATGGCGCAGAAGTGCATTTGCAAAGCATTACCCCTGCAACCCTGGTTTCGATGATCGATACGACTCCTGTAAAGTTTGAAATTCCAAAGGAATTGCTTGAAAAAAGCGAAGAACCTTATAGGCTTGGCAAGTTCGACATTGTTCAAATCTGTGTGTGGGAAAACCAGCAGCTTCCTTTGCCGCTTGCGTCTTATCGCGGCAATAATACGGTAGAAGCTAAGCTAGACGAAAATGGAGAAATCTTTTTCCCGTACGTTGGCCAGTTCAAGGCTGCTGGCATGACTCTTACAGAATTGCGCGATGTCATTGAAAAAGGAATTTCTGCAGCGCTCAACGACCCTAAAATAGAAGTCCATTTGCAGGCAAGCCAAAGTCAAAAGGCTTTCGTTCAGGGGGCTGGCGCACTTGCCGGAGTAATTCCTATTTCTGACCAGCCGATCTCACTCCTTGAGGCTCTTAACAATCGTGGCGGTGTAAGCACTGATGATACCACTAGGGTCTCTTTGATTCGAAAAGGTGTTACATACGATATCAACATGCGTTACATGTATCCGCTTGGCGAAGGTCCAAATGATATTATTTTGCAAGATGGTGATATTATTCGAGTTTCGGGTGATGACAAATCCAAGGTATTTGTCCTTGGCGAAGTAAACCGTCAAAGTTCGGTCCCTATTATCAATGGCGATATGACTTTATCCCAGGCCCTGGCAGAAGTCGGTGGCATACAGACCCTTTCTGCGCAAAGTCGCGGTATTTACGTGATTCGTGGAGACTTGCAGCACATTGATGTATATCATTTGAATTCCAGGAACCCGATGGCACTTGTATTTGGAGACCAGTTCAAGCTAAAGCCACATGATATCGTATTTGTCGATGCTACAGGCGTTGCCCGCTGGAACCGTGTAATGTCTCAGATATTGCCTTCTGTACAGACATTCTACTACGGTATGCAGGGAATCAATTTGATGCATTCTGTTAAGCATAATCTGGAAGACTGGTAGAGACTTATAGTTTTAGAATTGGAATGTAGCTATGCTCCCGAATGTAAATGATAACCAAGCTCATGCTCAGCAAACAAATGCTCCTAAGAGCATTTCTGTAATAGACGTGCTGAAGATTCTTTGGCGTGGTAAGTTTGTAATATTGCTATTTGCCTTGATTGGCGCTGCAGTCGGTTTTTACCGGGCCAATTGGGCTACAATTACGTATACAAGCGATGCCCTTGTACAAATCAATATTAAGGGTGGCAGTTCTAAAAATGCCGCAGCGATCAATTCCTCCTTGGGCAATATTATTGAAGACGCAACGCCTGCAACTGCCGAAATCACTTTGCTCAAAAGCCGCTTGATTTTAAGCAAGGTCGTTGAAGAAATGCATTTGCGTTATAGTGCTACTCCTATTAGCACTCGAAAGGACCGCATTTTGCATCGTGAAGGACGCATGGATGTGGATTACCTGGAATTGCCTGGCTATGGCTGGAAGGCTCGAGCCATAAGTGCCGATTCCATAGCGCTTGTAGAACCGAAAGGAAACATTATTGCACTAGGAACTGTTGGTGAAACTATTGGTGCAGAATACAAGGGGGATTCCGTTTTCATAAAGATATCTCTTATGAAGGCTCGGGTCGGCGAAACTTTTTCTTTAAGTTCAAAAAGCGAACTTGCTGCAATTTCTGCCTTGTCGCGTTCTTTGACAATTGGTGAAGAAGGCAAGAATGCAAATGTCTTTGTTCGTGGTACTGGAATGTTGCGCTTGACCATGACACACCAGTATGCAGACAAGGCTGCAAGTATCTTGAACTCTGTTTTGAATGTCTATTTACGACAGAACGTAGAAATGCGCAGTGCCGAAGCCGCAAAGACTCTCGCCTTTTTAGAGGAACAGCTCCCGGGTGTAAAGGCTAAGCTCGATAGCGCTGAATATAATTTGGCAAAGTACCAGCGTCGTGTAGGTACAGTAGATATTGGTGGCGAAACAAGCAGTAAAATGGGCAAGAGTATAGAACTGCAAAATCAGATTGCTGAACTTGAACAGCAAAGAAAAGAGGCCTTGCGCGTTTATAAGGAAGATTATCCGACCGTCAAGACTATCGATATCAAGCTCAAGAATTTGCAACAGGAACTTGGCAAGGTCAAGGGTAGCCTTGCGAGCATTCCAGAAAAACAGCAGGAACTTGTAAGGCTTCAGGAAGAAGTCTCTATTAACAATAACCTTTACACGAACATGCTGAACAATATGCAGCAGCTCCGTGTTGTACGCGCTGGTGAAGTTGGCAATGTTCGCATTGTTGATTATGCTCGTATTCCCGAATACCCATCGGGCCCAAATAAGCGTGGCATAGAAATTCAGTGCTTGGGTGTTTGCCTTGGCATAGGGTCAACACTGCTTTTATTAATCGGCATTTTTAGGCGCCGAGGCCTTGAATCTACTTCTGAAATTGAAAATGCTACGGGTGTGAGTGTTTATGGTAAAATTCCTGAGTCTAAGAACAAGCTGCTAAAAAAACTTCGCAGGCATTCTTCCGATAGGCAGTTCCTTGTAGTGGAAGACCCTGATGATTTGGCGTCAGAAGCTTTCCGTTCCCTTTTGACCGCTGTAGACTTTGCAATCGATAAACACCAGGTCTTATTGGTGAGTGGTCTTATTCCTGGTGCGGGCAAGTCCTTTGTTGCCGAAAACCTGGCTGCCTTGGCCGCTCAAATGGGGCGCAAGGTTTTGCTCATAGATGGCGATATGCGTCGAGGCCGTGTAAAAAGCAAGACGCATAATGGCTTGGCAAATGTGCTCATGAGAACGTGTACCAGGCAAGAAGCCATTGCCCAGGGGATGCTAGAAAACCTGTTTGTTATGGGTGGTGGCCATACGCAAATTTACCCAAGCGAATTGCTCCGTGGCAATGCCTTTAAGAATTTGCTGGATGAAGTCCGTAGTGAATACGACTTAGTCATTGTTGATACACCGCCTTTAAATTTGATTACGGATACCTCCTTGATTTATCCGCTTGTTGATTTTGCATTGCTCGTTTTGCATTACGGAAAGCATTCCATTACAGAAGTTCAGGAAACTTTAAAATCGCTTGATCGCGTAAAGAATATTCCGAAGGCTTTTGCTCTAAATCATTGCGAAAGGCATCGTCATGGTTATGGCTATGGTTATGGTTACTATGGCTATTACGGTGGCTATTACAAGAAGAAAAAGTAAAGATGCCATATTGAATGATTTTTGGTTAGGTTGTTGGATTTAGGAATTATGTATAGGCATTTTGTAAAAAGAGTTTTGGACTTTAGTCTTTCTCTAGGTGCTGTATTGGTACTTAGTCCTCTTTTGCTGTTGCTTGTAGTGGTCGGTGTTGTTGCTATGAAGGGAAATCCCTTTTTTACTCAAGATCGCCCTGGCAAGAACGAAAAAATTTTCAAGCTGGTCAAGTTCCGCAGCATGACCTGTGAACGTGACAAGGACGGTAACTTGCTGCCTGATCACATGCGCCTTAATGCCTACGGAAAGTTCTTGCGCAGCACGAGCCTCGATGAGCTGCCGGAACTCTTTAACATTTTGAAAGGTGATATGAGCATCGTGGGGCCGCGCCCCCTGCTGGTAGAATATTTGCCCCTGTATAACGAGGAGCAACGCCATCGCCACGATGTGCGCCCGGGCCTTACGGGCCTTGCCCAGATCAATGGCCGTAACATCATTACCTGGGAAGCCAAGTTCAAGCACGATTTGGAATATGTAGAGAAAATGTCGTTCATGTTTGATACCGCCATTGTTTTTCATACGGTAAAAAAAGTTTTTAAACGCGAAGGCATTAGCGCAGAAAACGAAGCAACGATGCAAAAGTTTACAGGGAGTGTTTGATGAAGAAGGTCGTTATTATTGGTGGCAGCGGTCACGGAAAGGTGATTGCCGATATTGTCGTGAAGCGTGGCGACCGTGTGGTTGGCTTTTTGGATGACAATACCAAACTCCCGAAGTACATTATTGATTTCCCTTATCTGGGCGTAATTTCTAAGGCTCCGGAATTTAAGGACTGTGAATTTGTTATTGGCATTGGTTATAATAACATTCGCCGTCGCATTGCAGAAACTTATGACTTGCCTTGGTACACTGCTATTCACCCTAATGCCATAATCGGCTTGGATGTGGAAATTGGCGAAGGCTCCGTGGTAATGGCCAACGCTACCATTAATTCTTCTGCAAGGGTGGGGAAACACTGCATTATTAACACTGGCGCAGATGTGGAGCACGATAATGTTGTCGGTAGCTTTACCCATATTTCTCCGCATGCAGCTCTCGGTGGAACTGTGACTGTTGGTGAAAATTGCCATATCGGAATCGGGGCTACCGTCAAGAACAATCTGAAAATTTGCGATGACGTTGTGGTTGGCGCTGGAGCTGTTGTCATTCGAGATATTGAAGAATCCAACACTTACGTTGGTGTACCTGTGCGCCCCATGGATAAATAGCTTTTTCGGTCCACGGGATAGCTTATGCGCATTCTATATGTCACGACAATCTCCATGACTATGATGTTCTTCCCGGAGCAGGTGAAAAGGCTGCTTGCGGAAGGACATTCCGTGGATATTGCCACCAACATGACGGCCCCGCTGATTCCTGCCTACGACAGCATGGATGTGAAGGTACATCACATTCCCTTTAGTCGTTCGCCTTTTAGTCGCGACAATTTGACGGCCTACCGTCAGCTGAAAAAGTTGGTGGAGCAGGAACGTTACGACATCGTTCATTGCCATACGCCAAATGCCGCCATGGTCACGCGCCTCGCTTGTCGCAAGGTTCGCAAGCAGGGAACTCGCGTGATTTACACGGCCCACGGCTTCCATTTCTTTAAGGGCGCGCCCCTTAAGAATTGGTTGATGTTCTACCCGGTGGAAAAGTTCTGTAGCTATTTTACAGATACCCTCATCACCATCAACTCCGAAGACTACGCCTTGGCAAAAAAGAAAATGCATGCCAAGGAGGTGTGCTATGTGCCAGGGGTGGGGATTGATGTTTCGCGAATTTCCGCAGTCTCGGTGGATCGCTGCAAGAAACGCGCCGAGGTCGGTGTGCCGAAAGATGCTCTGCTGTTGCTTTCTATCGGCGAACTGAATGTTAACAAGAATCATCAGGTCGTGCTGCACGCTCTTTCGCAAATCAAGGATGTTGTAGAACAGAATAACATTCATTATGCAATCGCTGGCGTTGGTGACCAGGAACAGAACCTGTTGAGCTTGGCTGAATCCTTGGGCTTAAAAGACCGATTCCATTTGCTTGGGTATCGCAAAGATGCTCTTGAACTTTACAAGGCTGCTGATGTTTTCGTTTTCCCGTCGCACCGCGAAGGACTTTCTGTATCGCTGATGGAATCCATGGCTAGCGGCCTGCCTGCGGTAGTTTCTAAAATCCGCGGCAACGTAGATTTGATCGATGAAAAAGGTGGTGTTCACTGTGACCCGTTCAAGGCTGAAACTTTTGCAGATGCCATTTGCAAAATGACTGATGGCACAACTCGCGAAACCATGGGCGCTCATAACAAGGAAGCCGTCCGCAAATTCTCCCTCCAGAATGTCCTGGAAGAAATGGGGAAGATTTACAAGATTTAAAATTATGTAAATTTACATTATACAATTTTACATAATGTATTTTTGCATAATGATAAAGTCAACTTGACTTAAGAAGTTCACTACTTGGTGTACTTTTGATGCGTTAAAAGAATCGGTCATTGCCATTTATAAAAAAAATTATTATTTTATGATTATTAAAAAGTAATAAAATTGCGAGAGTGGAATGAATAATCCTTTTTTGATTAACGGTTACGAAGGTCCAAAGTATTTTTGTGACCGTAAGGCCGAAACGGCTTCTATTCTACGTGAATTATCCAATGGAAATAATCTTGCTTTGATTGCTCCTCGTCGTATGGGCAAAAGCGGGTTGATTCAACATTGCTTTGGACAATCTTTCATAAAAAAGAATTACTACACTTTCTACATCGACGTGTATGCAACGCGGTCTTTGCAGGAATTTGTTTTTCGGTTGAGCCGTGAAATTGTCCAGCGTTTGAAGCCCTTTGGCACAAAGGTCGTGCAGGGCTTCTGGAACTGCGTCAAGTCTTTGCAGGCGGGAATATCTTTTTCGCCCATGGGGGAACCCTCGTTCAATTTGCAGTTGGGTGAAATAGCCCATTGTGAAAGTACCTTGGAAGAAATTTTTAGCTATTTGTCTTCGGCTTCTCGCCCCTGTATAGTTGCTATAGATGAATTTCAGCAAATTGCTAATTATTCGGATAAGAATGTTGAGGCTCTTTTACGAACCTATGTTCAGAAGTATCCGCAGATTAAGTTTATCTTTGCCGGTAGCCAAAGGCATTTACTGTCCCAAATGTTTACCAGTCCGTCAAGACCTTTTTATCAGAGTGTTTCCTTGATGAACTTGGATTGTTTGAATGTAGCCAAGTATGCGACCTTTGCAAAATCCCTCTTTGAGGCGGCGGGTAAAAGTCTTGGTGATGGTGTTGTTGAAAAAGTTTTTGAAATAGCTCACAATGTAACCTGGTATGTGCAGAAATTAATGAATACTATTTTTGCTCAAATCCAGCCGGGCGAGTCATGCTCTGTGGCCGATGTCTCAGAAGCGTTGGATTACGTTCTTGGAACTTTGGACTTCAGCTATAGAGAACTTATGTTTAGAATCCCCGATAAACAGCGCGAAGTGCTGATTGCCATTGCAAAAGAAGGACGTGCAGAAGCCGTGACATCGGGTACGTTCTTAAAAAAATACCATTTGAATTCGGCAAGTACAGTGCAGTCCGCTTTGCGCGGCTTGCTGGAAAGGGATTACGTGACTCAGGAGCAGGGCTGTTATTATGTGTATGATCAGTTCTTGATGTACTGGCTGCAGAGGGAGTATTGATATGTCTCGCGTTAAAACCGTTATCAAACCTCGCAAGAATCTTCTTGATATTGATATCAAGGGTATTTGGCGTTATCGCGATCTGTACCGGATGTACATCCATCGCGATATCGTGACGCAGTACAAGCAGACGATTCTCGGTCCGCTGTGGTACTTGATTCAGCCCTTGATGACCACCGTCATGTACATGTTCGTGTTCGGCGGTCTGGCTGGAATTTCTACCGATGGTCTGCCGCAGCCGCTGTTCTATATGTCAGGCATTGTGCTGTGGAACTACTTTAACGCTTGCTTTACTGCGTCCAGCGAAGTGTTTACGGCGAATGCTGGCGTTTTTGGCAAGGTGTATTTCCCGCGACTGATCGTGCCCCTTTCTGCAGTGACTTCGAACTTACTGAAAATGCTAATCCAACTGCTGATTTTTGTGGGACTGTACATTTACTTTGCTGTGAATGGCGCGACCCTCCACTTGAATGCAGTGGCTTTGCTGTTCCCAGTACTTATCGTGATGCTGGCTTTCCATGCACTTTCCTGGGGCTTGATTTTCTCTTCGCTAACCACCAAGTATCGCGACTTGAAATTCCTGATTCAGTTCGGCATTCAGCTGTTCATGTACGCAACCCCTGTGATTTACCCGCTGAGTGTGGCTCCCGAAAAGTACCGCAGCATTCTGGAACTGAACCCGCTGACTCCAATTTTTGAAGCCTTCAAGTACGGAACATTAGGCTCAGGAAGCCTTGACTGGGGCGGCTTCGCTTACAGTGCCGTGTTTATGCTTGTATCGCTTTTCTTTGCAGTGGTAATCTTCAGCCGCGTAGAACGCAACTTCATGGATACGGTGTAGAATTGCTGTTTTAATGCGTTATGCCGTAGAGCCTGTCGTGATTTTTTGAAATAATAATGTTGGAGGGTTCCTTAAAAAAGTTATATTGTAAGTATGGCTCTCAAAAGATTTCCAATTGGTGTTCAAGACTTCGCAAGAATTCGCGAAGATGGCAAGTACTATGTAGATAAGACAGATCTTATTTACAAGATGACCCATACTGACGATTATTATTTTCTCAGCCGTCCTCGTCGTTTTGGAAAATCCCTTTTAATCAGCACTCTGCAATATTACTTTGAAGGTCGCAAGGATTTATTCACTGGCCTTGCCATGGAACGCCTTGAAACCGAGTGGAAAAAGTACCCAGTTTTCAAAATCAGCTTTGCCGGTAACAAGTACGATACTCTGAATGCATTGCAAGTTTCTTTGGCACGAGTATTGGAGGGCTTTGAAAAAAAATACGAGGTAGTCAATTCAAGGGGCATGGAATGGGGGCCTCGTCTTGCCGATGTTCTTGAAACTGCATACGAAAAGACTGGCATGCAGCCAGTTGTGCTTGTGGACGAGTACGACGCACCGCTTCTTGACAGCATGGACAAGCCAGAGCTGCAGCAGATTCTCAAGGAAGAAGTGCGCAAGCTGTTCAGCCCTCTCAAGGACCTCGGCGGTATTCTCCGCTTTGTGTTCCTCACGGGCATCAGCAAGTTCAGCCAGCTCAGCATCTTTAGTGAACTGAACAACTTGAATGTCATTACCATGGATGACGAGTATGCTGCAATCTGTGGCATCACTAAGGAAGAACTGCTCTCACAGATGCAACCTGAAATTCAGGTTCTTGCCGACAAGCAGGGAATTGCTTACAATGAGGCAGTCGCTGCATTGCAACGCCAGTATGATGGTTACCATTTTAGCAAGAATTCCCCGGACATTTACAATCCTTTCAGTTTGATCAATTCCTTGAGTAAGCTGGAACTAGACAATTACTGGTTTGCCACGGGCACGCCGACCGTTTTGACAAAGCTTGTGAGCAAGTTCAAGATGGATCCGGAAACATTTAATGTGGGTTTTCCTGCGACGCTTGGCATGTTTGATGCGCCTACGGAAACGGCAACGAATCCTATTCCCATGCTTTACCAAAGTGGCTACCTGACCATCCGAAATTTTGATGGCTATGAATATGTCCTGGGATTCCCCAATGAAGAGGTTAAGGTTGGTTTTTGTGGAAGCCTGATGCCTTATTATGCTTTTGAAGACGTGGTGACGAACGAATCATTTGTCCTTGCCTTTACCCGCGCCATGCGTGCTGGCAAGCTGGAAGATGCCCTTTTGCAGATGCGCGCGTTTTTCAGCAGCGTCCCCTACAATGCGGAACGTCAGGATGAAAACCATTATAAGACCTTATTCTTCTTGATTTTCAAGCTATGTACTCCATATCTCGTTCGCACGGAAGAATGCAGTGCCGCAGGCCGCGCCGATGCCGTCGTAGAAACTGCCGACGCT
>DCGZ01000049.1 GCA_002314675.1 Fibrobacter sp. UBA1765 | reverse complement strand
CAAGGTTATCGTTTGTCTTTGAAGCGATGTTGAAAAATGAATGTACGTTTTCGGGAACCGAATAGACGAACTTCAAAAATCCGTCGTGGTCACGGTTGTGTTTTGCATTTTCCATAAGTATGGGTTTTGTGCCGCCGGCAACACTACCGAACGGGGCAAGCACTAATTCACCTTACCATATATATAGAAACGCTTTTTTCGCGATTTTGTGCACTAAAAATGTTGTAAAATTTTCGAGACAAAAAAATGCCCCAAGGGATTGAATTTCCCTGGGGCGAGTCTTTTTAAGGTCTCCGAGTTTGCCGAGGTTGGCGTTAGTCCTTTAGACAACGAACGGAGAAACTATCAGAAGTACTGTTATTGTAGATGCTAGCGCTGTTTTCACCGATTTCCAAATTGTATGCGCTATCGCCGGTGTTCTCCGAAGACCAAAAGCAGACACTAGCGCCCATACCGTGAAAACTCTTGTCGGGCCTATAGTAGGTACCTGCGGGGAGAGCTGAAAAACCATACCTATCCATTCCATTTTCCCAGCTAACAGCACGCAAATTCTTAGATTGTCCTACTTTCCTGTCACTCTTCAAAAGCATATCTAAAGCCGTCTTGTCAGATTCTCCAACATAATCCAAGAGCGTTTCGAATTCATTCTTGCTAGGTAAGTGCCAACCAGCGGGGCAAGCAGTCATCGCACGGACCCAGGTATAGAGACGACCAAATTTTTCACAATTAACATCCTTGTTACCGTAACATAGGCTACCGTTGTTCTTGTAATTTAGGTTCTCGGCCATCCACACCTGTTCACCAATTTTCACAGTCTTGTAAGTCTTACCGTCGCGAGAATCTGTCATGGTTCCTGAATCGGCATTTTCCCCTACACTTGCACTCACTGGCTGCGTCTGCGAACGCTGAGAAGAAGCATCGACAACTTCGTTAGAGTCCTGGACACAACGAATGGAGTGGCCATTCTCAGGAAAGGATCCGTTTATTTTCGCGTACTCATTCCCGTAATGCAATTTCAAAATGACGGCATTAAAGTACTCGCCTGGATCAGCCCAGAAGAACGCAAGATCGCCATCTTTGAAGCCGCCGTGAGCGAAGCTCCCAGCGGGCAACGCCCCAAAGCCGAGGTCATCCGTACCATCGCCTCTTTTGCGATCAAACACTCTCCAGCCGGTCTTGGATTTCAGCACGGTTCCTGCCCGGCTGCTGGCTAACAACGGGTTATCTTCACCAACCTTTCTACCAGCTAGTACTACTAATTCCTCGAATTCTTCCCGGCTAGGCAAGCGCCAGCCATCTGGGCAAGCGTTTAGGAAAGCCTCTTTCAAATCATAAAGACGTCCATACTTTTCGCAGTTTTCAGGTTTGTTTTCGAAACATTTGCTTTCGCTGGTCTTATAGTTTAGGTTTTCCGCCATCCAAACCTTGTCACCGATTTTCACAGTCTTATAGGTCTTGCCGTCGCGCGAATCCGTCATGGTTCCTTTGACGACATTGACGACATTATCATCGCAGGCTGTAAAAGTCAACGCCGCTGCAGAAGCAAGCAGAACAACACCAATCTTTGCAATAATTTGTTTCATTTATTCATCCCATTTCTTGATTTGTTAAAACAACCACGAGAACATCGTTCCAATGCTTTTTCCAGCCACATCACCGGCCCACCTTCGGTGAGTAAACTAGTCAGAGTTCTTGATACAACGAACGGAGAACGCGTAGCTCTTAGCCTTGGGGTAAAGGGAATCTCTCCCATAACTATCCAAAAACAGGCCATACGCTACGTTGGGGCCAGACGTTAGGCTGGGGTTTCCACGCCCCCCTGTACTAGACCAAAAGCTCGCACCCCTGCCCCCATCGTAAAAAGCGCTGTTATAGCCGTCGTAGTAGCCAGCGGGTAACGCTCCAAAACCGAGTCTATCAGTTCCGTTTCCATTTTTGCCGGTACTATCATGTTTTTTCCAGCCGCTACGAGACTTCAGCATGGTTCCAATCTCATTATTTTCACCATACTTTTCAACGGCCAATACTCTTAGTTCCTCAAGTTCAACCTCGCTCGGCAAGTGCCAGCCATCCGGGCAGGCGTTCAAAGCCTCCTTCCAAAAATAAAGGCGTCCATACTTTTCGCAGTTTTCAGGCTTGTTCACTAAGCACTTGCTTTTGTCGGTCTTATAGTTCAGGTTTTCCGCCATCCAAACCTTGTCGCCGATTTTCACAGTCTTATAGGTCTTCCCATCGCGGGAATCTGTCATGGTTCCTTTGACGATATTATCATCGCAGGCTGTAAAAGTCAACGCCGCTGCAGAAGCAAGCAGAACAACACCAATCTTTGCAATATTTTTCTTCATCAATATTCATCTCCATGAATTATGTTTTTCAAGTAACTATTTGAAAGCATAAGTATCTATTAGATCATCTTCTTTTCGTATAAAGGCATACAATCTATAGATAAACAATTCTTTGTCTGCAATATTCTTAAACCCATTAGGTTTTGATATGCCATATTTTTCAGAAAGGTCAATAAACCGATCCTTGTCTGTAGATGCATACGAACGGCAATGCAAATCGGGGTTGCAAATATGCAAAATGCCGTTCCAAATTGACGGATAAGGCTGCAAAGGCATTCCCATTATTTCCGTTTCCATTTTAAACTTGAGCGTTACCAAATTCTTGGAACAATGGAATTTTTGAAATAGTCCCTCGAGTTCCTTCAAGTCCTTATCCTTATAACTCGCTCCAGCCCCCATATTCCACAGGCCCTCTTTGGGGAACATTTCCGATGAAGTTGGAACAACGCTGGAATACTTTGTTTGAAACGCACCACCCAAAGACCAGAAATACTCTAGATGCTGTTCAAGATAACTATTGTTTGGCTGAGCAAAGAGGGATTCAAAGCTCATTCCATTCACATGGGAAAATTCGTAAACCCCAGAAATTTTACTCACAGGTTTTGTAAAATCAATCACCTTATTTTCTACAAGTGTCGTCCTCAAAAAGGAATCGTAAAGAGCATAGATAAACTCTAGGTTTTTCCCGTTTTCATCAACATACAGTTTAAATCGTTCTTTTTTCACATTTACTCCGTCCATATACAGTTCAACGACAAAAAACTCAATTTTCAACAAACAAATGTAAACAAAAAAAACAATGTCAAGTAAATTTTCAGAAACGTCGTTTTTTTGGGGGAAGGTCAGTTCAAGGCGTAGGTGAAGGAACTGGGGATGGGGTAAAAATCTATTTCTTATCCAAAACACAGCCAAAAACATATCTTTCGGATAAGAAATCATCATTTCTTTATCCGAAACACGCAACTTTTTATATATTTCGGAAAGAAAATCAAGTAGAAAGTGTGTTTGAGGGCTTTTTATGGCAAGGCGAGATATTATTGGGCGCGAAGAGGAGTGCCAACTCATCGAGAGTTACTGTAAAACCGAAACGGCAGAAATGATTGCTGTCTATGGCCGCAGACGTGTGGGCAAGACCTTCCTTGTCAAGCAGTTCTTCGACGAAAATTTTGATTTTTATTTTACCGGTTCCTACGACACCTCCAAAGTCATCCAACTGGACCTTTTCCGAAAAGAACTGGAACGCAAGGGTTTCAAGTGCGGAAAACTGAAGGACTGGTTTGCTGCCTTTGATGCCCTGCGGGATTACTTATCAGCAATAAGCAAGGAGCGACTGGTCGTTTTTCTTGATGAACTTCCGTGGATGGACACCGCCAAAAGCAATTTCATCGCGGCCTTTGGTTATTTTTGGAATTCCTGGGCTAGTTCCCAAAAAAATTTGAAACTGTTTGTCTGCGGATCGGCGACCACATGGATGCTCGAAAAGCTGATTGGCGACAAGGGTGGCCTGTATGGCAGAGTCTGCCGTTCCATCTATCTTGCACCCTTTACCCTTTCCGAAACAGAAGTCTATCTAAACCAGGTCAAGGGAATGGGCTACGGCAGAAAACAGGTCCTAGACACTTACATGGTACTCGGAGGCATTCCGTACTACCTGAAAATGCTGGAGCGCGACAAGCCCCTTTCCAAGAACATCGATGAACTTTTCTTTAAGCAGTTTGCACCCCTTCGACAGGAATATGATTTTCTGTTCCGTTCCCTCTTTAAAAATTCAAAACTGTACAAGGATGTGGTCCAGGCAATTTCGTCAAAACTAAAAGGTTTGACCAGACCCGAAATTGCAGAGGCAACGCACCAGGGAGACGGTGGCGTTTTGACGGAGGTTCTAGAAAACCTTTGCCGTTGCGACTTTATTCGCAAATACACGCCCTTTGGCAAAAAAAGTGTAGGAACGCTTTACCAGTTGACCGATATGTACGTCCTGTTCTATTTGCGTTATGTAAATGGCAACGGGCAAGACGAAAACTTTTGGACCAACTCCCAGAATTCTGGAAGCCATGCCGCCTGGAGCGGGTACGCCTTCGAGCAAGTGTGCCTGCAGCATCTTCAAAAGATCAAGAGCGGGCTTAGCATTCTCGGCATTCTGAGCAATTCCTATTCGTGGTTCAGTAAGCCATTTACAGATGCAGACGGCACTTCCTGGGACGGCGGTCAAATTGACTTGCTTATTGACAGGGCAGACAATGTCATCAACATCTGCGAGATGAAATACGCAAGTGGCGAATTTGTCATAACCAAGGAATACGAAGAAAAACTTCGTAATAGAGAATCCCTGTTCAGGCATGTCTCAAAGACACGCAAGGCGACGAACCATGTCTTTGTAACTACCTACGGAGTCAAGCAGAACGCCCACAGCGGCATCGTGCAGCTCCAGCTGACCATGGACAGTCTGTTTTAGCAGTAGAAGAAACTGATTAGGCTTAGCCTAAAAACGCCCCAAGGGATTGTACCTTGGGGCGTTTTTTTAAAGACCTCGCTAAGCCTTGGCTTGGTTTGACAATACGTCACTCGCTATCGCTTTAGTACCGGAGGCAACGCACAGAGAACCCGTATTCCAAGTCGTTGTATTCGAAGTACACGACGTCGAAGGGGCGTTCACGGGCTCCGAAGTCAGATTTGCTGAAGATCAGGCTGTTGTAGCCACTTCTCCCCTCAGAAGACCAAAAGTTGGCGTCATTGCCCAAACGGTCGAAACTTTCGCTGTCGTACCTGCCAGCAGGGAGAGCGGAAAATCCGTACTTGTCCAATCCTTCGTCCCAACTACTCGCACGTAGATTTCGTGACCATTCAGAATTATCAGGTCCCATATAATAAAGAAGACTTTCAAACTCCTCCATGCTCGGCAAGTGCCAGCCACTGGGGCAAGCACTCTTCGCTGCCTCCAAAGTATACAGACGACCGTATTTTTTACAATTTTCGTCCTTGTTATCGAAGCACACACTACCTTTTGTCTTGTAATTCAGGTTCTCTGCCATCCAAACTTGCTTGCCGATTTTTACGGTCTTGTATGTTTTTCCGTCTCGGGAATCCTTAAGGGTTCCTGCCATAGAACATACGACCAACATACCGACAACCATGCAAAGTTTCTTCATTATTTTAAATTTCATCTTTTCTCCGATTTCTTAAATAAATTTCACCACTCAAATTCTTATTGCATCATTTTCTATTTCAACACTTAATTCAACCTTTTCCTTGCTGATTTTTTCAAGGCTTTGCTTCGCTAAGCCTTGGCTAAGATAGCGCAGTGCGCTTCCTTAGTTAGAGTCCTGGAGACAACGAACCGAGAGCGCATCGTACTTATCGCGGCTGCCGACGTTCGCGCGGTAGTCGTTGATGCTCAGGTAGTAAGCGAGGTCGAAATTGCGCTCCGAAGAAGACCAAAAGAAGGCGAGGTTGCCAACGTAGTAGAACTTCTCGTACTTGCCGTAGGAGCCAGCAGGGAGAGCCGAAAATCCGAATTTGTTCGCCCCATTTTTCCAACTGCCAGCGCGAAGATTTTTAGATTGGTCTCTCTCAGAAGTCCTCACGGTAGCCAACAGCGTCCCAAACTCCTCCATGCTCGGCAAGTGCCAGCCACTGGGGCAAGCACTCTTCGCTGCCTCCCAGGTGTACAGACGACCGTATCTTTCGCAATTGGCCGGGTCATCGTTGAAGCACATGGAGCCAGGCACATTCACATTCAGGTTCTTCGCCATCCAGATTTGGTTACCTATTTTAGCAGCCGGATAAACATTGCCATCAGCATCCTTGACAGATTTGACAGATTCTTCGCATCCCATCAGACCAAAAGAAGCCAACGCAAGAGCGGCAACCAACATCATGTTCATTATTTTTGATTTCATATTTTCTCCGATTTCTTAAATAAATTTCACCACTCAAATTCTTATTGCATCATTTTCTATTTCAACACTTAATTCAACCTTTCCCTTGCTGATTTTTTCAAGGCTTTGCTTCGCTAAGCCTTGGCTAAGATAGCGCAGTGCGCTTCCTTAGTTAGAGGGCGCAAGGCGCCTACGCTCATGCTCGGACATATAGACAAACAAGTTTGTCTATGCGTCACTCGCCATCGCTTTAGTCCTGGAGACAACGAACCGAGCTCGCATCGCTCTTGTCGCTGCTGCTGACGAATGCGCTGCGGCCGGCGGGGATGCTCAGGGTGTGGGCGTGGATGGTAAAGCTCTCCGTAGAAGACCAAAAGTTGGCGCTGTAGCCAACGTAGTTGAACTTCTTGAGGTCGCTGCTGTAGAGGCCAGCAGGGAGAGCCGAAAATCCGAATTTGTTCGCCCCATTTTCCCAACTGCCAGCGCGAAGATTTTTAGATCGGTCTCCCTCAGAAGTCCCCACGGTAGCCAACAGCGTATCAAATTCCTCCTTGCTAGGCAGGTGCCAACCGGCGGGGCAAGCACTCTTCGCTGCCTCCCAAGTATACAGACGACCGTATCTTTCGCAATTGGCCGGGTCATTGTTGTAGCACATGGAGCCAGGCACATTCACATTCAGGTTCTTCGCCATCCAGATTTGGTTACCTATTTTAGCAGCCGGATAAACATTGCCATCAGCATCCTTGACAGATTCTTCGCATCCCATCAGGCTAAAAGAAGCCAACGCAAGAGCGGCAACCAACATCATGCTCATTATTTTTGATTTCATATTTTCTCCAACGAGTTTATTTTTTCGACTTAAAATGTGAAACTGA
>DCGZ01000083.1:12808-25512 GCA_002314675.1 Fibrobacter sp. UBA1765 | reverse complement strand
ATTAAGAATTCAGAATGCAGAATTAGGAATGTCATTGCGAGGACCTTTAGGTCCGTGGCAATCCACATATTTCTGGGTTGCTTCGTCACGACATTCCTCGCAAAGACATGACCATCACAAGGTTGGTGAAGTCTATGAAGAGCTTGTCGAATCACTGGTCGAACCACTGGTCTCTAGTTTCAGGTTTCTAGCCTATCGTCTATCGTCTATCGTTTATCGTCTTTCGTCTTATTTACTACATTTGGCAGCATGAAAAATTCTGCTGTAAAAAAAGTATTCTTGTACGATACCACGCTTCGTGATGGTAATCAGGACCGTAAAATCAGTTTGTCGCTTGCAGATAAGTTGCAGATTGCTCGAATTTTGGATCATTTCGGTTTTGACTACATTGAAGGTGGCTGGCCAAACCCAAGTAACCCGACCGACGAGGAATTCTTTCAGCAGATTAAGGAAGTCAAGCTTAAGCATGCAAAGATTGCTGCATTCGGCAGTACTCGCCGCCCTGGTGTAATTCCTGAAAAGGATCCGCTGCTCCAGGCTCTTGTTAAGAGTGGCGCTCCAGTAAAGACTATTTTTGGCAAGAGCTGGGACTTGCATGTAACAGATGTCATTCGTACGACGCTCGAAGAAAACCTCGACATGATTGAATCGTCTGTGGCATACCTCAAGGAAAATTCCGAAGAAGTGATTTACGATGCGGAACATTTCTTTGATGGTTACAAGGCTAACCCGGAATATGCTATCGAAACCCTCCGTGCTGCAGAACACGGCCATGCAGATTTCATAGTGCTTTGCGACACCAACGGTGGCACAATGCCGTGGGAACTTGAAGAAATTCTCGATGATGTCAAGAAGCATATTTCGACACCGCTTGGTATTCATGTGCATAACGATGCGGGCCTTGCAGTCTGCAATAGTATCTATGCCGTGAAGAAGGGTGCTGCAATGGTTCAAGGTGTTGTGAACGGCTATGGCGAACGTTGTGGCAATGCAAACCTCACTACGATTGCCGCTGATTTGCACTTTAAGATGAATGCGAATTTCTTTGCTGCTAAAAAGATTTCCCGTCTTCGCCAGTTGAGCACGAACGTAGACCAGATAGTGAACTTGCCTAGCGATGTCCGTGCACCGTATGTCGGTGATGCAGCATTTGCCCACAAGGGTGGCGCACACATTGATGGTGTGATGAAGGTAAGTCGTAGCTTTGAACATGTGGATCCGCATGCAGTTGGCAATGACCGCGTATTTGTTACAAGCGACCAGGCCGGTGGTTCCCTTGTCGTAGAAAAGCTCAAGGCAATCAAGCCGGGCATCGACAAGAAGGATCCTGTAGTTGCAAGTCTTTTGACTCTTATCAAGGAGCGCGAGAATGCGGGCTGGCATTTTGACTCTGCCGAAGCAAGTTTCAAGATGCTTGTCTACCGCCATCTTGGCATGGTGGAAGAACCATTCAAGGTCTTGAACTATCGTGTTATCGAAGACAAGACTCCGCAAGGCGTTTCTGTTTCTCAGGCAACAGTCAAGCTCCAGATCGGTGACAAGATCAGCCACCAGGTTTCCGAAGGCGACGGCCCGGTGAATGCTCTCGATGCTGCGCTTCGCAAGGCTTTGCTCCCGTTCTTCCCATACATGTCAAAGGTCCGACTTGATGACTTTAAGGTTCGTGTTCTTGGAAGCCGTGTAGGTTCCGATGCTCTTGTTCGCGTATGGACAACTTTCGGTGATGACAAGGGTTACTGGAACATGGCCGGTGTAAGTTCCAATATTATTGAAGCTAGCTGGATAGCTATTGTTGATGGTCTTTGCTACAAGATTCTTGTAGAAAACAAGGTTATCCAGAGTGCTTACAAGCATCTTGATGTAACGAACGCAGTTCAAACTACAGTGGCTGAAAGCAAGTCTTCTAAGACTTTAACCAAACGCCAAATCAAGCGTGCAGCAGACATTACAAAGAAGTCTGTCAAGAAGAACAAGAAAAAGTAGAAATCGCAAAAATTTATAGCCTAGACAAGTTAAAAGGTGAATGATTATGGAAATTGTAAAAGTTACTCCGAAGTCTAAGGAAATAGAAAGAATCTGCTCTCGTAGCGTTGCTCCAAGCCGCGAAATCTACGATAAGGTTCTTGGTATTTTGGATGATGTCCGTACAAACGGCATGGCTGCAGCCCTTAAGTACGCTAAGCAGTTCGATGGCCTTACGGGCGCTTCCTTGAAAATTTCTCAGAAGGCGATTGACTCTGCTGCGGCTAAGGCTCCGGAATCTTTGCAGTCTGCAATTCGTACCGCAATCCGTAACGTTCGTGATTTCCATAAGCATCAAATGGAAAAAACCTGGAATATCAAGGCTAACGACGGTGTGGTTCTTGGCCAGCGCATTCGCCCGATGCGTCGAGTAGGTCTTTATGTACCTGGTGGTGCTGGCGTTTACCCAAGCACTGTTATTATGAATGCGGTTCCAGCTCTTGTTGCTGGTGTTTCTGAAATCGTAGTCGTAACTCCGGCAAAGGGCGGCTTGAATCCAGCAGTTGCGTTTACCGTCAAGGAACTTGGCATTAAGGAAGTTTACCACATTGGCGGTGCCCAGGCTGTTGCAATGCTTGCTTATGGCGTTAAGGGTGTTGAACGAGTCGATAAGATTGTTGGCCCTGGTAACGTTTTTGCAGCAGTCGCAAAGAAGGAAGTCTTTGGCATTGTCGATATCGATATGATCGCAGGTCCGTCTGAAGTTCTTGTGATGGCTGATGATACCTCCGACCCGGATTTTGTCGCTGCTGACTTGCTTGCACAGGCTGAACATGGTTCTGGCTTTGAAGCAGCTATTTGCATAACCGATTCCTTGGCTGCGGCTCGTGATATTTCTGCTTGCGTTGAAGCCCAGGTTGAAAATTCTCCGAAGCGTGAAAAGCTTGAAAAGGTGCTTGAAAACTTTGGCCGTATTCTTGTTGTCAAGAACTGGGATGACGGTGTAGCAATCGCAAATGCGATTGCTCCGGAACACTTGGAAGTTATGACTCGCGATGCGGATTCCCTAGCGGAACGCATTGACAATGCCGGCGCTGTATTTATTGGCCCGTGGTCCAGTGAACCTGTTGGAGACTATTTTGCAGGCCCTAACCATGTGCTTCCGACAAACGGAACTGCGCGTTTCTCGAGCCCTCTTGGCGTTTATGACTTCCTTAAGCGTATGAGCGTGATTCGCTACAGTCAAAAGGCAATCCTTAAAAACGCAAAGCCGATTGCAGAAGTTGCCATGGCAGAAGGTTTCTTCCACCATGCACAGGCTGTTTTGAAGCGCTTGTAAAAAAATATGCGTTTTACCCTTGACAATGTGCTCGAATATCCTATATTTGTGCGCACAAACGGGATGTAGCTCAGTCTGGTAGAGCGTCTGCTTTGGGAGCAGAATGTCATCAGTTCGAATCTGGTTATCCCGACGAAAAGTCCTCCAACATTTGTTGGGGGACTTTTCGTTTGCATTTCGAATTCGAACTGATGTATTCAAGTTCGATTAGTTGCCCGTGTCGGCGAGGCCGACGTCAAGGGCAACTAACGCGCGTAAGCGCCCCGAAGGGGTTGCGTGCCGCTCTGGCGGCATGCAACAATCTGGTTATCCCGACGAAAAAAGGTCGCCCAAAATCATTATGGGGCGGCCTTTTTTCGTTGATATAATCCAATTGAGAAGGGATGAGCAGTTCGATTAACGCGGCGTGTGAGCGAAAGCGAACGTTAAGCAGCGTTAACGCGCCTAAGGCGCCCGAAGGGCCGTCAAGGGCACTGGCCCTTGACGGCAATCTGCTTATCCCGAGCTGCTTATTGCAGGAAAAAAGCCAATAAACAACTTTTTGCATCCTAAAATTCGCAAAAATACGGATAAATGAGTGCCTGTATACCAAATTTATCCGCCAAATTTAATTTGTATGTGTCTATTTTGGCTCAATTCAATGCTTTAGGGCAGATAAAAAACGTATCTACAGTCTTTTTATCCGCCATTTTCTCTTGATGTTAGGTTAATCTCTAGAAAATATCTCATATTTTGTCATTTACGGCGGGTAAATTTGCAAAAACAAGCGCTTTTATCTGCCAAGGAGAAAATTTTCGGAGCTCGCATGCCGACATGCTTTTTTTTGTCACCTTTTTTTTGGGGGGGGCTTTAAATATTCACCTTTAAATATTCACCTTTAAACATTTGCATTAGGTGGCGAAGTGGCTAAGCCATTCGAAAGAGCGCCGCTAGGAAGTTCGCTCTTTTGAACCGACAGCGAGGCGTGTTTATAACGTTAAGCCTCGCTGATACGGCAAGCCACCGGCGCAAACTTGTTTGCGCAATGCCCACATGTTTTTCTCCAAGAATTTTTCAAACGCGAATTTTCATCATCAAGTAGATCCGATTCTAGCTGAAAACAAAAAAAATCCCCTGCATGGCTGCAGAGGATTTAAAGCCTTCAAGAACTTATATTAGTTGATGCGACCTACGAGGTTGCCGCTAATTGTGAAGTCCCTTGTGCTGCCGAAGCTATGTACGCCTGCAGAAAGTGTGAAGCGGTCGGTAAGAGCCTTTTCAAGGTAGAGGGCGCCAAGGACATCCTTGACATGCTTGCCTTCGGTCTTGTACGGGGAGTCGTCGCGGTCAGCTACGTATTCAGCTTCAAGAATGATCTTGTCGACAACCGGGGTTTCAAAAATAAGACCGCCGGTAATCGGGGTGTACCAGTCACCGTCAACAGTCTTTGTTGTTGTATAGGTCTTGCCGTTCTTTACGAATGTAGTTTCCTTTTCTTCCTGGGAATCAAGGCCGAGGAGAGCTGCTTCAACGAAGAGTCCGATGTGGTCCTTCATGATCGGGAGGAAGCCCTTGAGGGAAACGTTGTGACGAATGTCAGAGTCGGAGCTGTAGACTTCGTCAAAGATGTTGGAACGGTAGGTAATGTCGATCTTCAAGCGTTCGATGCTTGGAAGGTCATGGAAGGAGAACTGTGCACGAAGGTCACCGGTGTTCAAGTGCTCGCCTGTGCTAATGAGGCTGATGTTCATTGCAAGGAATTCAGACGGTGTGAAACCGAACTGCATCTGGTTTTCGGACTTCTGTGTTGAGCGGAAACCTGCGAGGTAACCGTCTACGTAGCCACCGAAGTAGTCTCCGTTCTTGTCGGTGTTGTCCCAGCGACCGAGCTTGAAGTTAAAGTACTTGGTACGCTGCCATGCCCATGCTTCTGTAAGGTTGAAGTAATCGCTGACCTTACCGTCGTTGATTTCTTCCTTGGTAGCGTTGTTGTCGCCCGGATAGATTTCAAGAGCCAAGACACCCATGAAGTCGTCGGTTTCTACAACAGCAGCGAGGTCTGCTTTACCGGTCCATTCTTCGAGGTTGTCCTTGTTTTCGTCATCTTCGGTGATCCAGAGGTTCTTGCCGGCCTGGATTTCGAAGTCTGCGAGAATATCGAAGGATAACTTTTCGCTTTCGAGAAGCTTCTTGTTCTTCTTCTTTACGTAGATGATTTCTTCTTCTTCAACAATTTCTTCAACAGGAGCCTTGACTGCAACCTTGGAAACATCTTCCTGCTTTTCTTCTGCTGGAGCTGCTTCTACAGGAGCGGCTTCTGCGGTCTGTGCTTCTTCGGCCTTTGGAGCTTCTGCTGTTGCTGAGTCTGCTGCTGTTTCTGCTACCTGTGCCTGTTCTGCTGGAGCTGTTGCTTCTGTAGCAACTGGAGCTGTTGCTTCTGCTGGCTGAGCTGCTTCTTCAGCCTTTGGTGCTTCTGCAGGAGCTGCTGCTTGTTCAGCTGGCTGAGCTGCTGGGGTTGCTTCTGCTACCGGTGCTGCCTGCTCTGTTGCTGGCTGTGCTGTTTGGGTTGCCTGTTCGGCTGCCGGCTGAGCGGCAGGTGCTGGAGTTGCTGCTGGCTGAGCTGCAACCTGTTCTGTTGCCGGCTGTGCGGCTGGAGCTGCTTGTTCTGCAGCAGGTGCAGCAAATACTGCAGAGGCTACAACAAGGGATGTTAGAAGAAACTTCTTCATTTGTAAATCTCCTAAAAATTGATATGGCACAATAGTAGCAATAAAATATGTATTTGGGAATGAGCTAAAGAAGCTTTGGAGTGGTTTTCAAGGAATTTTGCGCGGGAGCAGCAAAAAAATAAAACAAAAAGACCCTCTCTTTCGAGAAGGTCTTTTAACGGGATAGACGAGGCTTGAACTCGCAACCTCCGGCGTGACAGGCCGGTGCTCTAACCAAAATTGAGCTACCACCCCATTGGGTGCGCCAAATATACAAATACCTTTTTATCTGTCAAGGGTCAATTATAAAAAAAGAAAACTTTAATGCAAAAAAAACGGCGAAATTGAATAATCAACTTCGCCGCTTTTTAACTTTCTCCAATTTTTATGGCTTGATTGTCGGGGCTTGCCTTGCTACAGGAGCAAGTTCGCCATGCTTACGGAACAAGTGCCTTACGAGCGTATTGAAACCACGGAATACACGGTAACGTTCGCGAGGGTTCTTGATAGCCATAATGCCCTGGCGCAAGATATAGCTTGGACGCAAGTAGAATTCACGGCGGGCCTTGTCGCAGAAATCAACAAGAGCCTGGCTCGTAAGTTCGCCGCGCTGGATTGTTGTGCGGTGGAAACCGTCCTTGTCTAGCCACTGGTTGTAGTCGCGCGTTTTTAGGGCACCACTTTCCAAAGCTTCCTTGTAGGCTTCTGTTCCCGGATAGGCCATGATAGGGTAGAACTGAGCCGTGTTCGGGTTCAGTTTCTTGGCGTAATCAAGCGTCATGCGGAGCGTTGCCGGAGTATCGCCCGGGTTACCTACCATGAAGCAGCCGTGTACAAGGAAACCCGCCTTGCGAGCATTCTTCGTAAATTCGATTGCCTTGTCGGTATTCTTTACGCCCTTGTGGATGTTCTGCAAAACTTCCGGGCTTGCGCTTTCAAAGCCAACGCACATTTCTCGGCCACCAGCCTTCTTCATCAACTGGAGTAATTCAAGCGGAACGTCTGCGCGGGCGTTGCAGCTCCAGGTAATTTTCAGGTTGCGTTCAAGAATCAGTTCGCAAATTGCACGAACATGCTTTGGGTCTGCCGTAAAGGTGTCGTCCTCAAAGAACACTTCGCCAAGGTCTTCAAAGTTCGCCTTGATATATTCAAGCTCGTCAACTACGTCCTTAGGACTGCGCTTGCGGAACACGTGACCATTGATGGTCTGCGGAATCACGCAGTAGCTGCAGCGGTTCGGGCAGCCACGACCAGTCAATATGACTATGATCGGGTTCAGGTTTGCACCATAGAAATACTTTTTGTAGCAGTCGTACAGGTACTTGCGGTAAGTCTTGCTAACCCAAGGAATGTTATCGAGGTCTTCGATCTTTGGACCTTCCGGTTGGAAGTCTGTCTTTCCGTCTTCTGTACGGTAGGCTAGACCGGCAATGTCGGACGGCCTTGCTATTTCGCCTTGCAAAAGTTTTGCAAGCTTGCAAACTGTACGGTCGGCTTCGCCAATAATGCAGTAGTCAAGTGCCGGTTCCATTTCGAGGCTTTCCAGCGGCTCGGCGCTCGCATGTGTGCCCATAATGGCAATCGGCTTGCCAAATTCTTCTTTTAACCTGCGAACAACCTTTAAGTCATTCAAGATACTTGGTGTACTTGTGCTTAGAATCAGGAGTTCTGGCTGGAACTTGCGAATACCCTCGACGGTGGCGTCAAGGTCAAGTCCCATGGCAGGGGAGTCAATCAACTGTATTTCGTTACCGTCAGCTTCGGCGTTGCCTGCTGCGTAGCTCAAGAACATTGGCCAGTAGAGTGTACTGGACTTTGTGACGCATGGGCTGCGGGATTCGCGGCTGAACATCGGGTGAAACGGAGGATTTAAAAACGTAATGCGCATAAGCGCGCACAAAATACAATAATTTGAGAAGGATTTACTAGATTTTAAGTATAATGAAAGTAAATTTTTTAACTTTTTTGTTGTTTGTTTCTATAACTTTACCGAATGCGGCCGATTTGGACACCGTTCGTACTACTTTTGCCGATGGCAAGGTCGCTCGAATGTACACGGTACAGCATGGAACCACGGTAAAGGAAGGCGTTTCTTACTCGTACCATCCGGATGGTGCTATTGCCGTTGAAATTCCCTATATCGACGGTAAAATTACGGGTACCTATAAGTCCTATTACGCAAGTGGAAAGCTTCACCAGGTAATCAATTACCTGGCAGATGAAGAAAACGGCGTGTCGGAAACCTATTACGAGAATGGCAAGATTCGTAAGCGCGAAACCTATAAGGTAGGCGTGCTGGAAGGTTTGACCGAGGAATTCGATGAGAATGGAACGAAGCGTTCCGAATTGAAGTACGAACGGGGCTCGCTGAATGGCAAGGCCGTAATGTTTGATGAAGCCGGCATGCTTTCTGAAGATATGGATTTTGAACAGGGCATGCGCCATGGCTATTACCGCAAGTACAATAAGGGTATAATGCTTCAGCAGATGCGCTTCTTTAGGAACCGTTGCGATAGTGGCTGCGGAAATTGATTTGCTATCGCTTCTGAAATAATTTATATTTTCTTTAAGTTTGCCTGTGCCTATGGGATTGGCACGGGTTTTGCTAAAAATAGAGCGTATGAAAAAGTTGATTTTAACAATGACTATGCTTGTGATGGCGACCGCATCTTTTGCAGCCGAGTCGTCCGTTACGCCCGAATCCCGTGTTTCAACCCCGATTCAATCGGAAATATCTTCAAAATCGCCTGTTTTGAGCGACAGGGATTCTGAAAGTTGGGCTCGTCGTCGCGAAGAACGTCGCTTGGCTCGCGAACAGATCCTTTCTGGAGTTCGTAGTTCCCATGCTTCTGAAAAATCCGAAGTTCGAGGAGCTCTCCAAAAAAATCGTAACGAAAATTCCCAAAAGGAAGGCTTTACCCCGAAAAATGGCGATCGCTTTCGCGTGCCGCCCGAAGCTAAAGGTGCACCCCGCGAAAATGATCAACGTTTTGGCGATGTTCCGCCAAATAAGGTTCGGGAGAATGGGATGAAACATTGATGCGTTTCATTGCATTTTTGTTCTTGTTTGTTGGATTGGTCTTTGCCAAGTCCCAGGAATCCTTGTACAGCGATGCGCTGGATGCAGAGGAACGCGGGAATTTGACAGAGGCCATTTCTTTATTTAATGAAGCCCTGCAGGTTGGCGGGGAATATGACGAAGAGCTTAGAGAAATTCTGCAAGCTTATAACGATGCTGCCGAGGAATCTTCGCGTTTAGCCTTTTCTGCTGATTTGTTTGGAAAATTCTTTTATTACGATGAAGATGCAGATGCGTTTTATGCGTCTGAAACTTTCGGTGGATTTTTTTTGAAGACTTCCATGGCCTATGAGCTAAAGCTTGGGTCGTATGAGTTGTCTCTTGGAGGAAGCGTTTCTTGCGACTACTTTATAAAGCGTGATTCTACGGTTCTTGATACGACTACCTTTTATGTAACGCCCTTGGCTGAGCTGATTTTTCAGGGGCCGACTTTTTTGACGATGCTTTCGTTTGGTGCTGAATTTGGCAGCGATGCAAATATGGTTGTCAACGGAACTGTAATAAAGGATTTCTTGAAAATTGAAAATAGCCGCTTTGCGTTGCGAGTGACTTCAAATTATTTGCAGAACGAACGCTTTAGGGCTTTTGCCGGTATTAGTTGGAATTATAGGTCGCAAGCCTTGCCGTGGGAACATTCCTTAAGCGTTGGCACAAACCTTGCCGTTGATTCTATTTACTATATGCAAAAGGAATCGTATCTAGATACGGTTTATAATGGTTTTGGCAACTCTCCGCCAGATTATGGAAATCCGCCTGAATGGAGAAACGATGATTTCGCGCATGTAGAGTTTGAGCCGGAAGTAGAACTTGTCGAATATTATGATTTTTTAGGCAGGCGCTCTAAATTGCTTGGCCCTAAAATAATGTTTCGGGGCTCCTATAGGTTTGCCGATGCGTGGATCTTGCATGTAATGTCGGACGCATACCTAGGTTTGGCTCTTGATGAGGCGCGAACTGCCCTTGACTGCAATGCTGCGCTTAGGCTTGTTCGAAAATTTGGACTTTTTGAGGTGTATTCTGGGGCTTCTGTTGGCTACAGGCATTATTTTGAGCTCCCAAATGAATATTTTTGGACTGTAGCAAATGAACGCTTGCTTGTAGAATTTGAACTTGGAACCCGGGTGGATTTTTGATGGACGCAGTTGCCTTAGATTCGGTTTGTTTTCGCTATGCAAAGGCTAAAGAAGATGCCTTGAAAAACATTTCCCTGCAAATACCTCGTGGTTCCTTTTTTGCCCTGCTTGGAGAGAATGGCGCTGGCAAGACAACGCTTATGCGCCTTGTTTGCGGTCGTTTGCTATGTTCTTCGGGAGTCTTGAATTACGCTTCGGACTTGCAGAAAAACGGCCAAGCGGATTTAAGTCAATTTGGCACGCTTATAGAAAATCCGGGAGATTACCCGCGTTTAACGGTTCTTGAATATCTGGAATTCTTTGGAAAGCTTTATGGAGTCAAAAATCTGGGGAATCGTATTCGTGAAGTTTTGCAGGGCCTTGATTTTCAATTTGACCTGAATTTGAAAGTCGGTGCGCTGTCGCTTGGCAATAGGCAGAAATTGCAGGTTGCAAGAGCCGTATTGCATTCTCCAAAAATACTTTTGCTTGATGAGCCGGCCGCAAACCTTGACCCTGTTGCTCGTGAATCGTTGTGGAATTCTCTTTCGCGTTTTCGCAAGGAACAAAATGCAACTCTTGTAGTGAGCTCACATATTTTGCCTGAACTTGATAAATATGCGACGCATTATGCCGTTTTAAAAAAGGGCTGTATTGCCATGCAGGGGAGTGTCGGGTATGTTGCTGATTCTTCAACCCTGCAAATTGCAAAAAACGATATGGATCGTGCGGTAGCGTTATTGAAAAATGCAGGCATTGAATGTAAAATGCCTGATGAGTCTCGGTTGACGACGCTTTATAAAAAGGCAATGCTTGGCTAGCTCGTGCATTATAAAGCCTTGATTTGCTTTCTTGTTGCTGATGGAATGCGGACAATTAGGTATATTTACCCTTATGAAAAAATACCGATTCCGCGAATTGAATGTACCCATTTCAAAAAAGGATGAAGTTCCCCTTGTGCTTGCGAAGGGACTTCGTATCGATAAAGGTGAAATCAAGAACCTTAAGGTGGAACGTTATTCGCTAGATTCTCGTCGCCGTGGTTCTCCGCATTTTTCGTATACGGTCAATTTTGAATGTACACGCGATTTGGATGGTAAGCAGGGGGTTGTTCCTTTTACGGAATTGCCTGAAAACGAAAGGGATCCTTTAGAAAATACAGTTGCCATGCCAAAGCATGTGCATGTTGTGGGCGCGGGCCCTGCAGGGCTTTGGACTACTTATACTCTTTTGCGTCGTGGCTTTAAGGTAACGCTTCATGAACAGGGTGAACCTGTTGCAGACCGTTTTAGAAGCATTCGAAGATTTTTTAATGATCGCGTTTTTAATCCGCATTCAAACGTGTTGTTTGGTGAAGGTGGCGCCGGTGCATTTTCTGATGGCAAGCTGAATACTCGTACAAGGAACTTTTTTTCGCAGGCTGTTCTAGAAGATATGGTAGACCTTGGTATGCCTGCAGATATTTTGGTGTTTGCAAAGCCGCACCTTGGAACTGACCGCCTGGCTCTAATGCTTAGAGAACTCCGTAAGCGCATTGTTGAACTTGGCGGCGACTTTAAGTTCGGTTCAGTATTTGAAGATATTGAAATAAAGAATGGGCAGGTTGTAAAGGCGAAGTTCAATGGAGAATGGATTGAAACTTCTGCTCTTGTACTTGCAACGGGACATTCTTCAAGAAACATTTATGAATTGCTGCATGAACGCGGCGTTGCGCTTGAATCCAAGGGATTTGCCATGGGTGTTCGCGTAGAGCATTTGCAGAGCCTCATCAACGAGCGTCAGCTTGGTCGCGGAGTGGATACGCGCCTTACGGGCAGTGCGGAATACGCGCTTACAGCAAAGACAATTCATGAAACTTCTGCTGCATACAGTTTTTGCATGTGCCCTGGTGGCGTGCTTGTTCCATGCGCTTCTGAACCCGAAATGCTTGCGACTAATGGCATGAGCCATAGCCACCGTCGTGGACCGTATGCAAATGGCGCCATTGTTGTTCCAATTCCAGCGTCGGCTGATTTGTTTGGAGGCCTTGCATTCCAGCGTCTTCTTGAGCAAAATGCTTTTGTAGCTGGAGGTAAAAATTACAGTGCGCCAGCGCAGACAATCCAAGCGTTTATGGAAAATTGCTTAGACCGTAGGAATTTGCCAAAAACAACGTACCCATGCGGTATTGTGCCTTGCAATTTACGGGATTTGCTAACACATAGTATTGCGGATTCCTTGGTTGAAGGCTTTATGAATTTTGAACGTAAAATTCCAGGCTTTATTAAGGAGGGCTTGATTGTAGCTCCAGAAACTCGTACAAGTTCTCCAGTACGAATCCCCAGAAATCCAGACTCTATGGAATCTGTAAACACGAAGGGTCTGTTTGTTCTTGGTGAAGGAGCTGGCTATTCTGGTGGCATTGTGACAAGCGCAGCAGATGGTGCAAGGCTAGCCTACCGCGCCAAGGCTGTTGTTTTGTAGTCAAGGCTGTAGGCTGTTAACTGAAATTGTACTTTTTCTGTCGTTGCGAGCGAAGCGCGGCA
>DCGZ01000083.1:3949-12719 GCA_002314675.1 Fibrobacter sp. UBA1765 | reverse complement strand
TGGCCCTGTGAAACAACCTAGGACTGTTTACAATGAATGCTCTGGATCACTTCGCTTTGCTCGTGATGACAAAGTAAGATGCAAGATCAAGACGCAAGATACAAGAAATTGTGATCAGAAACAAGAAACCTGAAACCAGAAACAAGAGAAAAGAATACAGAATACAGAGAACAGAAGACAGAGGACAGAAACTGATAACTAATAACTAATAACTAATAACTAATAACTAATTCAGCCGACAGATGTCAGCCTACAGCCGACAATTTAAGATGCAAGATGCAAGAAAGAAAACGGAAGCTAACAACTAATGACTAACAACCAATGACTAATAACCAGAAAAAATCTCTCGTCTGTAGGCACGTAGTGCCGTTCTCTCGTCTAACCACTAACCCCTAGATCCTAAATCCTATACCCTAAATATGATTACTTTGACTATTGACCGCAATTCTTCTGGCATGCGCCTTGACCGTTACCTTCGTAAGGCATTCCCGAATGAAGGCCTTTCCACCTTTTTCTCGATACTTCGAAAAAAGAAGGTTCGCGTAAACGGAACTGTTGCCAAGGCTCCTCTCATTTTGCAAGATGGCGATGAAGTTTGCATTTACGAAAACTTGAAAAGTGTTCAAGGAGCTAATACTGTTTCTGCACTGGATGCTCAAAATGCAGAAGCTGCAAAGCCTTGGGGCAATGCGACTCAAAAGGGTTGGGTAAGCAAAAAACTTGCTGAAAAAACAGGCTGGGTAAAAAAGAATTCTTTTGCAGATGCTGGATTTTTAAAAGACAATTTAAACATTGTCCTTGAAACAGAAGATTTTGTGATTGTCAATAAGCCAAGTGGCATTGCAAGCCAGCCTGGTTCTGGTACGCGCCCAGGAGAATCCCTTGTGGAACTTTTGTGGCAATGGGGCGAAGACAACGAACTTGACTTTAAGCCGACTATAGCTCACCGCCTGGACCAGGAAACCTCTGGATTGCTTGTTGCCGCTTTGCATGGAGATACGCTTCGTGAATTGACCGGGCTTATCCGTGAACATAAGGTTCAAAAGTTCTACCTGGCTCTTGTCAAGGGCAACTTGAAAAAGGAAAAGGGAACTATCGAAATGGCCTTGGAACGTACTGACAATGCGAAGGGTTCCAAGATGAAGGTCGGAGAAAGCGAAAATGCGAAGAATGCAATTACGCATTACCATGTGTATGCTCGCTATGAAGGCTATGACCTTGTAAAGATTCGACTAGAAACTGGCAAGATGCACCAGATCCGTGCGCATTTTGCTGCCATTGGCCACCCGCTCCTTGGCGATTCTCGCTATGGTGACTTTACATTGAATCATGAACTTAAAAAGCGGCTCAAGTTGAACAGGCTATTTTTGCATAGCACACGCCTAGAATTTGACTGGGGCGATAAGCATATTGTTCAAGACTCTCCGCTCCCTCGTGAATTGGATGATGTTGTAAAGCAGCTAAAACGCGTCCCTCTTTCTCGTGAACGTTAAGAAAAGTGCTTTTTTGAGCATTTGAAGTATTTGCCATAAAAAACTGCCTATAAATATTCTAAGAATAAGCTCTTTTAGGAGAAACTCCCAAAATTGGACAATCGTAATTTTCTAAATTTGGGCGCATGTTTACAGGTATCATTCAAAAGACTGGTAAAGTTGTCAAGGCAGAAATGCGTGGCGATGCCCTTACCATGGAAGTTTCTGCACCGGGCTTCTTTGAAAATTGCAGCCTTGGCGATAGCATTGCAAACGATGGTGTTTGCCTGACTATTGAAAGCTCCAGTGGCGATGTGGCCCGTTTTTGCCTGATGCACCAGACTTTAGCCAACACAACCTTTGGCAATGTGCTGGTGGGCAAGGTCGTAAACCTTGAAAAGGCATGCAGCGCAGATTCATTCCTTGGAGGCCATTTTGTAATGGGCCACGTGGATTCCGTTGCTGAAGTTGTTGCCGTTACCCCTCGTGAAACCGGTGTTGAAGTTGATTTGAAGATACCGCATGACCTGATGCGCTATATAATTAGGCGAGGCTCCATTGCCTTGAACGGTATTAGCCTTACGGTTGCAGAAAAGTTTGCAGAAACTATTCGTGTTTGCATAATCCCAGAAACCCTGGAACGAACCAATTTAAGCTTGTGGGTTCCAGGGACAAAGGTAAATGTTGAAGTGGACATGCTCGGCAAGTACATGGAAAATTACTTGAGCGGCATTTTTAGTGAAGTTTGCAAGGAAGCTTCGGGAGCAGTTCTCCCGGAAGGAGCTTCTGCTGCGGAATACTTGCGTGCAATTTTAAAGAAATAGGTGTGTTGGTATGGAATTGAATACAATTGAAGAAGGCTTGGAAGACCTTAAGCAGGGCAAGTTCCTGATTGTAGTTGATGACGAGGATCGCGAAAATGAAGGCGACTTTGTTATTGCCGCAGAAAAGATTACCCCAGAAAAGGTGAACTTTATGCTTAAGAACGGTCGTGGCGTACTTTGCGCTCCACTTCCGATTTCCCGTTGCCATGAATTGAATCTTACTAGGCAGACTTCTGAAAATACTTCCATCCTTGGAACTCCGTTTACCATCATGGTAGATAAGATTGAAGGTTGCACAACTGGTGTTTCAGCTCATGATCGTGCAGCAACAATCCTGGCCCTTGCAGATCCAAATTCCAAGCCTAGCGATTTTGGCCGTCCGGGTCATATTTCTCCGCTTTACGCACAAGACGAAGGCGTTCTTCGCCGTGCTGGCCATACGGAAGCTTCTGTAGACCTCATGCGCCTTGCGGGGCTCCGTCCGGCGGCAGCCCTTATTGAAATTATGAATGAAGACGGCACTATGGCCCGTCTTCCGCAACTTAAGGAAGTCGCAAAGGAATTTGGTTTAAAGATTATTTCTATCAAGGATCTTATCGAATTCCGCCTTCGCAAGGAAAAACTCGTAGAACGAGTTGCCGCACCGAACGTGCCGACTAAGTATGGACAGTTCAAGGCTTACGGTTACCGCAGCGTTACCGATGGTGTTGAACATGTCGCATTTGTTGCGGGGGATCCTGATTTTTCAAAGCCTGTCTATGTGCGTGTTCATAGCGAATGCCTGACTGGCGATGTGTTTGGCTCTAAGCGTTGCGACTGTGGTGAACAGCTTGCTTCTGCCATGAAGTTCATTGGCGAAAACGGTGGCGTGTTGCTTTACATGCGTGGCCAGGAAGGCCGTGGCATTGGCCTTTGCAACAAGCTCCGCGCCTATGAATTGCAAGAAAAGGGCCTTGACACTGTTGAAGCCAACCACCACCTTGGGTTTAAGTCCGATTTGCGCGACTATGGCATTGGCGCTCAGATTTTGCTTGACCTTGGCGTTCGCGAAATGCGCTTGCTTACGAACAATCCAAGCAAGATTCACGGCGTAAGTGGCTATGGCTTAAAGATTGTGGAACGCGTGCCGATTGAAATTCCGGCTACAAAGGAAGACCGCTTTTACCTTAAGACCAAAAAGGAAAAGATGGGGCACATGTTGAATTTAGATGAAAAAAACTAGTGGCTAGGATTTAGAATTGTAATTACAGTTATGGATGATACTATGAAGAAAATCGAAACAAGCTTGAATGGTGCTGGTCAGCGTTACGCTATCGTGACTGCACGTTTCAATGAATTCGTAACAGACGGCCTTGTAAAGGGTGCTGTAGACCGCCTCAAGGCTCTTGGCGTGAACGATGACGATATTACAGTCGTTCAGGTTCCGGGTTCCTTTGAAATCCCTGGCGTATGCCGTCGCTTTGCAGATTCTGGCAAGGTTGATGCTGTTCTTGCACTTGGTGCCGTGATTCGTGGTGAAACAAGCCATTATGACGCTGTTGTCAATGCAACTACATCTGGCATTGCAAGCATTGCTGCCGAAGGCAAGATTCCTGTATTATTCGGTGTTCTTACTACTGATACCGTTGAACAGGCCATGAATCGTGCGGGCTTAAAGGCTGGCAACAAGGGTGCAGACGTTGCCCAGAGTGCGGTTGAACTTGTGAACTTGTACAAGGAAATTTAAACTAGAGGAATTAGACGAGAGACGAGAGACGAAAGACGAAAGATGCTTGCTTATAGTTGAGCTTTAGCGGCTAAAAGTCTGAATCTAGAAAAATTGGGTGTTTGAAATTAGTATTTCGCTAACCTCTAATTTCTAGTTTCTAATCTCTACAATGTTCTTGCATCTTGCGTCTTGATCTTGGATCTGTCTTCTGAATAATTATGGAACAGAATAATAGCAAACGTCCAGCTCGCGTTTTTGCGATGCAACTCCTTTATTCTATGGAAGTTACTTCCGGTACTGCAGGCGAATGTCTCCCTGGCGTGCTTGAAAGTCAGCCTATCGAAAAGAATATGCAGTCTTTTGGCATGTCCCTTGTAGACCTTGTCCAGGAACATCGTGCTGAAATCGATGAAATCATTTCTTCTTTGTCTGCTACATGGTCCATTGAACGTATGGCAATTGTAGACCTTTGCGTGTTGCGCTCCGCCCTTGCAGAAATGCTTTACAAGGATACTCCGGTCAAGGTCGTGATGACAGAAGCTATGCAGATTGCAAAGAAGTATAGCATGGAAGAATCATCTTCTTTTATTAATGGCATTTTGAACGGTTTCGCAGAATCCCGTGGCATGCTCGGAGGTAATAAGTGAAAATTTCTGAACGTTTAGCCAAACACCTTACAGCGGGCTTTACTTGCCTGGTTGCTTTAATTGTTTACGCAATGACCATGGCTCCGACAGTGAGCTTTTGGGACTGTGGTGAATTTGTAGCTTGCGCAAATACTCTCGGTATTCCTCACCCTCCTGGAACCCCGTTCTTTGTATTCTTTGCCCGTGCAGTAATTGTACTTTTGCCGATGGTAGAAGAAATTGCAAAGCGCGTGAACTACATTTCTGTGGTAAGTTCTGCGGCAACGGTTTATATAGCGGCTCTTTTTGCCTGGGATTTCCTTGCAAAGATCCTTTCTAAGGATTCACTCAAGGAAAAGCTTTCTCCGGCAATCCGTACGGCTTCCCTTGTGGCAGCAGGCCTTGTTTCTGGCTTCCTTCTTACATTCTCCGACACATTCTGGTTCAATGCAGTAGAAGCGGAAGTTTATGGCCTTGCCATGTTCATTTTGCTTTTGGTTTCTTACCTTGGCCTAGTCTGGTATGACCGCCGCCACGAAGAAGAACGTGCCGATCGCATTCTTATTTTCATTTGCTATATCGCATTCCTTGGTGTCGGTGCGCATCTTTATACAATGCTTACCGTGCCAGCAGTGTTCGTTCTTTTGCTCCTTGCAGAACCAAAGAAAATTGTTGAACGCTGGCCTGTCTGGGTTACAGGAACGCTCCTTTGCTCCGTAATCTACATGGTTTCTGCATTCATCGAGATTTCCCTGGTAATGCTTGTTGTTTTGGCAATTCTTACCGTGGTAAAGCCGTTCAATGTTCGCATGCAGCATGCGATTCGCCTTTCTTTAGCATTTGCGTTCTTTGCTCTTGTCGGCTACAGCACCCATCTTTACATTCCTATTCGTTCTGAACTTAACCCGATTATCGATGAAAACGACCCTGAAATCAATATTCGTGACGAACAGGGCAACTTGCAGCTTGGTAACTTGTTCAAGGATGAAAACTGGGTTTCGTTCAATAACTTTATTGAACGTAAGCAGTATGGTTCCGAAAGCATGATCAGCCGTGCTTTCTACCGCCGTTCCAATGTATTCCACCAGTTCCTAAGCTTCCCGCACATGGGCTATGGCGGATACCAGATTGCACAGTACCTGCCGTTCAAGGTCGGTGAAGTCAATTCTTACGGTGGCCTTTATACCTTCGATGCGCAGGACAATGCTCCGCTTGAACGCTTGGGCTTTAAGTTCCCGACACAGATGTCTGCGATGGGTGACCAGTATGGCTTCCAGTTTGTTTGGTTCGCCATTTTCAATGGTCTCTTGATTGCCGTGTGCGTTTATTCTTATCGTCGCCACAAAAAGTATGGTGTCTTTATTTCTGTACTCTATGGCCTTTGCTCCCTTGGCTTGCTCTTCTACATTAACTTTGCCGATGGCACTCGCATGGAAAGCAGGGACCGTGATTATTGGGTAAGTACAATGACCCGCGTGGTAAGCGACCTTAATGCAAGTGGCGTGAAGGTTGGTGCAGTCCCTGACCCGAACAAGCTTATCGATGCTCGCCAGGCAATTGCTAATGCCCAGTACGCTCTTGAAAGTGCTCAGAACAGAAACGATGCCGCTGCAATCGCTTCTGCTGAAGCCCGCTTGCGTGCTGCCCAGAATGAACCTGCTTGGCAGACCTGGACATTGATCGAAAACGCTTACCGTCGTAATGGCCAGAATCCTCCGTTCCCGGAACCAGTTCACCTGGAAGTTCGTGAACGTGACTACTTCTATACTCCGGCATTCATCTTTATGAGTGTGATGTTCGGTATTGGCGCTGGCATTCTTGTGTGGCTTGTCGCTGCTCATGTTGCTGCCCTTGCAATGCCGCTTGCTGCTGCCCTTGCTATCCTTTCTTTTGCTGTTCCATGCATTTCGAACTACACGGAACATGACCGTTCCGGCCTTTGGGTTCCATGGGACTACGCATACAACTTGCTCAATAGCTGCCGCCCGAATGCAATCCTCTTTACGAACGGCGATAACGATACGTTCCCGCTCTGGTTTGCTCAGGAAGTTGCCGGTGTTCGCAAGGACGTGCGCGTTGTTAACCTTTCTCTTGGCAACACGGACTGGTACATTAAGCAGATTCTTGATAACGAGCCAAAGCTCAAGCTTAGTTACAACCACAAGACCATTGATAGCGACATGGTTCTTGAAGGTGACTATGGCAAGAATCCTAACCACTACATTCAAACTTGGGTAGCTCAGGCTGAAAAGCTTATGCCAAGGCTCGAAAAGAGAATCCAGGAAATGGAAGCAGATTCCTCTTCAGACAAGAATCTCCTTTACGCATTCAAGTCCCATTACCAGGTTTGGGATTCCTTTAGAACATGGGCTAGCAAGAATCGCGGTGGCTTGATGCTTACACAGCACAAGCTTGTCCTTGACCTTGCCTTGCAGAATCTTGACCGTCCGCTCCATTTCTCTACGACTGTAGGTTCCTCTAACTTCCTTGGCCTTGAAAAGTACATGGTCCAGGAAGGCATGATTTATGACCTGAAGCGTGGAGACTTGACTCCAAAGCAGAACGAATTCGACGCTGTCCGTACGATGGCCTTGATTGACAGTGTTTACAAGTATCGTGGCCTTGGCGATGGTACTGCATATATCAATGACGAAACCTCTCGCTTGCTTTCGAGCTATGTTTCTCTCTACTTGCAGGTTTCCTTCAAGATTCGTGATGAAATTGCAGATCTTCGTTCCAAGCCTTATACGGCCGCAAACAAGCAAAAGATCGATTCCCTTGCAACCCGCGCAATCAAGTATCTTGACCTCGGCATTAAGCAGTTCCCCGAAGAATGGCGCGTGTACTGGGCTGCAAGCTTTGTTTACCAGGGCTCTGGCGACAAGGCAAAGGCTATCGAAGTTGCAAACCGTGGCTTGGAAGCTATTCCTGCATACGACCAGGGTGGCCGTGCTCGCTTGGAAAATGCCGTCAAGGATGCAAGCCGCATGCCTGATTCCTTGACCATTGTCCCTGAAGTAGAACCTGTTTCTGAAGCACCAGCGGAAGCTGCGGAAGAATCTACAAAGACTGTTGTGGAAGGTTAACTCGTGGATTTAAGTCTTGTAATTCCAGTCAAGGAAGAAGCAGAAAACCTTCCAGAACTGTTCAAGGAAATCGTAGCTGCCATCGGGCCTACGCAAATGACTTATGAAGTCATTGTGATTGACGATGGTAGCCGCGACAATACCTGGGAAGTCATTGAAAACCTTGCAAAGGAATATTCGTTCCTTCGTGGTTTCCGCTTTCAGTACAATTGTGGCAAGGCCGCAGGCCTTTCCCTTGGCTTTTCCGAAGCCAAGGGGCGCTATGTAGCAACCCTTGATGGCGACCTTCAGGATGATCCTCGCGAAATTCCAAAGATGATCGACATCTTGAATACAGGTTACGACCTTGTGTCGGGCTGGAAGATCCGTCGCCTTGATCCTTGGCACAAGACTTGGCCCTCGAAACTTTTCAACTTGACTGTTTCTGCCGTTTGCGGCAAGCGCCTCCATGACTTTAACTGTGGAATCAAGGCTTACCGCAGCGCAGTTGTCAAGCATATTCCTTTGTATGGTGACTACCATCGCTTTATTCCTGTCATGGCAAAATGGCAGGGTTACAAAGTTACCGAAAAACCTGTGGAACATCGAGCTCGAATCCATGGCGTTTCTAAATACGGTGTTTCGAGATTGGTGTCTGGCTTTTTAGACTTGATTTCGCTAGTGTTTATGCAGAAGTTTGCAAATAAGCCTTTGCATTTCTTTGGCGTTCTCGGGTTGATTTTCATTTTGCTTGGTCTTGGAATCGGTTGCAACTTTGCCGTAGAATGGGTACAGACTGGTGCGCTTCATGTGCGTCCGCTCCTTCTTTTGGCTGGTTTTTCTGCCGTAATGGGTGTACAGTTTGTTTCACTTGGCCTCTTGGCTGAAATGGTCAATGGCAATGGTCGCAAGCAACAGAGCTACCCAATCGCTGAGCGAATTTTGTAGATTAGAAATAAGAGGACAGAAGACAGAGGACAGAAAACAGGAGTCAGTAACAGGAGTCAGAAAACGTAAGACGTAAGACGGAAGACGGAAGATTGGAATCAGGAATCAGGTCGCACCTTCGGTGCTT
>DCGZ01000083.1:0-3908 GCA_002314675.1 Fibrobacter sp. UBA1765 | reverse complement strand
GCGCCTAGAGGAAATGTTGTAATCAGTCGGCTGCAGGCTGTCGGCAGAAACGGTTCTTTACCATGTCTTTGCGAGCGAAGCGCGGCAACCCAGAAACATGTGGATTGCCACGGACCTAAAGGTCCTCGCAACGACATTTCATTCATAATTCTGCATTCTGAATTCTTAATTCTGAATTTCCAAAGTCTCTCAGCCGACAATTTAAGATGCAAGATACAAGAAAATTACCCTAATCTCTAGAACCTAGTCTCTAACCTCTAAAGCACTGAAAATCAACATTCACTAACCCACTAGATCCTAAAACTACTTATGTACGAAAAAAGCTTAGTCATTATCCCTACCTATAACGAAAAGGAAAATATTACTTCTATCATTCCGGCAGTTCTTTCGCAGGATGAGTGTTTTGAGGTACTTGTTGTAGATGACGGTTCTCCGGATGGTACTGGCGATATCGTTGAAAAAATGGGGGAGACCGAGCCTCGCGTACATTTGATGCGCCGTAAAAAGAAGATGGGGCTTGGTACTGCATACGTGGCAGGTTTCAAGTGGGCGCTGGAACGCGATTACCAGTACGTTTTTGAAATGGATGCCGACTTTAGCCATTCTCCAACGGACCTTACAAGGTTCCTTGACCGTGCAGCCGAAGGCGCAGACCTTGTGCTTGGCAGCCGTTACCTGGACCATCGCATTAGTGTTGTGAACTGGGATATGAAGCGCCTTATCTTGAGTTATGGAGCCAACATGTATACCCGCATGGTTACGGGCCTTCCGATTAGCGATGCTACGGGTGGTTTCAAGTGCTTTAGCCGCAATGCGCTCCAGACTTTGGATCTTGCCAAAATGAAGAGTGACGGCTACTGTTTCCAGATTGAAACGACCTTCAAGATCTGGAAAAAGCAGATGTCTGTCGCTGAAATTCCAATTGTCTTTACCGACCGTACAAAGGGCGTGTCCAAGATGAGTGGAGGTATTATTTCTGAAGCTTTGTTCCTTGTCATTAAACTTCGTTTGGGGCTCGCATAATGCAAGGCTGTTCCATTGTAATTGTCGCATACAATTCACGCGATTTTTTGCCCGCGTGCTTGCGTAGTGTTACCGAAGCCCTTGATGGTTTAGATGGCCAAATTATTGTTCTTGACAATGGTTCAAGAGAACCGCTTCTACAAAGTGACAAGGACCATTTTTCAAATGTAACCTGGATTGATTCCAAGGAAAATCTCGGCTTTGGAAAAGGCTGCAACCTTGCCGTTGAATCGGCTACAAAACCCTATTTGTTCTTTATCAACCCGGATACGATTGTTTCTAAGAACGCATTCCGTGAAATGCTTGCCTTTATGGAAAGCCATCCGGAATCCGGTACTGTTGGCTGCCGAATCTTGAATGAAGACGGCACTTTGCAACAGGCGTGCCGCCGTACATTCCCGTCTCCGGGCAGCGCTATTTACAAGACTATCGGCCTTGCAAGGCTGTTCCCGAAGAGTAAGCGTTTTGCTTCTTACAATATGATGTACCTGGACCCTAATGAAACTGCAGAGGTCGATGCCATTAGCGGTAGCTTCTTCTGTATTCGTAGAGATCTATACAATCAGTTGGGGGGCTTTGACCGTGACTACTTTATGTATGGCGAAGACCTTGACTTGTGCCTTCGCGTGCAGCAGGCTGGGTTCCATAACTATTACACGCCGGTCGCTAACATTTTGCATTTCAAGGGGCAGAGCTGCAAGACTCGTCGCTTAAAGTCTTATATCGACTTTTACCAGGCAATGCTTATCTTTTGTAAAAAGCATCGCCGTTTTAGATTGCCTTATTTTATTGTAGCCCTTGGCATTTTGTTTGCAGCATGCATCGGTATTTTTTCAAGGCTTATTCCTCAGGCTTGGAAAATGCTTCCGGATGCACTTTTGCTGTTCTGTTGCCCGTTTGTTATGCATGTGTTTGCCCTTGATGAATCAACCTTGGCTCCGATAGCCATTGTTGCCGGCGTACAGCTTTGCTCGCTTTTGCTTGCAGGTGAATATGCAATAAAGGACTTGTCTCTTGGCAAGCGTATTTTACCTTTGTTTGCGACTACCGTGGTGGCATCTGGTGTTGCCGTAGGAATGAACTTTATGGGAGTTTATCACCTGATTCCTATTGCAGTGTCTTTATTGCTCCTTTTTATTTGGCGCAGATTTGCTTTCTGGATTCGCTATTTTTACAGAATCTTTGCCAAAAAACGTCATAGAACAATCGTGCTTGGCGGGGGCGAAGATTCCTTGGATTCCTGGTTTGACCGCTATCGCATTATTTCTGGCGTAGAGGTGCTTGGTTGCGTGATGAATGAGCCTGGTTCTGTTACTGCCGAAAATCGCAAGCACTTGATGGGTGCCTTGAAGGATATGCCCGATATTTGCCGTCGCACAGGCTGCAGGGAAGTATGGGTTCAGTCTAATGATTCTGGGTTCCATGAACGCTATAACATAGAAGACTTGCTAAAGCTAGGGCTACGGGTATATTTGCTGATAGGTGGCGGCAACCAAAAGGATTATGCCCTTGTGGACCTTCAGCATTTGAAATAAGTCCGTGTTGCAACTGATAAAACCAGAAATATCGGTTTCTCGATGAAAAAGAGGCTTTAAAGGCCTCTTTTTTTGTTTTCTCCCAAATCAGCAGCTAAAAAAGATAATATTTTTATATCAAAATATATTTAGGAACTATTTATGGTTGATTCTACTCTTTTGGCTATCCTATGCTGCCCTGAAACCCGGCAATCATTGACCGTTGCTTCTGCCGATGTCGTTTCTCGCCTTAACGGAAGTGTTGCCGCTGGCTCTTTAAAAAATGCTCTCGGCGAGGCTGTTACCGAGGCTGCCGAAGAATATCTTGTGACTGAAGACGGAACACGCGCCTATGCGGTTCGTTCTGGAATTCCTGTACTTCTTGCTGACGAAGCTATTTTGCTCTGAGGTTATTTATGGCTAATCCAACTTTAATAGACCAGTTGAAAGCAGTTTTTGCAAACCTTACTAAAAAGAAGGGTGCTGAGGCAACTCCTAAAAAGGAAAAACCTAAAAAGGTTAAGCCAAAAAAGATCAAGATAACCCCGCTGTATGTTTGGGATGCAGATAATGAACGCGCTGCGGGCAATGCTGCCGATGCCCTGAAAATTTTGAACATGGGCATGGAAAAGTATCCTGGTGCAGATAACTTGGATACGGTTCTTTCTGCAGTGTATTTTGACCTGGAAGATTATACTGCCGCAATGACTCATTGCGAAGCAGCCCTTGCAAAGAGCCCAGACTCTGTAGCCTTGATTCGCCGTAAGGGTGCAATTTTTGAAAAGCTTGGCGATACCGTAGAGCGCAACAGGTGCTTTAGGCTGGTTCATGATATGGACCCGCTCGATGCATTCTGGAAAGAAGAATATGCTGATGTACCGCCGGTTGAGGTCCCTGCCGTAGCTGTTCCTGAAAACCTGGTTATGCCAGAAGACTTGACCATGCCGGATCTCGAACTCCCTGCTGAAGATTCTGCTGCAAGCAGCGTTGCAGGTGACGAAACGTTGGCGACCGCCTTTGCTGGTTTGGATGCCTTGCAAGATGATGCAGCTCCGGATGCTTCTTCTGAAGTCAATATGGAATCCTCCCTGGATGAGGCTCTAGCTGCGGCTACTCCAGAGGTTGACGTTCCTGCAAGCATTGATGACGAAGCTATGTCTGGTAACGATGTTTCTTCTGCCATTGAAGATTTCTTTGGCGATGAAGAAGAAGTCGTTGAAGAAAAGAAGGCTGCTCCGTCTCCATTTGCAGCATTGAATGTTCCAACAAGCATTGAAGATGAACCTACGGCTGATTCCGGTTTGTTTGAAAAGTCTGCAACAGCTCCTGTTGTAGAAGACAAGCCAACGAATGTAGACGATGCCTTTGGTG
>DCGZ01000175.1 GCA_002314675.1 Fibrobacter sp. UBA1765 | reverse complement strand
GCCGCGCTTCGCTCGCCATGACATGGTAGGTTACAAATTCTTCCGTCTTACGTCTTCTAACTCCTATATCTATTCCCTTAAGAACTTGTTTGCGGCAAGGCCTGCAAGGGCACCTTCGCCGACTGCGACAGAAACTTGCAACGTGCCACCAGTAGCATCGCCCGCCATAAAGAGGCCAGGGACACTCGTCTGGAAGTCATTCAATATAGGCTTCCCATTTTCAAACATTGCCCCTGCCTTGCGAATCAAATCTACTGCAGAGGCGCTCCCGAGAGCAACAAAAAAACCGTCAAGCTTGATTTCTTCGCCGTCTTCAAAACGGGCTCCAGCAAATTGAGTTTCGCCAAGGAGCTCAGAAATCTTGCGAGTTTCAATCTTCACGTTTTCAGGGAACTTCGCTGTAATTTCCGCAGCATTTGTAAGGAGCGTAACAGACTTAGCAACAGCCAAAAGTTCATTCACCTCGTTTAGCGCGTATTCGCCGGAACCAAGAACGGCAACGTCCTTGCCTCGGTAAAAGAACGCATCGCAAACGGCGCAATAGCTTACTCCATGGCCTTCAAGTTCTGAAACACCCTTGATTGCAACTTTTTTACGAGCAGAACCCGTAGCAAGAATGCAAGCCTTGCCCGTGTACGTCGCGCTTTGCGAGCGAGCAACAAACTGCGTTCCGTCAAACATCAAGTCTGTGATTTCATCTTCGGCAATTTTTGCACCAAGCGCAAGCGCCTGCTTTTTGCCAACTTCGACAAGTTCTGCGCCTGTCAACGGCTTTTCAAGACCGTAATAGTTTTCAATCAGGTGCGCCTTGCCTAGCGCACCGGAATCCTTGCCAACAATTTGAACATCCATGCCAGCACGAAGGGCATAGAGGGAAGCCGAAATACCGGCTGGGCCATAGCCAAGAATTAATACATCACTCATGATTTACAATGTACAAATTTTAAAGGCCAGATGCTAGAACAAGATGCAAGAGAATTAGCCACGGCTCTTAATAATATCGCGTAAGCGAGCTGCCTCTTCAAAGTCAAGGCGGGCGGCCGCAGCCTTCATTTCTGCTTCAAGTTCTTCAATGGACTTTTCATCTTCTTCAACAACTTCAGGAGGAGCGCCCTTGCCCTTCTTCTTGTTCTTGCCCATGAGTTCTGCAAGAGGATCCTGAATTTCCAAGGCATCTTCAATCTTGCGCTTTACGGAACGTGGTACAATGCCATGTTCTTCATTAAAAGCCTCCTGCAAACCACGGCGGCGCTGCGTTTCTCCAATAGCCCTTTCAAGGCTATCAGTCATGTTATCTGCAAAAAGCAAAACCTTGCCAGCAACGTTACGGCTTGCTCGCCCCATAGTCTGAATCAAGCTACGATAATTGCGAAGGAACCCCTCCTTGTCAGCATCAAGTATTGCAACCATGCTGACTTCAGGCAAGTCAAGGCCTTCACGCAACAAGTTGATACCAACAAGCACATCAAACTCGCCCATGCGTAATCCACGGATAAGCGTATGGCGTTCAAGCGTCTTGATTTCGCTATGCAAATACTTTGCGCGTATTCCAGCCTCAACAAGGTAATCCGTCAAGTCCTGCGCCATCTTCTTTGTAAGCGTCGTAACAAGAACGCGTTCATCCTTCTTTACGCATTCATCAATGCGAGAAAGCAGGACGTCCATTTGCCCTTCAATCGGGAACATTTCAATTTCTGGGTCCAAAAGACCAGTCGGACGGTTAATCTGCTCGACAACTGCGCCTCCAGTCTTTTGCATTTCATAATCGCCAGGAGTTGCACTCACAAACAAAACCTGCTGCGGGTACATGGACTCAAATTCCTTGAAGTTCATTGGACGGTTATCAAGAGCACACGGCAAGCGGAAGCCGTATTCAACAAGGGTCGTCTTACGAGACTTGTCGCCTTCGCTCATGCCACCAACTTGAGGAACGCTCACATGCGATTCATCAATCATCAAGAGCCAATCCTTGCCAAAGTAATCTAGCAAGGTAAACGGGCGTGTTCCCGGGGCACGTTCTTCAATGATGCGCGAATAGTTTTCGATGCCTGAGCAAATACCGGTCTCCTTGATCATTTCCATGTCATAGCGGGTACGGCTCGAAAGCCTGGCCGCTTCAAGAACCTTGCCATCCTTTTCAAGTTCCTCGACCCGCGAAACCATTTCAGCCTGCATGTCACGGACAATGCGTTCACGGGTATCTTCGCGAGTCACAAAGTGCTTTGCAGGCGCAATGCACATTTCATCGAGCTCTGCCGTAATTTCACCCGTTACCAAATGGAACCTTGTAAGGCGCTCAATGCTATCGCCCCACATTTCAATGCGGAGACCCTCATCATCATAGCTCGGGTACACTTCAATCACATCGCCACGAACACGAAATGTTCCTCGTTCAAGTGAATAGTCATTGCGTTCATATTGAATAAGAACAAGACCCTTTAAAATGTCATCACGGTCACGTTCTTCATCCTTTTTTAAGCGTACCATCAAGTCAAAATATTCACGCGGGCTGCCAAGGCCGTAAATGCAACTAACAGACGCAATGATAATGACATCACGGCGGGTAAGCAAGTTGGATGTTGCACGCAAGCGGAGCTTGTCGATTTCATCATTTATCGAGGAATCCTTTTCGATAAAGGTATCCGTGTGAACTATATAGGCTTCAGGCTGGTAATAGTCATAATAGCTGACAAAATATTCAACCGCATTATTCGGGAAAAACGTCTTGAATTCCTGGTAAAGCTGGGCTGCAAGCGTCTTGTTATGCGTCAAGATTAAGGTCGGTTTACCTACATTCCTGATAACATTTGCCATCGTAAAGGTCTTACCCGAACCGGTAACACCAAGCAGGCACTGAAACTGCTCCTTTCGCTCCACAAAACCAGCGGTCAAATCCGCAATGGCGCGTGGCTGGTCGCCAGCCGGAACGTATGCGCTTTGCAAATCAAACTCGGCACGCGTCGGAGACAGGAATTCCTTGAGTTCACCAGGCTTGCTGAGCTCCGGTGGTAGAACTTTCATTAACGGTTTTTGATACGGATCCGGGGTAATTGTTTTGCGAGCGCGAGCCATAATAGCCCAAAGTTAGCTTTTTTATGGCAAATCGTTACTAAACTACACAAATGTTCATTGCGCTTTTGGACTTAGTCAAGCCATTCTGTATGGTTGCGTTTTGGCTAAGGACCTACTGTGAAAATGCTGCGGCACCAAAGCCTAATACAGCGAGTTTACTGTGTTTGCGCAGCAAATAAACAGTTTTCGATGGGCTGACAAAATTGGATCCTTAGCATGTTCAACCTGCAAAAATGCGCTGAAGCAGTATTCAAGGCAGAAGAGCAATACCCTTTTTAAAAGGATTTCTTGCACAGTCCGTTGTCTAAAGACTACAGATTACCCGTGAAGCGGCTAGCCCTTTGCACTCTTTTGATTTATATTCATAGGAGACGGTTTGGTGTACTGTCATTGGAGTTTTGTATGGGATTTAAATCATGGGTGTTTGGTCTCGGGCTCGTTTCTATTGCGGGTTCCGTTTTTGCAGCTGATGCTGTAAAGGCTTTTCCGGAGGCGCTTGGCTTTGGCGAGTTCGTTACAGGTGGCCGCGGCGGCACTGTTTACCACGTAACCAATTTGAACGATTCTGGCGAGGGTTCTTTCCGTGATGCTGTAAGCGCGCCCAACCGCATTGTGGTTTTTGACGTAGGTGGCATCATCAACATTAAAACAGCTGTTTCGGTCAAGAGCAACATTACTATTGCTGGCCAGACGGCTCCTGGTGAAGGCATCGCCATTCACGGCGGTAAGGTTTCTACGGGCAAACAGTCCAACATCATTATCCGCTACCTGCGAATTCGACCCGGCGAAAAGACTGCGTCAAACAACGATGACGCCCTGAACCTTTACGATTCCAAGAACATCATCGTGGACCATTGCTCCATTGAACTTGCTCCCTGGAATAACTTTGGCGGCAGTTCCGATAACGCAAATTACCGCATTACCGGCGTTACAGTGCAGAATACATTGGTGGCGAATCCTATTTATCAGCAGTTCGGTGCTCATATTGAATCGGTGGACGGCACCTGGGCTTGGTATTATAACGCTTTCATCAATACCCATAATCGTAATCCCCTGGATAAAATCAACGACGTTTTCGTGAACAATGTCCACTATAATTTTGAAGCGGGTTACACCACCCACACCTCCACTCATTTCAAGCACGATATCGTAAACAACTACTTTGTGTATGGCCCCAAGGGGAGCAATCCCTGGTTCCAGGTGGATAAGAACCAAAGTATTTACGCCAGCGGCAACATGATCGACACCAACCGCGACGGTGTCTTGAACGGCGGAGCTTCCAGCATTTACTATTACCAGGGCCCGGGCGAGGAACTGAAGGAACCATGGAACGAGATGACCAACAAGAATCCGGTTTATAGTGCAGCGACCGCCTGGCGCCTGGTGAATTCCCAGTCCGGCGTTTT
>DCGZ01000193.1:3853-12664 GCA_002314675.1 Fibrobacter sp. UBA1765 | reverse complement strand
GTCCAGGACCTTGTCGCCCAGCTTTACGCCGAGAGCCTTACGTGCGAGGCCTTCAGAAATGCTCTTAGCTACTTCGAGGCCGGTGGTGCCAGATTCAACGGTACGTACGCTGCCATCGGGCATGGTGAGGTTGATTTGAGACATAATAATTTCCTTTTGTGGGCAGTTCTTGCCCGGTTCCGCAGAAATACGACATCTGACGGTGAGCGCAAAGATAGGAAATAGACGAAAGACGAGAGACGAGAAACGAGAGAATGTCGGAGTGAAAACAGTCCTTTTCGGTATTATTGGCGTTGCCGCGGCATAAGGCCGCGGCCGGGCTGTCGCGTTATCGGCTCACAAGGCTCGCCGTCCGTTCAGCCTCGCTTCGCGAGTCCGAATGGCTTCGCCACTTCCATCCCTAACGCATTGTTGATATAAGCCTTCCTCTTTGAACTGTCTTCTTGGAACGAGCTGTTGCCGATAGTCGAAATGGAGAGGATCTTCACGGACCGTACGCAACCGCCGAGGAGGCTGTTGCGTCGATGCGGTCTCCGACTGTAGCAGGCTCCCATTCGGACTTGTTTGGGAAATAAGGTAAGTTTCACAACGCAAACAACAGCATGTAATTATTTTGTTTAAAATAAGTTATATTTGCTTTGACATTGCTTTGGATTGTGTTGTCCAAAGTGTTTGAATTTTGAGTTTTTGCTCTATTCCGGCCTTGGAAATCTGGTAAATTTTAAAGGACGCCGTGGAATAAGCAGGCGCTCACGCACAATGTGCGTGGGTCGTTTGTGCTTATGGCGTTTAGGTTTACCAGAACCTCCAAGGCGTGAGTGCATTCGTACCCACGCTTTTTTTGTACCAAGAAAACGTGATATGTCCTCGGGATAGATTGCTGCAGAACAAATCTTGAAGAAGGAGATATCGTTGATATGGCTCGATGCGATAATTGCCATGGCGAATATGATTGGAGTGATTTAAAATCTGAATCTTTTCGCTGTTTAGGCGGAGATAGTCTTTATAGAAGATCGGTTTCCGTTTGCCCAGAATGCTTACGTCAATTACGTCAAGAAGAACGTCAGTTTTTAGAAAATGAAAAGGTTAGGGAACAACAAAGACGAGCGGCAATGACTCCGGAAGAACGAGCGACGGAGGATGCTAGGAAGGTACGGGGCAAAATATTGGCATTTGTCGCGATTTGTGTTTTTTTGCTTTATAGTCATTTCAATGGAGATGATGAGACGAAAAAATCTACGGAACAAACTTCCAAAACAACGAATTCATCTATAAAAATTTCCTATTTGAGCGGGGTTTCTGATATATCATCGCTTGATGAACTAGATGATTTTTTCTACAGCATTGCCAGTGGTTTTTACAACGGTGAAATGGGTGTTAAGGGTGATAAGGAAAAGGTTGCCGCGGGAAATAAGATGATGGAAAATGTGTATTCCTTTTTGGGATCGTCCGTCAGAAGCGTTGATTCAAAGAAACTAAGGAAATTGGAATCTCAGATAAAAAATGATACGATAGTTTCCGAGTATCGAAAAAAACGAGCCCTGGCTGAACTGGATTCTGGATTGAAAATCATTGCTCGCTTCAAATAAGTTGCGCCACAAAATCTAATTAAACGAAAGGAGAGCTTATGGAACCAAACCTTTTCAATTATGCCACATCTGAACTGAGCCAGGATGCTTTTCTGCTTTGGTTCTTAGAATGGGCAAATCCGGAAAACGCAGTTCATGATAGTCTACTTCACTCAGTTTCAAAAAGATTTTTATGTCACTTGATTAATCAGCCTGAATCATATGAAATCAGCGCCGTTGAGTGTCGTAAACAGTGGAATAATATTGACGTACTTGTGTTAGTGAATGATTCCATCGTCTTGATCATTGAGGACAAGGTTTTTACTAAGGAACACGGTAATCAAATTGAACGTTATCGAACCATGGTGAATTCCTGTTTTTCTGAAAAGGAAATGGATGTTCGCACGGTGTATTTGAAGACTGGTAACGAATCGATCCATAAGCTTCATGAGAAAACAGCTAATCAGGGAATCAAAATTATCCGCCGCAAGGACATGCTGTCATTTCTAGATAACACGGGTTCCGACAATATTATTTTGCGGGATTTTGTTCTAAGGCTTCGAAATATGGAGCGAGAAACGAATGCCTTTATGAACCGTACTTTTGATGAATGGCGTTGGAACAGTTTTGCGTGGCAAGGTTTCTATATGATGCTGGAAGAAAGATTTCTTCCTGATGCACATTGGGATTATGTTTCTAATCCGAAAGGCGGCTTTTGGGGGTGTTGGTGGCATTGGGTTGGCAAGAGAGACCATTCCCTTTACCTTCAGTTCGAACAAGATAAACTTTGCATAAAGTTATCCTTTGATATGGGAACTCCAAAAAATAAGGAAATTGCTTGGCGAGCAAGAGATGAACTTTTTGCGAAAGCTAAACAAGAAAATTTAAATGGCGTGGTATGGCCTGCGAAAATGAAACTTGGAAGCTACATGACTATAGCTTGCTTCGACCCTGATTATGTATTTGGGCAGGGCGTAATTGATATTGACTCCATTAAAGGAAAACTATCAGTTATAGAGAGATTTATAGATCGTTTGTAGATGTGTTGATTCCCGTACCAAAAATTAAAACACGGAATCCAATTTCCTGTAGTTGAAAATTTTGTGTCCCATGTAAGAATCCATTTCATCGCCGGAGTAAATCAGGCCGCCCAGGTCCTTTCGAACCCCGACTTTATAGAATTCCCTTATGGGCCTATACGTTGCAGCACTGCATTTAAAGTGCCACGTCATTCCATAATATACGGCGGCGAATATCAAGGAAACATCGTTGCCCCCCCTTGTTTCCTGTGACGAATTATCTTATATTATGTAAGGAAAGTAAGGAATTGTAAGGAGTTTGAATGCTGTCGGCTAAAATAACCTCAAAAGGTCAAATTACCATACCTGTGGAAGTTCGAAAGAAACTTGGACTTCAGGAAGGTTCCTATGTGACATTTACTGAATGTGATGGAGGCGTTGTTATGGCCAATGCTTCATCATATTCCCGGCAAGGGACACGATCGGAACTTTCTGGTGCATCGGTAGTTGCTGAAGGTAGCGCCGTGTATGATGTTTCGCAAACACCATCCCTTGAAGATGTTTTGACGGATCTTTCTGAAGAGCAGCGTGGCTCCTTAATTAGCGCTTTGCTTGGAAAATCTTTTGCGGATGACCTGGATGAATGGCGTCGTGACTTTGATGTGGTTGACGATAGCGTTTCCAAAATCTTGAACAGAAAGTCTCGGGAACTGCCCAATATCAAAAAGGTTTCAAAAATTTGGGGATGATGATGAGCTTTTTGTACCTGCTTGATTCAAACATTATTTCTGAATTTTCAAAACCCGAACCAAATGTAAACGTAATGTCGCGATTGAAGGGTAAGGAACGCTTTTGTGCAATTTCTGCAGTGACGCTTCAGGAGTTGCAAATGGGAATGGAACTTTTACCCGAGGGAAAACGCAAGGATCAAATCAGAGGATTTTTAGAAGTCATCAAGAGAAGATTCTCTATCATTCCCTACGATCGAAGTGCTTCGGTAGTGTGCGGTGAAATTCTTGCAGCAATGCAAAAGGTCGGCCAACCTCGACCCGTTTGTGATTCGCAAATCGCGGCTACGGCGCTTGCCAACAACATGATTCTTGTGACTCGCAATACAAAAGATTTTCAGCCTCTTCAGAAAATCAGTTTGCTGAAACTAGAAAACTGGTTTGAAGTATAAAGGGTTGAAAGTTCTATGAAAATCTTGTATTGGAAAAAGCCTGTTGAGGAAGACTTTGCTGTAGAAAGTCCTGCGAATTTAGATGAGATAGAGTCATTCGTTGTTGCTGAACTTGTTCGCAACAGGATTAAATTTGATGGGGATTATCATCAGTATGGCGAATTGGGTGCGCCCGTTATCGAATTGGATTCGGGAACGCAGTATGTGTATACAACAACCTGGCGCCATTGGGGACGTTTAACAGCAAATGCCTGGAATCAAATTGAAAAGTCCCAGAAATACGATTACATCGATTTTTATATGATGTACAATGAGGATATGCTTTTGCCTGATGGAACGGTTTTGCATCGCCCGGCGTTAGAGCCTAACTGGGGATTTTTGAAATTGTAGTCAAATTCTCTTTGAAAACGAGATTCCTTTCGCCAAAACTCTGCTTTTTGACGACTTTTGGCGAAAATCACACCTATTTTTCGCCAAAACTCTATTTTTTCACCTTTGGGGGCAGTTTGTTATTTTCATGTGTTTTTTGGTCGTTTACAATCTGTTAAAGAAAATTTACAAACGGGGGGGGTAAAAGTATTTTGAGAATCTAAATTTAGGAGAATAGTTTCGGAGTTCAATATGAAGACTTTCAAGAAAATTGGCTTAGCGAGCGCAGTTGCTTTTGCGTTGTTCGCCTTTAATGCCTGCAGCGACGATTCCAACTCCAGCAACTCCCGTGATGACGAGGATTACTCCACCGACAAAGAAGAATACGGTACATCCAGTTCCAGTGGAATGCTCAACTCTAGTTCTTCAAGCGAAGTGTCGAGCAGTTCGTCCTCAAAACAAGATTCAGGCGGCAAACGAATTTCCATAGTTCCTGGTACAGATTTGATTGATTCCCGAAATGGGAAAACCTACAAGACTGTTGTTGTTGAGAATTTTTTTGTTGATCCTTTAAGCATTGACTCTTTAATTTGGATGATGGAAAACCTAAACTTTGAAACGGAGCAAAGCCACTGTTACGAAAACAAGGAAGAAAACTGCACAAAATATGGTCGTCTTTACAACTGGGCGGATGCTCAGAAAGTTTGCCCCGAAGGATGGCGCTTACCATATATCAAGGAATGGCCCAGGGAACAGTCTATCCATTTTGATTTCGTAGAAGACATTGCATCTGAGTTCAGCATAACATACGGAGGATTGTATGCTGATGCTGAATATGATGAAATGGGTGTGCAGAGTTATTACTGGACCATGGAAGACAGGGATAAAACATCTCTTTGTACAATTTTCAATGCTGACGGTTCCGGAGGAATGCATATTTGCAATATTGACGAAAATTACGGTCTTTCCGTCCGTTGCGTGAAGGAAGTAAGGTAGAGCAAGCCATGTGCAAAACTCCGATTACGCCTTGGTATTTTGTTCCTTCTGAAAGATTTTTTTCTTCAATTTTTCTAGAAACCTTGCCTAGAGTATAACTAGTAAGTTGTGGAATTTTCAAGTTCAATTTGAATTTTCCACAATGTATTAAACTTTCTAGATGTTTTCCATACTTTTAAATTGTAGGCGAATCCACATTGAAAATGAGATGCTTTTTCGCCAAAACTCCATTTTTTAATGACTTTTGGCGAAAATTACATCTGTTTTTCGCCAAAACTCTACTTTTTAATGACTTTTGGCGAAATTCAATGTTCTCAAATACGAAAAAATCTATGCTTGTACTGACATAGCGCCATGTCGAAAGGTGTGGTGCGCCCGATTGGGCGTGGGTCGTTTGTGCTTGCTTTGTATTAGGCGATAATTTTTTCAAAGCAACATAATTACCCAAACAGCCCTTGGTTAAACTCAATTTCAAAACCGACATAAAGCGGCGATAGTTTTCTTAGCCGTGTGCAAAGTCCATCAGTTTTCCCGAGATAAGGGTAGTTTTTGCGAACTTTCAATTCCGGGGCCCTTGCGTGAATTTCGTGAACGAAAATGTCTGCAAGGTTGCATTCTATTGCACGCGATGGGTCGTACAAAATTCCGACATCGGCATTGCGCACAACGCCATTCAAGACAGGTGTAAAGCTGTGAATCGCCAAATGGATTATTGGAATGCCTTTGTTGCGTTTAACAAAATTTTCTACTGCACCACGGTATTTTTGATGATAATCTAGCGCTTGCTTTTTTAAGTCTTCAATTTGCTGCGAATCGTATGCTTCCCAAAATTCGTTAAAGAGATTCTTGTTATTTGCGCTGCGATTCAAGTCGATGAAAAGTCTGCTAAATTCACCTGCGCAGTAAAAATCAGGCCTTAGTCTATCTACAAGTTCTTTGTAGATAGGCAATGCACCAATATCGTAGCCTCGATGTGAATCTAACACTTCATGTGGAATTTTCAATTTGCGAGCTCCGCTCGGCATCGCATTGCTCGCGTGTTCGCAAGTGATGATAAGCATCATTCCTCAGCATCGTACAAGCGGTTTTCGGCAAGGCTGTGGGCAAGGCGGCCGTATTCATAAACAAAGTCATCTCGCCCAGGGTCTGCGCCTACATTTTTTACCAAGGCGCTGGCAAGAGTTCCACGCTTGAACATCTTGCGGAGCAATTCCTGGGAATGGGAAGAAATCTTTCCCTTGACAACCTCGAAAATATGCTGCACGATTTCGCCAGCGGTGATTTCGCTAGCGTCAATGCCCCACACATTCAAGAAGGCCTTGTCGCGAATGACGGTCTTTTCGGCGAAGCGGGTCACGTCCAGCAAGATCTTTGCGAGAGCCGTTGTATCCAAAGTACGAACCTTCTTTGAAATTTCTTCAAGAGATTTTCCGCTAAAAGCACCTTCCACCATCCCCTTCAAGGCGGCCACTTCCCATTCAGCGATGGCGATATCCGCATCGGGGCATTCCTGAATGTCCACCAGGCGAATTTCCACGGCGCCACGGTCAAAGCGGGCAATGGCCCCACGGCTATTCAAGAAGAAATGATTCAGCAAATGTTCCGTGTCGTAAGGAGCAATGTCTGCCTTTACCTTCTCGAAAATTTGCTGGTTGTATTCATCATAAGTGAAAGCCGCTTCTGGAATCACAAGCCCAGCAATGCTAGGAATGCGATCTTGATTGTGGCGGTAAGTTTCAATACGTCCATCCAGGTAACCGCAGTATTTTCCATCCAAGAACGGGCTGGACGCAGCGATTGCAGGTATCAGGGGCAGCAGCGCACGAATGGCGGCGTGAAGTTTTCCGAATTCTTCGTCACCGTTAAAACTCAAATTAATGTGGGTACTCTGCAAGTTAGCCCAGCCATGGCCCTTGCAGTTGAAAATACGGTCATAAGTCTCGTAAATTTCGTTGCAGTCATAAGGCCACAACTGCATAGTTGCAGGATCCATAAAAGGGTGGGCCGCACTAGGCAAGAGCATGGCGTTAATGGATTTCAGTTTTTCGTTGGCAACAAGAACTTCCTTGTGAAAAGTCTTGCCCAAGTTCTTCAGGGAATCCACCGGGTTTGCGCATTTCAGCTCCAGCACATGGCTTACCAATTCGTTGGAAAGGCCAATGGGACCATGTTCCACGTCGGAAAGTTGTTCACCGTTTTTGTCTTGTCCCAGGGGCACGTCAGCACGAGGGAGAACATCCAAAGTATCACGGTCAACGATCATGTATTCCATCTCGATGCCGTATTTCTGCCACAATTTATAGTTTGTCATAATGAACCTCTTTGAGCGTCATCCCTTCGCTCCTCGCAATGACACGACTGGCTAAAAGCCTCATAGAGCCGTAGGCTCGACCTCACGCCTCAAAGCACCGAAGGTGCGCCCTCACTCCTACAAGTAAAATTCTCTTTCGTGTTGAAGGATTTTTTGTTGTGCTGCATTCAGACGGTCTTCAATGCGGTGGCGCAGAGAGCGCATGACAGCGGTGTAAATTTTCTTCTTTCCCACCTGATCTTCTATCCCTGCATCAATGCTGGGGTTGTCATTGACTTCAACCACGATAGGCTCGCCCTTCCATTCCTTAAGATCCACGCCATACAAGCCATTACCGATCATACTGCAGATTTTAAGAGCCGTTTTCACAATTCCATGGGGCACACTTTCAATGGGCAGGCAATCAAACATTCCGCAGATTTCGTCCTTGTCCTTGCTTTCCCAGTTGTAAATCTGCCAATGGTCTTTTGCCATGTAATACTTGCAGGCATAAAGAGGCTTGCCGTCCAGAACGCCAATTCGCCAGTCAAAATCCGTGGGAGTAAATTCCTGGGCAATAAGCAAGTCGCTATGTTCAAACATTTGGTCCAGAATCTTGTCCAGTTCCTCTTTATTGCTCGCCTTTTTCACGCCCATAGAAAAACTGGAATCCGGAGACTTGATAACCATAGGGAATCCAATTTCCTTGGCTAGCGTATGGCGGTTTTCAGAATGCGCAATAATGGTCTTTGGCGAATGGATTTTCGCAGCCTGCATCAACTCCTGCAGATACACCTTGTTAGAACAACGTAATATGCTATCAGGATCATCAATTACAGCAATTCCAAGGGATTGGGCGCGACGGGCAAAACTGTAAGTATAATGATTGACGTTTGTGGTTTCGCGAATAAATAATGCATCAAATTCACCGACGCGGGCGTAATCCTTCTTGGTGATCATTTCAACACGGAAACCTGTTTCCTCTGCGGCCTTGATAAAATTCTGAATCGCCTCCTTGTTGCTGGGCGGCTCTTTTTCATCGGGGTTCGTAAGGATGGCTAAATCGTACAGATAGTCTTCATCGGGGGCGCTGGCGTAGCGGTTCTTGGTAAAGTATTCCCGGGCAAACTTGTTCACCATTTCCATGTGTGTTTCGGGAATTTCATCTACGCAAATGGGGCGAATGCTCTGGATAAGCCACTTCTGCTTAAACACGAACTTGGCACGAAGCAACGGAGCCTGGAACAGTTTGTAAAGTTCCTGGGAAAGTTCCAGATATTGCGGGCTTACATTCTGGCCGAAGTAAATACTCAGCACAAATTCCGTGCCGGTCAGCTTATGCAGACTCTTCTGTATCAAGTTATCAATTTCATCGGAAATATGCTTGAT
>DCGZ01000193.1:0-3838 GCA_002314675.1 Fibrobacter sp. UBA1765 | reverse complement strand
GTGGTCTTGAAGTCACGCATGTTCTTTACGCCGGGAATCACCTTGTGACCGCGGGCTTCCGCCAGCAACGAAACATAATAGCCCTTGCTCTGGTAGCTGTAATCGCGGCAAAGGTTGAACACGCGGGTGTTCTTGTCGGCCATGTACTTTTGGGAAATCAGGTAGTCCTGTGCGGATACCACATCAACTTCTGGAACATTCAGTTTCCAGTTCTTCGGGTTGTTTACAACAATTAATTTTTTCATGATTGCTAGATTGCCACGTCGCTTCGCTCCTCGCAATGACACGTAGGGCTAGCGTCGCTTTTCTAAGTTTTATTTTTCTATCACCAGCACATTGCCGTCGTAGGTCATGACCCCAAGCAAGATGCTATGCAAGAATCTGAACTTGTCCACCTTGTAATAGGGACTTTTATGAAGGGGATTGGAACAGTCCGGATCCGCAACCAGGAACTGCTTGTTTTCGTCCAGCCCGTACGCCACCACAAAATGGCCGCATGGATCCCCGTGAATATCGTCAAAGACGGATTGATCGTTTTCGTCGGTGTATTCTCGCTTGCAACGGTAAAGGTAAGTAGCCGAAAGCCCGCAAAGAACGGGAACGCCTTTCCTGAAATATTTCTCGAACATGGCTGCCCGCAAATCCGTCATGGAAACGGTTCCACCCAAGTCGATAAACCGGATGTACGCCTCAATGGCCTTGCGCAGTTTCGGAGCAGTCTTTGTACGGCGCAACTGCGTTAGCTTCCCTCGAAGTTCAGGCATTTTCAGCTCGCTCCAGGTAGGGTCGAAAATCTTGAGATTGTAAGAATGGATGGTCGCCTTGAAACCGCGTTTCAGTGCGTCAATTCCCAGGAACACCCCCAGGGTGCCACCTTCTTCCAGGAACTCAATTTCAGAAATCAGCTTTTTAAGGGGAATCTTGTAACCAAGATACTCGTACACGGCATGCAAGCTCGTGGGGCCGCAGGTGACATCGTCGGGTTGCGGCAAAATTTTGATGTCCATCATTGCCTCTGTCGAACGCCCCGGTCAACATGACCTAGGCCCTGAACTTGGCGGAGTCAGGTTGCCACCTGGACCGTCGACTGGACATACATAAAGCTATCAATATACCGCAAAGAAAGCAAGGGGGTGTTGGAAATATTTTTATAAAGTTGGTTGCTGAGAGCGTTGTCGAGCTCGCAAAAATATTACCTTTAACTTGGGCGTATGCTTATGAAAAATTTTGGTTATAGTTTTTTGCTTGTCTTGGCGGCCTTTATTTGGGGTTCAACTTTTGTGGCCCAAGCCGAAGGCAATTCGGCAGGTCCTTTTGTTTTTACCTGTTCCAGAAATATTATAGCGTCGGTTTTACTTTTTGCTCTTGTAAAAATCTTGGATAAATGTGGTAAAAGTCCTCGACGTCCAAGAAATTCTACAGAACAAAAAAAACTTTGGAAAGCCGGTGTACTTTGCGGCGTAGCGCTTGCCTTTGGCACGAACTTTCAGCAGCTTGGCATGTATCTCGGAACGTCCGCGGGCAAGTCCGGGTTCCTTACGACCTGTTACATTGTTCTTGTGCCTGTACTTAGCGTTTTCCTTGGCAAGCGCATTGGTGCAAAAATATGGACTTGTGTCGGTTTGACTCTGGCTGGCCTTTATTTGCTTTGCATAAAGGACGGCTTTTCTGTGCAGCTTTCTGATGCAGTCCTTGTTTTGTGCGCCTTGTCTTTTGCAATCCAAATTTTGATTATAGACAAGTTTGGCCCAGATGTAGATAATGTCAGGCTTTCTGCAATCCAGTGCCTTGTTGCTTGCGCGTTGAGTGCATTCCCGATGTTCTTTGTTGATATGAACTATTCGCTTGCGGGTGTTGCTAAAGCTCTCGAATGCTATTCCTGTGTTTCTGCCTGGATTCCTTTGCTGTATGCCGCGGTGCTTTCGAGCGGTGTCGCCTTTACTTTGCAGATTGTTGCGCAAAATAAGATCCGCCCAACGGTCGCGTCGCTTTTGATGAGCCTGGAATCGGTCTTTGCCGTACTTTCTGGTTGGGCTGTGTTAGGCGAGCGTTTGTCGCTCCAGGAAGGTTTGGGTTGCATCTTGATGATGGCGGCTGTCGTTCTTGCTCAGGTTGAAATTCCGTTCAAGCGAAAATAAAAAACCGATTCAACGTTCGCTGAACCGGTTTTTTGTGCATTATTGGGATAGTACAAAGGTACTTTTTCAATAGGAACTTTGAAGGTGTTTTCAAAAAATACTTTTGTAATTTTTACAAAGACTAGGCTATAAATGCAAAGATGCCTGCCAGGTATCGCGTTTTTCTCGCAATATCTTTAAGGATTCTTCATCGGCAAGGCTTTCGTCTCGGGCTTTTTTTAGTTCCTGGTAGCTTTTTAAAAGCTCCTCGGCCTTTTGAAAGTCTGGAATTAATGTCGTAAGCGTTTCTTCAATTTTTTCATCGCTATAAAAACGTTCTATTGCTTGCAGAGAAAGTTCTATATATTCATTAGTTTTGCCTTCGTTCTTGGCGATTGCGGCAGATTCGATTTCTGGCGGGGTGATGCTGTCTAAAAAAGCAGCTTCCTTGGTAAATAATTCGTTATCTTCGACAAGGGCATCTGGGCGGTCAGAAAGCTTGATCTGTTCCTGTAAAAGTGGGCGGTAGTCGTTTGCGTCTATGGTTTGGCCTAGTTCGGCGGCAAATGCTACCAGGTTTTGCAAGTTGCTTTCGGTCGGGCTATTGAGTAGCCTGTCTTTTAATACTGCAAGCGCAGCGTCTTTGGGGAGTGTTCTGAATGCAGGGTTGTCGAGGCGGTTTGCGCGTGCCTTTAGCATAAACACTCTAAATAAGATAAGGGCGATTACTATTGAAAAAATGATTGCTGCTGTGTTCATGATGACAAAGGTAGAAAGAAAAATGGTCAAAGAGTAGACTGCGTTTGGGTATGCGCATTGCAATTTTTCTGGATTGCTTCGCTTTGCTCGCAAAGACAAGTTCCATTATGTGCGCGATAATTTTGTTCGAGGCAATTATATGTTTGGTGTCTTTTTGTGCAATATTTTCCCCTAACCACGCATGAATAAGCCTTTTCTTGTTTCTGGCTCTTATTTCTGACGACAGCTAACAGCCGACTGACAACAAAACAACTCCTCTAGGCGCGTAGCGCCGACCACACGCCTCAAAGCGCCGAAGGTGCGACCTAATTCCTTTCAAAGCTGCCCGAAACGAGCTTTTCTGTCCTCTGTATTCTGTCCTCTGTATTCTGAATTACTATCTTTGGGCACGAAAATTTTACAGGCGGCTCATCGCCTTATTAAGAGAGGTTAAAAAGTGCAAGACGCAATAGTAACGAAAGCGGCTGACAACGTTCGAATTCTTTCCGCTGCCATGGTGCAAAAGGCAAAGTCCGGTCACCCGGGTGGCGCAATGGGTGCAGCTGACGCAATCACACTCCTTTTCGCTGAATTCCTCCGCTTTGACCCAGAAAACCCGAACTGGGAAGCTCGCGACCGTTTCTTCATGGATCCGGGCCACATGTCTGCACTTCTTTATTCCGAACTTGCACTCCAGGGCAAGCTCACCATGGAAGACCTCAAGAATTTCCGCCAGCTTGGCTCCCGCACTCCGGGCCACCCAGAAGTAGAAATCGCCCTTGGCATCGAAAACTCCAGTGGTCCGCTGGGCATTGGTCACGGCGTAGCTCTTGGTAACGCAATCGCTGAACGCTTCATGGTGGAACGCTTTGGCAATATTCTCGAACACAAGGTTGTTTGCCTCGTTTCTGATGGCGGCCTTGAAGAAGAAATCGCTTACGGCGTGGGCCGTGTTGCAGGTCACCTCAAACTCTCTAACTTGA
>DCGZ01000039.1:7750-8167 GCA_002314675.1 Fibrobacter sp. UBA1765 | reverse complement strand
TCGCTGCAGAGTCCATGAAAAAAGGTAACAACCTGATCATTTTCCCGGAAGGAACACGTTCCACACCGGGCGAGCCATGGTTCTTTAAAAAGGGCGCAGCACGATTCGCCTTGTTCAAGGGGAACGACGTTTTGCCGATATACTTTGGCGGTAACGAAAAGATCGGGCTGCGCAAAAAAGATAAAATGCTTTCATTCCACCCGACCGAGCGCTACCTTTACAACTTGAAAGTCTTACCGACTATTTCTGTAACAAAATACAAAGACACGCCAATGAGCAAATCAGCGATAGCCTTGACAGACAAAATGAAGGAAATTTTAAGCACGGAGCGAGCAAACGATTCCATTGCACTCCGCGATAATCCTATCTTTTAAGAATAAAACACCAAGAGGAATACATCATGAAAAAACTTCTCAC
>DCGZ01000039.1:1207-7699 GCA_002314675.1 Fibrobacter sp. UBA1765 | reverse complement strand
GCTTGCGGCGGTAGCTATCGCAAAACACAGACTCTCGAAGAACAGACAATGCCAATGAGCTGCGTAGGTCTTCACACGAAGCATGCCCAGTGGCACTTTACCGATGATTTCGGTCAGCAGGTCGATGTTTCCGGCGCATGCCATGCAGGTAAAAAGCACGGCCAATTCGAATTTATCGTAGCCGGCAAAAAGATCGCCGTAACCAAGTTCGTCAAGGACGAAGAAATCAAGACCGCTTGTAGCGCTGGCGGCGAAAAGACCCGCTTGAACCTTGAAAACTGCATGCGCAAGAACGCAAGCCTCAATGCACAGGCTACACCGGCAGAAGCCCCAGCAGCACCAGTTGTTGAAGAAACCGCAGCAGAAGACGAAGAATAATCAAGTCGCTTAACAGCAAAAAAGACTTGTTTCAAAAGAAACAAGTCTTTTTTTATCCCAATCAAATAAGCCCTATTCTATTCATCTTCAAGAAGCATGGTATCGACAGCTTCGCCATCAACATAGTACGTCATCATAGTACCCTGATCCGTATATTCTGCATGCTGGATTATTTCACCGCCATCATAGAAGAAAGTTTCCTTAAGAGTGCCTTCCACATAGGTCTGGATTGATGCGATACTGTTAGATTCGGTATAGGTAATTGCCTTGCCGCTTGCATCGCCCCAAACAAAAGGAATACGAACCATGACATTGCCATTAGGCCAGTATTCAACCAAGTCGCCATGCTTGACACCGTCAATATAGGTCATGGTAGACTTCAACTTGCCATCAAAGTAATAAATCCTGGTCTCGCCATTCTGCAAGCCATTCTTAAAGCCTGTAGTCATCTTCAAATTGCCCATTTCATCACGGACAATCAGATTAGTCATATCTTTTGGAACATTGGCAAGAGCTGACTCCGCAGTGTAGTCAACGCATTCATATTCGCCAGCATTAGCCGTATTTTTAAAGGAACCACAGCCAAAGGCGTTAGCCATTACAGCAACTGCAAGAACAATCAAACCGATACTTTTCATAAAACAGACTCCTTTGCTGCGAGGTGTTGCTACACAAAACCACCAACATCAAAGCCAAATATATTCAACTCCAAGCATATTTTCAACAATTTTCATAAAACAGGCTATTCCAATTTAGAATAGCAGAACTGCTAAAAACGACAAAAAAAAGCACCCTTTCAAAGGTGCCATCCAAGGATTCTTTCAAATTAAGCGGTTATTAAAGAATACGCTTCCAAGGAATTTTTACAGGCCAGTAAACTTGCCGTTAAAGACTTGTCTAAAATCAAGCGGGCCACCTTGCCAACAACCAGCGTATGAGCGGTCGGCGAAGACAATGGCGAAAGGACCATTACCACAAACTGCGCCTTTTCCGTTTTTTCTGGAACCGGGATCCCGGCAGGGCAAATTCCAACCGCCACTAGAGGATTTACAATGTCTTTGACGCGGGCATGCGGCAACAATAGTCCATTCCCCATATACACGCCCTGGGCTGTACGATTCTGCATATCGGTCCAGACAGGCATCGGGTCGAACTTTACAGGGCCGTTCACCAAAGCGTCAAACAAATAGCCAAAGGCATGCGACTGCGGGAGCGACTCCTTCCACAGGATTACATTTTCTTTTCGGAATTCCTTTGCAAGTTCTATCAAAGACATACTTCAAATATAATATAAAAAAAGCCCCGGTCATTTAAACCGGGGAAACACTATATATTGTGCTCGCAATTAAGCCGCAATTTCAGAAGAACAGGAGCAAGCTTCAGCGATACGATGCTTTACACGGTCACGGACTTCAGCCTTCTTACCATCGTTAAAACGGTCAAGAGTACCGACCAAATAACCTGTAATACGGCGAATTCTTTCGAATTTTACGCCTTCACCGACACCGACGCATGCCTTTTCAAACTGTTCCATTTCGACCTACCCTGTTGAATTTACACCCACAATATATATAGTTTTCGGCTTCTTGTACACCCCAAGATATAGGGTATTTTTCAAAAAAAAAGTCAATTGCCCTTTTTTCTAAAATTTCGCCACTCTGTAATAAAAAAATAAAATTTAAGAAAGTTTGTAAGTTAATAAAAAGTTCAATAATAATATTAAAAACACATTTTTCTTACGTATAGGCTCGGCAAAAAGTGCAAAATCATACTAGCCATTTTTTTGACAAGCAATGACACGAGAAAGTTATAACCTATTGAAAATCAACAAATTACAGAAACAGTGGCATATACAATATTTTGTGTATGTTTACTCTACTTTTCTTCATTAAGTATATAGGCAAAGCCGCATTTTTGACAACAAAAAAAGTTGCAAGATCTTTTCTCGCAACTTTTTTACGACCTTGCGTTAAAGACTAGTGTCTACCGAAACGGCGAGTCTTGTGGAACGGCTTGTCGCCACGTTCACCAAACGGACGGTCTTCACGGAACGGGCGGTTACCGGAACGGCGTTCTTCACGATCCCTGCGGAATGGACGACCTTCGCTGCGATCGGAACGGCGGAACGGACGATCTTCGCCACCGCGAACAAAGTCACGACGTTCGCCACGAGGGCCGTCAAAGCCGCCTTCGCGTTCACGAACCTTGCGACCGCCACGGTGAGCCTTCTTTTCGCCACCGCCAAAGTTACCACCAGTAGGCGGCTCATCTGTCATGAGACGGAAACGGGACGGATTGCCGCGAATGCTCATGCGTTCAAGGATCATAAGCATTGCTTCAGGAACGTCCTGCGGAAGTTCCACGGTACTGAACTTGTCAAAGAGCTTGATGCGGCCAATGTTTGCCGAAGAAATTCCAGATTCGCCGGCAATAGCGCCAACGATATCGCGCGGAGAAACGTGATCCTTGCGGCCAACGCCAAGGTAGTAGCGAAGGAAGCCTTCCTCAACGCCATTTTCGCCTTCCTTGCGGGGCTTTCTAGGTTCATCAGAAGCGCCAAGACCAAAGGACTTTTCGGCCTTGAAACCCTTGCCGCGTTCTGCCGGGGCTGGCAAATCTTCCATTTCCGGGAAGAGCGGCTGGCCTTCCTGTGCAAGTGCGGTAAGAGCAGCCGCAAGGTCAACCATCGGGACTTCGGATTCTTCGGCAAGAGACTGGATAAGTTCACGGAACTGGTCAAGGCCGCCTTCGTTAACCTTGTCAAGAACCTTCTTGCGGAATGCAGCGACACGCTTTTCGCTGATCTGTTCGCCAGTAGGCATATCCATTGGAGCGATTGGCTGGCGAGTTGCCTTTTCAATCATCTTCAAAAGACGGCGTTCACGAGGCGTGATAAAGAGAATGGCGTTACCAGTACGACCAGCACGACCTGTACGGCCAACACGATGCACATAGGATTCCGTATCGTACGGAACATCGTAATTCACGACATGCGTAATGCGGTCCACATCGATACCGCGGGCAGCAACATCCGTTGCAACAACGATATCGAGCTTGCCGGTCTTTAGGCGGTTAATTGTACGTTCACGAAGAGCCTGTGCCAGGTCGCCACTGAGAGGAGCAGCGTTAAAGCCGCGAGCTTCCAAGCGTTCTGCAAGTTCAGCAGTCTGCTGCTTTGTGCGAACAAAGATCAAAAGGCCGTCAAAGCTTTCGCCTTCAAGAATACGGCAAAGAGCCTCGATCTTGTGTTCCGGGCGAACCATTACAAAGCGCTGCATAATGTTTTCGACAGTTGCAGTCTTGCCCTGGATTCGGACTTCTTCGTATTCGCCAAGATAATTATCTACAATGCTCTTTACGGCATCTGGCATTGTTGCACTGAACAATGCGCGCTGTGCGGTTTCAGGGATTTCCTTGAGAATGCCTTCAACTTCTTCGGCAAAGCCCATGTCAAGCATTTCATCGGCTTCGTCAAGCACGATCGCCTGCACGCGAGCAAGGCTTACAGAACCACGACGGATATGGTCAAGCAAACGGCCCGGGGTTGCAACAACGATAGAAACGTTACGCTTGAGGGCCTTGAGCTGAACGCCGATATCCTGTCCACCGTAAACCGGCACGATATGGATCTTTGGCATGTTTACGGCATAGCTCTGGATAGCTTCAGCCACCTGGATAGAAAGTTCACGGGTCGGCGTCAAAATGAGAACTGCCGGAGTCGGGCCAGAAAAATCAAGGCGGGAAAGAAGCGGCAAAGAGAATGCAGCTGTCTTACCGGTACCAGTCTGAGCGGTACCAAGGAGGTTCTTGCCCTGCAAAAGAACAGGAATCGCCTGAGCCTGGATCGGAGATGGTGCTTCGTAGCCAGCGGCAGCAACCGCGGCAAGCACCGGTTCAGAAAGACCAAGGTCGCTAAAAAGCGGACCAACAGGTTCTTCGCTTATAATTTGAGAATCAGCGACGATAACTTCGTCGTTGCTAAGAATTTCTTCAGCCATTATGTTACCTTATGGGGCATATTTGCCCGGTTACAAGAGCCGTCCAACCCATCTGTCTCTTGTATCAGCACTTAAGTAAACATAGGATGACTCTTTGGACGGCGCAATATAGAAAATTATCCCCCCACCTTGTCAAGGGCGAAAAAGTTTATTAAATTGTGCCTACCTTTGGAGAGATGCCAGAGTGGTCGATTGGGCCGGTCTCGAAATCCGGAGACCTTCACGGGTCCGAGGGTTCGAATCCCTCTCTCTCCTTTGAATACGAAAAGAGCTCCCTTGTGGAGCTCTTTTTGTATTCAATAAGGGAAGATTCACGAACCCTCGGAGAGGGTTCGATAAAATGCGCGTGAACGAAGTGAACCAAGCGCATTTTAGCCCGCCGAAGGCGCCCGAAGGGCAAACCAGGAACAGAGTGACTGGTTTGGGCAATCCCTCTCTCGGCAAAAGCGCGAACGAAGCGAGCGCTTTTGCATACTATAAAAACATTTTCGCGTTAGGGATGGAAGCCCGAAGGGTTTGGACTCGCAACGCGAGGCTGAACGGACGTTATAAGGGCACTTCGGCTACGCTCAGCGACCTTATAACGATAACGCGAGAGCCCGGGCCTTGACGCTCTTGCGACAAGGCAACGCCCTAGCAAATCTCATCAGGGAACAGCATCACCTCGGCAATGTGCTTCTTTCCAAGAGCAAGCGCAAAAAGCCTATCAAGGCCTAGCGCCACGCCAGAGCACTCCGGCATGCCATGCTGCAAGGCGGCCAAAAAGCGACGGTCCTCATTTGGAGTTTCCTTGCCAAGCGACTTGCGGATTTCCTGGTCCTCTGCAAAGCGCCGTTCCTGTTCCACGGCATCGGTCAATTCCTGATAGCCGTTGCAAAGTTCCGTACCGCCAAGGTACAGCTCAAAGCGTTTCGCGCAAGGCAAGCCATCTGGCCCAACTTCTGTGCGTGCAAGCGCCGCCTGTGACGGCGGGTAATCGTAAATGAATTCACCACCATCCATTCCAAGGGCAGGTTCCACGACAAGTGCCATCACGTAGTCACGCCATTCGTCAATGCGGAATTCATCATAGTCAAATAACGGCAAGCCATGCTGTTCGCAACAACTCTTCCAAGATTGCGCGCGCGTGTCATACGGGTCGATTCCGGCATAGTTCTTAAAAGCATCTACCCAGCGCGTGCGCTTTGCATGAATATCGCGCCCCAAAATTTCTGAGCAAAGTTCTTCAACTTCTTGCATCAGGCGCTCCATCGGCATGCCCACGCGGTACCATTCCGCCATGGTAAATTCCGTGTTGTGGCGCACGCCGGATTCATCTTTCCTGAACGAACGCGCAAGCGCATACACATCGCCAAAGCCAGCAGCGACAAGGCGCTTCAAATGAAATTCCGGGCTTGTCATCATGTAACGTTCCGGGTCGCTTGCATTGCACTTTGCAAAAGTCTTAAAGTAATCCAGATTCGGGTCCGTGCCGCAAGCGCGCGAAAGCACGGGAGTTTCAACTTCAAGCACATTTCGTTCTGCAAAAAAGGTGCGCACACGCTGCAAAAGCTGCTGACGCAAAATCCAGGTTTCGCGAGTGCAGCTCGGCTTAAAATCATCAAATAAAAAATCTTGCATATCAAAAATTTAGAATATATCTTTTAGGCATGAGCCGCAAAAAGAAACGCAGATCCCTTGGACCAATTCTATATGACTACGAATCGTGGCCAATTGTTTTGCAGTTTCTGTTTGTACCTGCGCCAATACAAAAACAAAGCCTAATTCCGCGAACGATCCTGCTTATATTCATGGTGTATTTGACAGGCTCGGTCTTTATAAACGGCAGTGAAGCCTGGGTGGTAAAATACCTGCACAATCTAAATCTGCCGGTCCATGAATTCGGGCACCCGTTCTTCGGGCTCCTCGGCAACGACATGCTAAGATCCCTTGGCGGAACGCTTGCGCAAATGCTAATGCCGTTCATTTTTTGCCTTGCGCTTTGGATCAAGCCCCGCGATTTGTTCGGAGCTTCCATTGCTCTCTGGTGGGTGTTTGAAAACTTCATAGACACAGCGCCATACATTGCAGATTCCATCGTCATGCAAATGACACTCACAAGCGGTACTACAGGCGC
>DCGZ01000039.1:0-1079 GCA_002314675.1 Fibrobacter sp. UBA1765 | reverse complement strand
CATTTAGCCTGTTCTATTACAACTACTTTCAAAAGCCTGAATAATATTTTTAAATTTGGACTATGCAAAATAAAGAACAGAACAACGATATCGACCTTGACTCCATCCTTGGGAACATGAGCTCCATCAATAGTGAAGACTATTGGTTTAAAAAGGTGAGCGATGTAACAGATGAAGAATCCAAGGCTGATTCCAAGACTGAGAGCAGGTAGCTAAAATCGCGGGCAACCCCGCGATTCTTATTTTTCTGGTCCGTCTAAAAATTCCAGATCGTCTTCAGGCATATTCTTTTCCAAATAGCTGAAGTCAAGATTTTCAAGCATCATGCAATCGGCCACGTCAAAATGCCATTTTGTTTCGAGACCATTCTCGTCAACGACAAGCAACACGTCATACGGCTTGCCGTCTTTTTCAACCAGGAACTGTTTTTTGACTTTACCTCCGCCAAGATGGTCTTCTAGCAAAGCGTACTCTTCTTGGGTAGAAATCACATAAATCGCATCGTCAATGGACTTTCCTGAATTTTGTTCAACAGCGCTTGCGCCAAGCATGTAACGAATCGTGCTATGATATAGCCTAAAATCAAAGCCTTTGCACTTTCGAATCAACCTTGCCTGGCCGCCTATTTCACAAACGTTAGCCAAAGGAGCCAAGCCTGTATCCTTAATAGCAGCGCCGCCGCCATGCTTAACAAGCCACTTCACATACGACTTGCGAAGCTTTGCGAAATCTACAGATTCCAAGTCTTGAAGATCTCTAGTACTATCGAGCAAAACCAGCGCGTTCTCTTCAAAATATTTTTCATCAATATCCATAAAAGCCTCTACCGCATTATATATACTCCATAACAAAAAAAGGAAAGAATTTTTCTTTCCTTTTTTGATAACCGCTGCACCCTATTTTTGAGCGTAACTTACGAATGCGAACTTTTTACTATCTGGAGACCTGGAATTCACATTGATAGTTCCTTGCCCACCAAAAAGTTTTAGAATCGTTTTTGCACTCCCCCACTTGCCATTTTCAAGAGCAATCAAGCGCAGTTCCACATTCTTGTTCGGAACATGTTCGCCAGGCTTTAC
>DCGZ01000152.1 GCA_002314675.1 Fibrobacter sp. UBA1765 | reverse complement strand
CACCGAAGGTGCGTTCCTCACACCTGTCTTCTGTTCTCTGTTTTCTTTCTTGCTTCTTAATCCAAGACACAGCGAACAGCGATTGCGGTAGAGAAGCGAGCTGCATCTTCAGAGACTCCATCGCCGGAGCCTATAGCAACGTCATATTCGCCTTCAAGTGGAACGAGATTTCCTTCTTTATCAAGGCCCATTACAATCGTAGAAGACATATACCAGCCAACTTCACCAAAGCCACCATACAAGTACACGCCAGAAGGTCTTGAAGAAAATCCGAATTCATCCTTGTCATCTTCTGTTTGTGGATAAAGAAGCGAATTCCAAGCACCATGAGCACGCAATTTTTTTGCAGCCGAATCAGCACCGCCAACAGCCACAAACAATTCACGCCATTCGTCAATAGAAGGGAGATGAGAACCAGCAGGGCAAGCTTTTTCTGCTGCTACGAATGTATAAAGAACTCCGTAATCATCGCAGTTATGCGGATTATCGTCATAGCATTTATAACCGTCTGCATGGTACCTGAGATTTTCTGCCATCCAGGTTTTATCACCGATTTTAACAGTACGATATTCATTGCCGTCGCGTTCGTCTTTTAAGGTACCGTACTTGATTTCTGGGTTATAGTAAATTACATTCCAATTTTCACCATCACACTTAAAGTTCGTAAACGCAAAGGCACTCAATTCATTTGCATTCTGTTTTACAGAGCCCTTATTCTTTTCATTGCATTCCCCTAAACCATAAATCGAATTTTTAATAGTGGCAACGCTCTTTTCAAACGGAGCCACAGAATCTGCAATCTTCCAAGCCTTAACATTCTGACGGATCGTTTCCGCGTCCATAGACTGAGCGAAGTCTGCGAGTTCAATAAGGAGATTAGGGTCATCTATAGAACCATCTTCACTAAAGTCTTCCGCTATGGCAGCTAGCATTTCAGAAATTTCTGCATCTGAACGGTTCCCCGAAACAAGAACAGAAACAGCAAGCAACATTCCATCGGCAGGAGTAGAACCAAAGATCGTAGCGTTCGTTGCATCAAAGTCCGCTTCAGCCATAAAGAACTGGGCAGCCATTTCAGCATCGGCCTGCTTCTTAGCATCAATGATACTCATGTTTTTTTCATGAACAAGGTAATTGATTCGGTCATATTCCAAATGTGTCATGATATTGACGTTAGCGACCTTTTGCTTAGAAAAATCAACAAAGGCATAAAGCGATATCATGCTATTTGATTTTTCGCCAGTCACTTCGTTCATATAGAAACCAGTAGCTTCAACAATGGCATACGGAGACTTCAGACTGACGCTATTTACAGAGAACGAACCCTTAGCATCAGTCTTGCCACGAAATGCAAGGCCGGTCTGCCTAAAGCTACTGTCAAGCTCAAGCACGGTAATTGCAGATCCGTTAACCAACGGACCCTTTTGCACAACGCCCTTAAGAGCAATATCGTAGACTTCCACAGAATCAGTCGGCTTTACAATCGTGTCGACTACAGTAATAGTATCCAAATTTTCAATGGTATCTACATGCGTCAATGTATCATAAACATAAACGGTGTCGAGAGCATTAGTGCCTTCAGTTACCCCACCAGCAAGTTCACTGCCAGAATCCGAGTCCGAGCAAGAAACGAGAGCAAGCAAAAACAAAGATACAGTTGCGATAAACAAAAAACCCCGAAGGGCTTTTGTAGTGTTTTTACAGGAAATTCTATTCAGCATCTGATTCAGAATCCTTAGGTGTACGAGGTGCATTATTCCTATGAGTTAAAGGAAAGAGCTGAAGATTCAAACCGTATACACGATCCATGTCATCGTCTGCAGCTGCAATCGCCATAACTTTTTTACGGAATATAGCTAATTCTTCAACAATCTGGTTATAAGCCTTTTGCGTCAAGCCAAGAACAAGCTCCGAAACATTGCGTTCAGAAATAGGAACATCGTCAAGTGCATCTACGGCAAACGTACCCATCTGCTTATGCAGCGAACGCAAGGCCATAGAAACGACATCCTTGTTTCCCGAAGACAAAGTTTTATCTACTTGCTTATAAGAGCCGTCTGGATTACGGACAAGCAATCCGGATTCCACAAGGAAATCAAGGGAATTGCGAATTTCGGAGGCCGATGCCTTTGGGTAAAGACGGCGCTTGATTTCGGTTGGCTTTGGATTTGTAATGTTTGGTACAAGTTCACGAAGAACAGGATTAAGCCACGAAGAAAAGTACGAGAACATTTCTTCGTTCAACACACGAACCTTATACTTCTTACCGAATTCAGTAATTTCTTCAAAAGCCTTCTGCTTTTCATCAGAATGCTTAGCTTGGTTGAAATGTACCAGGGAACGGAAATAGACCTTTTCAAAACCGGCAAGTTCAAGGACGGCGGCGACCTTATCGATGCCGTCTTCGCTCAAATTCGTTTTGCCTTCGCAAATGAGCAGAAGATAGGATGCAGAAACAAAACCTGCACGTTTTGCAAAAATACGCCAAGACAATCCATAAAAATTCTTTTGTTCTTTATAGAAATCTTGAATGTATTGACGGTAATCTTGATACTCAACAATAGACTTCATGCCCTAAATATAGATAATTCAAATTCAACTTTTCAAGAAGACATACTTATTTAATCGTTAAAATTTCTTTTTTAGCTGATATACGCCATTTTTGTTCTATAAAAAGAAACTATAAAAATTAATTTATTCAAATTTTCTTCTATTTTCTGCAAAACAAGGTTTCTTTTGGCAATACACAAAATCTAATTTTTGCAATACAAGCGCCACAAGAACGATCAAATAAAAAACTTTACAACCAGCCACCCTCCCCTTACTCCCGACAAAAATCTAATTTTACAATGAAACTACAACGCAACAAAGTTTGCATGTTCTTTTGGATTGGAGTTGATTATGGATTTTTCTTTCAAAAGTGCCACAGCGCTTTCTTTTTTAGCATTTGCTAGCCTCGCAAATGCAGCCCCCACAAAATACGAAGCTGAAGACCAGACCGGCGCCACGGTAAAGGAAGGCGCAGAATTTTCTGGCGGCAAGTATGCAGTCCCCGGTTCAGACGCAATGACATTCACCGTCAAGGTCGAAGAAACCGCAGTCTACGACATTGAAACAAAGGTCCTTATCAAGCAGTACGACTGGACAACTTCAAAAATCGTGGTCAACGGCGCAGAAGTCGGTTCGATGCTAACAACGCCGCGCAATTGCGACTCCGCATACGTAGTGACAGCTTCTGCAAAAATGAAGGTTGGCGAAAATACCGTTACGGTCGGTAACGGCGCTATCGGCGTGGACTACATTACCGTAGGCAAGCACCCTGACCCTGAATTCAAGATCAGCGCACTCCCTGTAACGCCTGGTGCAACGGAAAGCGCAATGAAGGTGAAAACTTTCCTTCGCGACAACTTCTTGAAGAAGACCATCAGCGGCATGATGATCAGCGACCAGAACTTTAACTACGACTACGGCAACATGAAGCTGCTTTCTGCAGCAGAATGTACCCCGCAAGATTCTTGCAAGTTCTTGAACGGTGAAGACACTTGGAAGGGTCAGACTGACATCGCTGAATTCTACAAGAGAAGCGGCCACTACCCTGCCATTGGCGGCTTCGACATGCTCTTTGCCGCAGGCGGCCACCACGAAGAAGGCTGGTTCAAGGGCTATACAGAAAACAACCTTGTCATGACAGAAGACCTGTGGAAAATGGGCGGCATTCCGACATACACTTGGCACTGGAAAGTCGGTCAAGATACAGTGTTCTACACCCAGATGCAAGGCTTTAAGAATGCTGGATGCACAGAGGGCGTTGCAGGCACTGCAGAAAACAACACCTGCTTCAACTACACCAAGGCCTTCACTGGCGACAAGTGCGAAGAAATCAATACCGCTTCCCAGGAATACAAGGACATCGTAGCAGATGTCGATATCGTTTCCGGTTACTTCAAGCAGCTCGAAGAAAAGGGCATCGCCGTTCTTTGGCGCCCGCTCCACGAAGCAAGCGGCGGCTGGTTCTGGTGGGGTGTCGGTTCCCCGGAATGCTACGTTCAGTTGTGGCGTTTGGTATTCAACCGCATGGTTAACACAAACAAGAACAAGAACCTCGTTTGGGTCTGGAACATCAATACAGACCCTAAGTTCGGCTATGACTATTCTGCACTCAATGGCGAATGGTACCCAGGCGACGAATACGTAGACGTTGTTGCAGTTGACATTTACGATCCGCTCAACAACCACAATTCTGCAGCAAACTACTTCAACAAGATTATCGACGAAGTCGGCACGAACAAGATGATCGCCTTGAGCGAAAACGGTGCGATCCCGGATATCGATAGCATTGCAGAAGACAAGAGCTATTGGAGCTACTGGATGACATGGAGCCAGACTTGGAGCGGAAACTTCCTTGAAAAGACTCCGACCGACATGTGGAAGCGTAACCTTGACGACGAACGCATCATCGCTCTCGACGACATGCCGGGCTGGGACAAGGTCAAGCCAGACACAAACAAGGAAGGCGCAATCATTGCACCTGACGCTATCGTAAAGTCAAGCATCTTTGCAAGCGGCGCAAGCGTTTCGATGCACGGCAAGACCTTGAACGTTTACCTGGCCGATGCAAAGAACGCAAGCATTAAAATCTTTGACACGCGCGGCAAGCAAGTAGCAAAGCTTTTAAGCAAAAACGCAAGCAACGGCTCCCTAAGCTACAGCCTCGAAGGAATCCTGCAGGGTACATACTTTGTGCGCGTTTCTGCAAAGGGCGTAAACATTAGCCAAAAGATTATCGTAAAATAATCTGCTTCACGTTCTTGCAAAACTGCAATCAAGAGGGACTGGTGCTAAACCAGCCCCTTTTTAAGTTTCTATATTTGAAGTATGCAAAAAGACAGAATTATTAGGGCCACCGGCAAAAAGACTCCATTCCGCTTAATTGTTGCGGATATGACAGCTACAATGAACGAAATCGGCAAGCAGCATAACGCTCAGGGTTACGCTCTAAAGCTCATGGCCGAAAATACCATTGCAAGCTTGTTTTTGAGCTCTGGCTTAAAATACGCTGGCACAGTTAGCTACACCACTCAGTTTGCTGGCGACATTACTTCTATCCAGTCCGACTCGACCCCGATGGGCCTTGTCCGCTCCATGATCCGTCAGCCGGAATTGCAAAAGCTAAAAGCTAATGAACCGGCACTTGCTCCACAGGCTATCAAGGTCGTAAAGCTCAACGAACACGGCAAGCGCGTTCACGAAAGCATAATCGAAGCCCCTTCCGTTTCTATGGGCCAGAACCTTGCAACATACCTTTTGCAGTCCGAGCAGGTTCGTTCCGCAGTCGGCATCGAAGCACGCTTTAACGAAACTGACCCAAGCAAGCTCGACTATGCGGCAGGCTTTTACATTGAAGCATTCCCGGACCTCGAAGAAAAGGACATCAACCTTATCGAAGTCATCGTGCTCAACTTGCCAAAGTTCCCAGAAATGTACAAGCCGGAAGGCTTTGACCTTGATGAACTTTTGGACCAGCTCCGCGGCCCGTACGACATTGACATCGTAAAGGAAATCGATCCGAAGCCGTTCTGCCCGTGTTCCGAAGAACGCATGTTAAATTCCCTTGCAACGCTCCCGCTCAAGGACTTGAACGACCTTGCAAGCGATGGCAAGCCATTGGAAATCACCTGCGACTTCTGCCGCAGCAAGTATACCATTACAACTGATGACTTGAAAAAGATCATCTTGGAAAGGCACATAAATTAGAATTCAGTTTTAACCTTAGACCTTATTATGTTCACTAAACAATGTATCGTTACGCTTGACCTCGAAGGAGTTCTTGCCCCAGAAATTTGGATCGCCGTTGCCGAAAAGACAGGCATTGCCGACCTCCGCCTTACAACCCGCGACATTCCCGACTACGACGTTCTCATGAAGGGACGCATCAAGATTCTTGAACGCGAAGGCATCAAGCTTTCTGACATCCAGAACGTGATTGCAAACCTCGGCTTGCTCGACGGTGCTCGCGCCTTTATGGACCAGCTCCGCGACGAAGCTCAGGTGATCATTCTTAGCGACACATTCCAGGAATTTGCTTACCCAATCATGAAGAACCTTGGCATGCCAAGCATTTTCTGCCACAACCTCGTTGTTGAAAACGACATGATCAAGGGCTACCATTTGCGTTTGAACGACCCAAAGACAAAGGTTGTAAAGCACCTCCAGGAACTCAACTTCAAGGTGTTTGCAAGCGGCGACTCCTTTAACGACACAGGCATGCTTAAGCAGGCTGACAAGGGCGTTTTCTTCTGTGCCCCGGATTCTATCGTGGCTCAGTTCCCGCAGCTTGAAAGCACAAAGACATACGCAGAACTTTTGGAAAAGTTCCACAAGTTCCAGGACACGCTCTAGCCTTTGGGCGTTACGGCAAGGCCGCCCGGGCCTTCGCGCTATAAAAGCAGTCGCTTGCACGACTGCTTTTTTCGTTCAAACGAGTTCCTCGTTCGAACCCCGGCTTTGCGGGGCTACAGTCCCTAACGCAAATTGCAAGCTTCAACAAACGCATTCTCACAACTCTATGCCGCGCATTTACAATTCTACAAAAACCTAAACAGCAAACATTCTTTCTACATTAGTTAATATGAAACAGCTTAAAGAATTTCTTGATTTTGCAGTTACTCCGTACCACACCGTAGAAGCATTAAAGACTACTCTTGAAAAAGCAGGCTTTAAGGACGCCAAGGATTTTTCTGGACTTGAACTTGGCAAATCCTACTTTGCAACACGCGCCGGCACAAGCATTTTCGCATTCACGCTACCTGCAAAAATTTCAAGTGAAACTGTATTCCATATAGCTGTTGCCCACAGCGATTTCCCGGGGCTTCGCCTTGCGCCAAACAGCGACAGCTTCGATGTTACAGGACACACGCTACATCCAGAAGTTTATGGTTCTCCAATACTTTCTACATGGTTTGACCGCGACCTCGGTATAGCAGGGAACATCGTTACAAGCGATTTAAAGCAGCACATTTTTAGAGATGATTGCCTTTGCAGAATCCCGAACTTGGCGATTCACTTGACTCGCACAGCAAACCCGCAGCAGCAAATAAACAAGCAAGAAGAATTGAATGCTCTCGCCGACTTTGAAGAATGCCTTGAAGAACATCTTTCAAAACTCATTCCAAACGAAACTTGCGACAAGCATTCCTTTATTGCATCTACACAAAACAAGATCTTAAGCTATGACGCAAGGCTTTTTGACAAGGCTCCAACAGACATTTCTGCAAACGGAACTCTGATTTCTAGCGGCCGCCTTGACAACTTGCTTTCTGCAGAAGCTGCAGTGCGCGCGCTCGTAAACAGCAAGGATTCAAACAGCATTAACATTGTCTGCGTATTTGACCATGAAGAAATCGGTTCCAAGAGTCGCGAAGGCGCTGGCGGAAACCTGTTGCAAGCAAACATTGCAAAAATTTGGAATGCGCTTGGCCAAAGTGAAGCTTCACTGTACAAAGTTTTTGAAAAGTCATTCACGCTTTCTATGGATGCCGCTCACGCCGTGCACCCAGGGCATTTGAATGCGCACGACAAGGGCAACCAACCAAGACTCGGCTTTGGCTCCGTTTTAAAGATCAATGCAAACAAGCGTTACGCAACTGACGTATATTCAGAAGCATACTTCAAGAAAATTGCTCACGACATTGCTTTACAAACTTTTGTAAGCCGCAACGACATTGCTTGCGGAAGCACCGTAGGCCCTACCCTTTCTGCAGCTCTCGGAATTCCGACACTCGACATTGGCGCCCCGATTTTAAGCATGCACAGCATCAGGGAAACAGCTCACGTTGAAGACTTCTTCAACCTGCAAAAATGCGCTGAAGCCGTGTTCAAGGCAGAAGAGCCGTTCCCGTTTTAAAAAGATTTTTTGCGCAGTCCCATTGCCTAAAGACTGATTTTTTCCGAGTTCGTTGAGGGATGAACCGATGTGATAAACGGTTTCGTCAACGATGATGAACCTGTCGTGAATGTTCTGAATGTCCTTGAGTTTTACGGTTGGGAATTGGCGAAAACGAGTTCCGTGAATAGACTTAACTCGATAACCAACAGAAATAATGACATTGCCTTCTTGGGCAACTTGTAAGAAATCCTTACAAGTTCGATCTTGGTACAATTCCCCTTCCGAATAGATGTTTTTTATATGCAAGGTGATGTTTTTAAGTTTGCATTATAGATAAGGAACGTCGTTCCAGATTTATTTCTTGGAAATCCTGGCGGCTTCTTTTTCAAACTGTTCGATAAAATGAAGTTCTACGGATGAAAGTTCATTCTTTGTTCGCTCGTGGAATTTTTCATATTCAGCATCTGCCTTCTTTTTAGCGATTTCAGTACTAACCTTTCCTGCGTGAGTCAAGAGTTCTTTCCCTGAAAGTTTCAGGAAATCATCCAGTTTAGAAATCCAGTCCCTCATGTACATTGGGGTATGGCTCTTTGCCTGAAGTTCTGCAAAATCTAGGTACAAAGAGACTATGCGATTCAGAGTATCCACCTCATCTTCGGAAAGGTAATTTTTGGCAATCTCGGCCTCACTCTTGTTTGGTAAAGCGCCTCGCCAAGAGGTAAGTCCCATGAAGTCTTTCTGGAAATCGGCACGCTCATAAATGACCTCGGCTGCCGTATGGCCGTGGCTGGCAAAATGCATTTTATTTTGGACGGTGGCAAAAAATTGTTTTGTAATTGCTGTATCGGGATTGTAGTCTATGCTCAATGCGTATATTTCAAGAACCTTACGATAGAAGATTTTCTCGCTGGAACGAATATCTCGGATTCTTGCAAGTAATTCGTCGAAATAATTGCCACCACCATTTTTTAGCAAGTCGTCGTTGATGGCAAAACCCTTGATCAAGTATTCTTTGAGAACCTTCGTCGCCCACTGACGGAACTGAACGCCGCGGATTGAATTGACCCTATAACCTACGGAAATGATCATGTCAAGATTGTAGAAGGCTACGTTATGCGTTTGTGTTTTTCCTTCAATGGCGCCATGTTGAGTGGTAGTTGCAAAAAATGCAACTACCATATTTTCGTCTAACTCACCTTCAGCAAAAATATTCTTGATATGCCTGGAAATCGTTGACTTGTTTCGATCGAAAAGCTCCGCCATCTGGTCTAATGTCAGCCAAACCGTTTCTTTTTGCAAAGTGACTTCCACTTTCAACCTTCCATCGACCGTGGAATACAGTAAAACTTCACCTTTATTTTCGACATTATCCATAGAATAATCCAAGGAATACATTTTTTACTGCACAAATATACACTAAATCAAAGGCTGTGTCAAGTCAATTCGTACGCCGAGGTTTTGCTAAAACATGATTGTTTAAACGCGTTTTGTTAGCTGCGTTTTTCCTGGCCGGGTTCGTGGCTCTGTCATATTTGGTTGTACGGCTATAAAAATGCTGTTTATTGGTTGTATTTTAGGCTTTGGCGCCAAAGCTAATAAACTGTACTATTTTGGCGATTTTGAAGTAAAAATGCAGTTTTTGGCGGGCTGACGAATTGGAAAATGTTTGCTAGCAAGTCATGACTGTGTGTTCTGGCTTGACAGAGCCAAATCAAAGACTGTGTCAAGTCAAAACATACGCGCCTTCGCCTGCTGCAAAGACACTATTTAAAGTCTGTTTTATGAATGCGGTTCCTGGCCAGGCTATGTCAAGCCAAGTTGTATTGCTGAATGATGATTGTTTAGTTGCTATTAGAAAGCTGCGGTGCCAAAGCCAGTTTCAGCCAAAAAATTGCGTTTCCACAGTAAAAATGCAGTTTTGAAGGGGCTTACAAAATCCAGAAAGTTTGCTAGCAAGTCCCGACCATACGTGTCGGCTTGACACAGCCAAAAGAAAAAACTTTTCCAAACACCCGGGGGTATAATAATTACTTCAGGATTACCTTCTGGCTGTAAACCTGGCTGCCCTGCTTGATCATGAGGATTGCAGGACCGCGGGTTTCTGCCTTCAGCTGAATGCTGTTGCTGCCTGCCTTTGCGTTGATGTTTTGAGTAGCAATCATCTGACCTAGTCCGTTTATAAGAAACGCCTTGGCCGAACCTGGTTCGTTTCCTATAAAGATTGCGTTTATGAGTCCCTGCTGGATATCAATGGAACGCAGGCCCACTCTAGTAAAGTCTGTGTTTGCAGGCGTTGTAATTCTTGTTTCGCCGTCATTGATGGTAGAGGGAGCAAGGCCGCCTACGGCAATGCCTTCGCACTTCATTTCCTTGTTGTCATTGAAGTCCAAGAACGTTACCTTGGTACCGTCCTTTTTCCACAGGATAATGTTGTCCAATTCCAGGGAGGCATCCACATCTACGCCTTGAACATTGATGCCGATGGCTACTACCTTGGAAATGTCTTCAAAATCCATGCCTGGTTCCGAGGATCCGTCAAATGCAATCTTGATATTCTGCCATTCGCCTGTAAAGTCGTCAAAGTCACCAAGGCTCACCTGGTTCCATTTCCAATTCGCGGACATGTTGAATAGGGTGACAGAGGACCAACTGCTGCTTGTACCGTTAAACTTGATGTCCAAGGACATGGATGTATATTGGCTCCAGTCCTGAGCGTCAAAGCCGTAGCTGATGGTGCCTGTTTCGGAGGTGTCGCTCTGGGCTTTGTAAACCACTTTCATTTCACGGTCGCTATTATCCAAACTCTTTTCTACCAGGGCGTCAATGGAGTTGCCTTTCAAGGTGTCCAGACCATAAGCTCTACGCATTGCATTTAGGGATTCATAGTCGAGAATGCCACGGTTCTTGTTGCGACGGATGATGGTCATGTTGCCGTTGCCTTCGTCACCGGTATCCCAGATGCAGGGCACGAAGCCGTACTTCTTGGAAAGTTCTGCAATTCTGCCGTAATAGTCGGCGCGAGACTTCAGATGCAGTCGAAGGTCTTCACCTTTCAATTCAAGACGCTTGATGACGCCGAATTCACCGATGACCATGGGGATGTCCTTGAAGTCGTTGCCTAGCATGGCGAAGACGGAATCCACGTATTCGGGGCTGGCGTAGGCGCCTTTCTTAACATTGTGAGCGACATCCGTGGTGGAGTAGTTGCCTTCGCCCCAGTAACGCACAGTGTTGCCCCAGTCTGCATCCTGTTCCATCAAGGCGAATGTATAGGGATAGAAATGGAATTCTCCCATCATGTAGTCGGTGCCGGCAGGGTCAGCAGGGAAGTTTCCCTTCAAGTAATTGTGAGCCTTGTTTTCGTCGGTGTCGGGAGCCTGCACGATGATGGTGCGTTTAGCATTGTTACCGCCGGAACTGCGGACAGCCTTGATCATGGTTTCGTGATAGGCTTTCAGTGTGTTGGCGTTGTCCTGTTTCAGTCCGTCGCCACTTTCGCCGGGCTCGTTGGTGCTGGCGAATAGCAGGTGTTCATCGTAATCCTTGAACTTGGCGGCAATCTGCTCCCAGTAGGATTTCTGGCGGGCATTGATCTTTTCGTCTACAGTGGGGCCGATGTGGTCTTCCAGCCAGCCGTTATCCCAGTGGATGTTGAGGATGGCATACATGTCTCGCTTGACTACGTAATCTACCACGGTCTTTACAGAATCCAGCCAGGCGGCGTTAATGGTGTTTTCGTCTCCATTAGGAGTATAAAGTGTCCAGTTGGAGTCTACGGCGATGGCGTTGGAATGGCTGTACCAGGCGCAGGGAATGCGGACCGTGTTGAAACCTGCGGACTTGACGGAATCGATCAGCTCCTGGGTGGGAAAATCGTTTCCCCAGGCGGATGGGTTTATGGGAACTTCCAGCGTGTTTCCGATGTTGTAACCCATTCCCATTTTCGCGAAGACTTCTTTTGCTGTGGGAAGTGCATTGGCTGAACTAAATAGTAGACCAATGCAGCAGGGAATGCTGAAAATTCTTTTGAAATTCATCGGAAGGTCCTTTGTTTTTTATCTTTCCATAAACTATTCTAAAAAAAGAAAGGCTATGTTCTTTCAAAGTGTAGACCTAATATAACTAAGTAAAATATCACACCCTTTTACTTACTGAGATTTACCTATCTAAAAACTGTATCTTAGATACTTGGTCTAACCTAATTTTTGTTGGGTTAGACCATTTTTTAGTATTTTTTCAGTAAATTCAACATAAAATGGCAGTCCTACTAATTAGTAGAACATAGCCAAAAGAAAGGCTGTGTCAAGTCATTCTGTACGCGCCTTCGCCTGCTGCAAAGACACTATTTAAAGTCTGTTTTATGAATGCGGTTCCTGGCCAGGCTATGTCAAGCCATTTCGTAAAAAATGGGCAATAGGGGTGCTGAAAATTTTTTGAGTGCCACCTACTGACATGCTGGATTATCTATATTCCCTGTGTACATAAAGAGTTTTGCTCTTGTTCCGAACTGAAAACTTCGACACTTTTCAAAAACCCGGTGCAAGACGAACGCTCACGCTTGCTATTAGGCTTTGCTTGATGGCATCGTTTTGCTATATGCATATTTGATAAATCTGCCTGTACGCAAACGACCCTTTAGATGCTGAGGCATCTGCTGCCGTGTTTACGGCACGCAATTGGGGCGTGGGTTGTTTGTGTTTACTTGGTTTTGGGCAGTCGAAGGCCTTCAGTTGGGTAGATGCATTCAATTCCACGCCTTTTTCCTTTAAATGTGTGTGAAGTATGCTACAAGAACGACTCTTGCTGAGTTTGCTCTTGTTCTACAGCTGAAAACTTCGACACTTTTCAAAACCATTGAATAAGACAAACGTTCGTTGACCTATGGTTACATAGGCCATGCTGTACCCTGGGCGTACTGTATCCATTCGGTGCCCGGGGAATTCGTGCGTGTATCCACACGTGCGTTTGCGAGCGTTTTCTTTGCTTGTTTTGACATCGCGGTTTCTTGCTCCCGACTGAGGGTGAACTCGTTCACCTTCAACTCGAGGAACGAGATACATGGCTGGCCAAGATGTTAAGTCTAAAAAGAAATCTGTAAAACAGAATTTTAGGTTCATTGACTTGTTTGCCGGTATCGGCGGAATGCGTATTGCTTTTGAAGCGGCTGGAGGAAAATGCGTTTACACAAATGAGTGGAATAAGTTTAGCCAAAAAACATATTTCGACAATTTTGGTGACATGCCTGATGGTGATATAACAAAGGTTGATGCTAAAACAATTCCTGATCATGATATTCTTGTTGCAGGATTCCCGTGCCAACCATTTTCCATTGCAGGAGTTTCTAAAAAGAACAGCTTGGGGCGTGCAACAGGATTTGAAGATAAAACTCAAGGCACTTTATTCTTTGATGTTTGCAGAATTATCAAAGAAAAACGTCCAAAAGCGTTTATGCTTGAAAATGTGAAAAACCTATGTAGTCATGACAAAGGCAATACTTTTAAGGTTATTAAAGAATCTTTAGACGAATTAGATTATGAAATTTTCTACAAGGTGTTAGATGGTCAAAATTTTGTACCTCAACACCGTGAAAGAATATTGATAGTCGGTTTTGACAGAAAAATATTTAAAAAGAAAATAGACTTTCAATTTACCATTTCTCCGAAAGAACCTAAACCTGTAATGCGTGATATTTTGGAATCTAAGCCCGATCCAAAGTACACGCTGTCAGATAAATTATGGACATACTTGCAGAATTATGCAGCAAAACATAAAGCTGCAGGAAATGGTTTTGGTTATGGGATTGCTCCGCTTGATGGAGTGTCACGAACGCTTAGCGCAAGATACTATAAAGATGGTTCAGAAATTTTAATTGAACAAAAGAATAAAAATCCTAGACGGTTAACTCCAAGAGAGTGTGCCCGTTTGCAGGGCTTTCCCGATACATTTAAGATTACGGTTTCCGATGTTCAAGCTTATAAACAATTTGGAAATTCTGTGGTTGTGCCTTTGATGACTAATGTTGCGAAGCTTATCGTTAAGCAACTTGAAAATTTATAGAGGATTTTCAAAATGCAGTCTTATGCTACTGAAGCCATTAAGGCAACTACGTATGGAGAAAAAGCCTTTTGCAAATTTTTATCTGCAAATGATACTAAGCCCGACCAAAGTCATCAGGCAGGAATCTATATACCCAAAAATAGTTATTCACTCCTTTTTGATAGTCCTGGAGTTAAGGGCGAAAATAAAGATAGATTGTCTGAAATTCAGTGGCATTATGAGGATGTGTTTATTACAGAATCAAGGTTCATCTATTACGGGCGAGGAACTCGCGATGAATATCGTATTACACGAACTCCAATTTTTCGACCGGAATTTACAGGAGCTTTATTCGTTCTAGTAAAGCGAGCGGAACATAGCTATCAGGCGTTTGTTTTAAATTCCGATGATGATATAAACGACTATCTTGATTCAATAGGTTTGTCTCCATTAGAAACAAATTCCTTAATTGAAAAAAAGTCGATAACTAGCAACGAAAAGGAAGAAATTTTAATTCATAATTTTATTGATGAATTGAATGAATTAGGAATTGAATTTCCTGACTCCTGTAAAATGGCAAAAAAAGCCAGAGAAATCAATGATCGGCTTCATAATCAATTGAATTATTCAATATTGAATCCTGACCAGTGCCTAATAGATTGGACTAATTCAGAATATAATGTTTTTAGAGCCATTGAACAATCGCGCTATGGAAAATTTCTCGCAAATGGTTTTCCTTCGGTGGACGAATTTATAAATGTTGCGAATCAGGTATTAAATCGTCGTAAAAGCCGAGCAGGAAAAAGTTTAGAACACCATCTATCTGCGTTATTTGACAACAACGGTGTTCGTTATGAATCTCAGGTCATAACAGAGGGAAATAAGAAACCAGATTTTATTTTTCCTTCCAGTAACGCTTACCATAATTATTCATTTCCTACCAATAAATTGATATCTCTAGCGGCAAAAACTACATGTAAAGATCGTTGGCGTCAGATTCTTAATGAGGCTGATCGACTAAAAAATGGATATAAATATCTTTGCACGTTACAACAAGGTATTTCAGAAAAGCAAATGGATGAAATGAAATCTGAAAAAGTGGTTCTTGTTGTTCCCAAGCCATATATCAAATCTTTCCCCCAAAGCAAACAATCTGATATTTGGACAATAGAAAAATTCGTGTCCTTTGTAAAAGAAACTGAAATGTAAGTCAAAATTGTATTTTGACAATTCTAAACCTTACCACAAAATCGTTGGCATCCAGCTGGATGTAAAGTCCGTAATGCGGAACTACCGCCGCAACGAAATTGCTCAATTCAAGTTGGCGGAAGTTGTGAAAAGAGAATTAAAACATGAAAATCTTAAATTTTTTCACATTCTACCCTTGAAAAAATTTTCCAGTTTTCTATAATTGTGCGCGTCGGAAGAACGACCCCTTCCAAGTTCTTAAATGAACAAGACATAAATGGATGATTAGCTCAGTTGGTAGAGCAGCTGACTCTTAATCAGCGGGTCGAAGGTTCGAGCCCTTCATCATCCACTTAAAAAGACCTCTCTCAGAGAGGTCTTTTTTTATGCAAAAATTCATTTTTGCAAAATGTTGTGTACGATGACATGAACGCAATGCCTTGACACACAGAGATATATGCAAAGAAGTAAAGCGTTCTCAATGCACTGACGAAATAAGAACAGAAGCCCCGGGAAGTTTCACTTCCCGGGGCTTGCGCTTTGATACTTGCGGGGTTTTAGGGGCTAAGCCCCTAGGAGAGGGGGTAGCAAAAGACTCGGATTGCGAGGCTTTTGCGAGGGGGAGACCTCCCCCACCATATTTTAAACCTTCTTAAAGATCAAGGAGGTGTTGATGCCACCAAAGGCAAAGTTGTTGCTCATGATGTATTCCACGTCCATTTCGCGGCCGGAACCGGTGATGTAGTCGAGCGGAGCGCATTCCGGGTCAACGTTCTTGAGGTTGAGATTCGGGCTGAACCAACCGCGGTTCATCATGTGGATTGCAAGCCAGGCTTCGATGCCGCCGCATGCGCCAAGCGTATGGCCGATGTAGCTCTTGAGGCTAGAAAGCGGAACTGCGCGCTGATTGAATGCGTTGTAGGTTGCCCAGCTTTCTGCGATGTCGCCGTGGTGCGTTGCCGTACCGTGGCCGTTCACGTAGCCGATTGCATCTGGAGAAATGCCTGCGTCCTTCATTGCAATTTCAAGAGCAACCTGCATGGTTTCTTTTTTAGGCTGCGTAATGTGGTCGCCATCGGTGTTGTTGCCAAAGCCAACGAGTTCTGCATAGATGTGTGCGCCACGGGCCTTTGCGTGTTCGTACTCTTCAAGAATCAAGGTTCCCGCGCCTTCGCCAATTACGAGGCCGTCGCGGTCGCGATCGTAACTTGCCGGAGAAAGTTCCGGAGTGTCGTTCTTGGTACTCGTTGCAAAGAGCGTGTCGAACACGGCAGATTCAGTTGGGTTGAGTTCTTCGGCACCGCCAGCGATCATTACGTCCTGCATGCCGTACTTGATGTTTTCGTAGGCCTGACCAATGGAGAGGCTGCCACTTGTGCAAGCGGTGTTTGTCGTAATGATGCGACCTGTAAGGCCAAAGAAAACGCTGATGTTCACGGCGCAAGTCTGCGGCATGGAGCGGATGTAGCTTGTTGCCGTAATGCCGGAACAGTCGTAGGTCTTGAGCATCGAGAAAAAGTCTACAAGCGCGTTGATGCTTCCCATGGAGGAACCGTAAGCAACGCCCACGCGACCGGACTTCAATAGTGCCGGGTCTTCGGTAAGGCCTGCCATTTGCATGGCGCGGTCTGCAGAAGCGAGAGCCATCACGGCAACGCGGCCACAGCCACGAATCTTTTTACGCGGGTATTCCGGGAGAGCGTAGGTGATCGGGCCTGCAAGGCGCGTATTCATTTGGGCATAGACATCCCATTCGTCCATGCGCACAATCTTGTTCTTCAAAGCCTTCAAGCTGTCAAAGCATTCGTCAACTTCCTGGCCCAAGGCAGAAAGGCAGGAGCCTCCGGTAACAACAACTCTACGGGTCATGCAAGGCCTCCATTTACAGAAATAACTTGACGGGTAATGTAAGCGGCTCCTTCAGAAAGCAGGAACACGACGGTTGCCGCAACTTCTTCCGGCTTGCCGACACGCTTCATCGGTATCGCTGGCAAGATCATGTCGAGCGGAGCGTCCTTGATCATTTCGGTTTCAATGACACCTGGAGCGATGCTGTTCACGGTAATGTTACGGCTTGCAAGTTCTGTAGCAAGAGCCTTGGTTGCGCCAATGAGGCCAGCCTTAGATGCACTGTAGTTTACCTGGCCACGGTTGCCGATAACGCCAGAAACAGAAGACATGGTAATGATGCGGCCTTTTCGCTTGCGGCACATCGGCATTACAATCGGGTGGATAACGTTATAAAAACCGTTCAGGTTGGTATCGATTACCTTGTCCCAGTATTCATCGGTCATTGCAGGGAATGCAGTATCGGCGCAAACGCCAGCGTTTGTTACAACGCCATAATACACGCCGTTTTCTTCGATATCCTTTTCAAGGACTTCGCGGCATTGTTCGCGATCACGAATATTGAACTGCAAAGCGCGAGCAGAACCGCCGTTCGCAATAATTTTTTGAACTAGCTCTTCTACCGGGGCTGCATTGTTGTTATAATGAGCAATGACGGAATAGCCAGCTTCAGCAACTGCTAAAGCTATAGCTTGGCCTATGCCGCCGCTTGCTCCAGTAATCAAAACTTGTTTAACATTATCCATAAGCGTGCGAAATTTAGTTTTTTTAGAAGCTAGGATTTAGAAAAATGTAGGTTTTATTATTAATTACTTATAAAATTATAGTCCAAGAGCAGTCTTTGGGTCTGGGACTTCAATGGTATTTAGCGTTGCAGTTACATAGACTTCATCACCGACTCTTGCAGAGCCATCAAAAGTCACGGCCATATCCATACGCATGGTCTGGCGAACCATAACCTTTACAACATCTCCAGCCTTAAAGAAAGGCTTTGCAGCATTGAAGTTTGTAACGCTCATGATAAAGCCTACCTGCGGTTCATTGCCAATGGATTTACCGTAAATTCCAGAAAGGGCCGAAATGCTCTGAGCCATATATTCAAAGGCGACATGGGCAGGTACACCTTGCAAGTCTTCATCAAAAAAGAGGTTGTCTTTGCCAATGTCGATTTCGGTAACAATCGTTTTTTCTTCTAACGTGTAAGATTTCACACGGTCAAGCAAGAGCATTTTGCCCTTGTGGGGAACAAGTGTTGCAACGGATTCTCTAGAATTGTATTCAGTCATAGGTTAGAGTACAGAAATAAGAAAACAGAAAAGTGGCATCCAATTGTTTTGTTGTTAAGCATCCCTTGCGACGACAAGGGATACGTTGCAGCCGCCAAAGGCGAAGGAGTTGGTAATGCAGTAATGCAAATCCTTTGCAGCCTCGTTTGCGTGAGCCAAGCGGACTGGCGGAATTTCCGGGTCAGCGACACCATCGTTCAAGTGAGCCGGTAAAACCTGATTTTGCATAGCCATGCAGCAGAACGCAACTTCAATGGCTCCGGCTGCGCCAAGCGTGTGGCCGGTCAAAGCCTTCGTAGAACTTGCAGGAACATTTTCTCCAAAGAGCCTGTTCACTGCACGGCCCTCCATGGCATCGTTCAAGCGCGTGCCAGTACCATGCAAGTTCACATAGCCAATTTTACTTGCGCCAAGTTCCGCGTCGTTAAGAGCGGCAAGCATTGCCTGGTACGCACCCTCGCCATCGGCACGCGGTGCCGTGATATGGTCTGCATCGGCACTTTCGCCAAAGCCAATCACCTGGAGATTTTCCGAGCCTACGCACAAGTCTGCACACTCGTCCTTTGTCACAAGGAAATAGACTGCGGCATCGCCAAGCGTTAAACCGGAACGATTTGCACTGAACGGATTTGTAGGCTTATCGCTCATTGCTTCCAATGAAGCAAAGCCAAGAATAACCGGCAGTGACGCAATATCGACTCCGCCGACAATGGCAGCGTCACAGTTACCCGCATAAATGTTATTACGAGCAGAAACAAAGGCACTAGCGCTTGATGCGCATGCCGTAGAATGCACGCTCACCATTCCTGTAATGCCATAGCGCTCTGCAATGAACTTTGCCGGGAAATCCGCGCGCTGGTAATCCAGCTTGTAACCTTCCGGGAATGCGCCCGTTTCTTTAAAGCACTTTAAAGCACTAAGCGAAGCTTCGGAACCGTTGTCGCAAGAACCAATGAAAATGCCAACGCGATCTGCGCCGAACTTTTCAACCGCACTGCGAATAGAAGAATCCATTTGGCAAAGGGCAGCCTGGCTCAAGCGATTCACGCGATTGTCAAAAATCTGATTTTCTACAGCAGGGAGTGTCGCCGGATCAATTGTTGCGGCAGGGCGCATTGTACCCGCAACATCATGCATCGTAAACTCGCCACGTTCCGCATTCTTCAATTTTTCAAGGACAGCAGAGCAGTTCTTCATAGAACCGCTTCCAAGAATGCAGTGGAACGCAAAGTCATTTATATACAGTGGACGCGTCATTAATTTTCACCAAGGGTTATATGGTACCTGTACTTGCGCAACTCGTTTACAAGGTCAATTTCTGAACCCGATTTTTTTGCCTTCAAAATTACAGTTCCATTTTCACTTAATACTCGTTCAAAACCGGAGCCTTCTGTAGTTTCAGAAAATTCAAAACCTGATTTTTCAAAATTTTGCTTAAGCGCTTCAAAGGGGTAAAAACATATTTGAAAATCTGCAAGTACATATTCGGCCTTAAGCTTTTCGACATCCATAAAGGAACTTTCGAAAGCAACTGAATCCTTTGTATACGTAAGTTCTGCGATGGTTGTTCCAAAGCCACTAAACAGATGTATCGAAAGAATCGTGTCGTTTGCACGTACCCATGTATCGCCTTCAAAAGAACTCATATCGCCATTCGGCTTTGCAAAATAACCTTCCAAATGCTGCGGCATATCGATAGAGCCTTGCATAGCTTTCGTTGGCAGCAACTGCACGGAATGCACATCTGAATAAAACACAGGAGCCGTCCCCGGTTTTACAAGCGCATTATGGC
>DCGZ01000103.1 GCA_002314675.1 Fibrobacter sp. UBA1765 | reverse complement strand
TGAGAAGTTTCTGCATTAAGCCTTGTTTTTGCTTTTTGTATAAGGCAAGTTGCTGTTTGAGAAGGGAGAGTTCTTTGTCAAAATTAGAAAGCAAGTCAGCAATAGTTTGTTGCTCGGAAAGAGACGGACAATTAAATTCAATATTTTCAATAATTTTAGATGTCAAACTGGGAACACCGCTGGCCTCGCTAAATTTTTTCCAAGGCACTGTGCAAAACATGTAATAAATATATTTTGGCAAAACATTTTCAAAATCATATGTATAAAATAATGTATCTACAGTCCAAATTTTACCACAGTAATAAAATGGTTTGTCTATAGTTCCTTTTCTACCAATGCAAACCGTTTCTCCATCATACAAATATTCATTGACAGAAGTCATGTATCCGCCGGTTCCATAAACAGGAACATTTCCCACAGACAATGACTTATAATCTTTACCATGGCCAATTTTCAAGACATGTCCAACAAGTTTATGGTTCCATTGATTTTTATTTATTGACACTCTGCCTATTTCAACTTTTTTAGTGTTATCATTTGCGATCAAATTCCAAATATTAATCTTTCTTTCTTCTTCTTTTTTTTCAACTAGCTTCTCCATTTTTTCAATGGCAGAATCCCAAACAGAAAGAGTCTCGGCAATTTTCTTCTGTTCCGCAAGAGGCGGCAAAACCATAGGGAAAGATTCAAGAACATTCTTGTTAATCTTGACCATACTTGTACTGGTTCCAGCTGCGTGAGACATAAAATAATTTCTTCCCATAGGTGATTGCAAATACATTGCAACATAGCGGCAATCAGCTTTTTGCGAATCAACTTGAAAACGCATCATTAAATCAGGATAATAGTACTCAACAACGTCTTCCAAAACAACGGCTGCACGACCAACTTTATCCTTCGTATTTGAACGACTTACAAGGATATCATTTTTATGCAACATGGAGTTCAACGGCAACTCGGCCTTTTCTGAAATAAATTTTTCTTGCGTTAAATCCAAAGAAAAACCAGTTAAAGCTCCTAAACTGAGTGATTTTCGAGCTGTTTCATATTCAACACATTGTGGAGAAAAACCGTTCTGCACCTCTACAGACTGAATATCCTTTATTGAACAAGAAGTCCATTCTCTAGGCAACTCCATCTTTATTCTCCTTCTTTCTCTTTTTTAACCCAATGTCCAGTTTTTGAAGGGCCTTCCCACTTAATGCCAAGGGCTTTCAAATCTCTTTTTACCGTTATACGGCTTACTCCTACACTCAAGGCAATTTCATTGATAGAAATAGTATTGTTGGACTTTACTATCTCTTCTATGTTGAGCTTTCGTTTTTGGGGCTCATTTTGAGGCTCGTTTTGGAGCTCATTTTGAGGCTCGTTCTGGGAATTACCACGATTTTTCTTGACATCAACGCCGTTTAGCTTATTGAACGGGAACGAAACTACCACAAATCCAGTTTCTTCGAACCAGCTAGGTTCTTCGGCGCCTTCGGCCTTGCAGGCGTCCATGATGCGCTTTACTCCAGAGCCCCAATTTTCCAAAACCATAGTGCTGTACAATACAGACGCCAAGGTTATGTTTCTTGGGTAGGACCTATGCGGCAACTTTATGCTTTCTGGGGTCAATTCTCTCGGGAGTAATCCCGGGCTTTCTATTTCGATACGATCGTCGTAAATGGCGATGCCGATGGAGCATTGGTATTTTTCATAGTCGCGATGGCAAATGGCGTTGATCAAGGCTTCGCGCAATGCCGCTACTGGAATATCCAAATGTTCTTCTCTGTACCAGCCTGTAATTTCGCCGCTAAGAGATAGATGCTTAAAGAAAAAAGCCATCCCAGCATCCATCAGTTCGTAAAAGTTCCCGTGTACCCGTTGATTGTCTATGAAGTGGAGCTTGTCTGTTCCGCGAAAGCGCGCCATTCTCAGTTCGAAATCTCGGGTTTTCTTTTTAGAGAACAGCACGGCTGCAGCGTTGTTCAAAACGCCATTTTCAAGAAGTTCCCATTTTTCCAGGATTTCTTCGAGAGATGCGTGGAGAGACATTTCTGAAATGCGTCCACCTTCCACGCCAACGCGGACAGCGCCTCTAATTCGGCCTTCGTCAAGATCTTCGATACGGATGTTTTCGGCGGGCTGCATTTCCCAGGCATATTTCCTCGGGCGATTCTGCATGATTCTTTCGTCAAACAAATCGCGAGGCATCACCTTAGTCACGCTTTCTACCCTATAATAGGGCTTGCCTTGAAACGTGTATGGTCTTGTGCCATACACCCACGGATTAAACTTTAAAACTATAGCCTGAAATCCTGGTTTTCCGGGAATATCAATGTATTCCACGACAGGATTAACGGCAGGTTCAATTCCAGACATTATTTGAGCCACGTCACGACGGGTGGACTCATTCACGATTTGCCCGATAATTTTTAAAGACGGAGAAACGCCGAATACAAGAATTCCACCATCAGAGTTCAGGAACGCACAGGCCGAGTGCATCCCCTCCTTCAGCTCCCCAGTAGATTTTTTCAATTCCAGGGATTTTGTTTCATCTTGCGAAATCAGTCTTTCTAGGTCTTTAAAGTTCATGGGGACTCTACCGTTTAATTTCCTTGAGTTTTTGCGCCATCAGCTTGCGGACTTCTGCCAGTTCCTTTTCAAGGCGGCCAATATCCTTCTGGACCTCGTCAATGTCAATGGGAGCTTCTTCTTCGAAGGTATCCACATAGCGCGGGATATTCAAGTTGTATTCGTTATCCTTGATTTCCTTGAGGGAGGCCAGATGGGCGTACTTGTCAATGGCCTTGCGCTTTTTGTAGGTGTTTACGATTTTTGTGATGGTCTCTTCGGAAAGGGAATTCTGCTTTTTGCCCTGCACAAATTCACGGCTTGCGTCAATGAACAGGACGTCCTTGCGTTTTTCGTTCTTGCCGCCCTTTTCACGACTGCGATCAAATACAAGGATTGCCACCGGAATACTTGTGGTCGGGAACAGATTTTCGGGCAGGCCGATAACTGCGTCCAGCAAGTTTTCTTCAATCATGGCTTCGCGGATTTTGCCTTCGGATGCTCCACGGAAAAGAACGCCGTGAGGAACAACCACGACAACGCGGCCTTCGCCAACGAGGCTCGTTTCGACCATGTGGGTGATAAAGGCCCAGTCGCCCTTACTCTTGGGCGGAATACCGCGGAAGAATCTGTTGTAAGGGTCGCTTTCTGCATTTTCGGCGCCCCATTTATCTAGCGAGAACGGAGGATTTGCAACCACGGCGTTGAATTTCATCAACTTGTCTTTTTCAACGAGCATGGGGTTGTTCAGTGTGTCGCCCCATTCGATGCGGGCGCTGTCGGTGCTATGCAGGAACATGTTCATGCGGCAAAGTGCCCAAGTGCTTCCGTTGGATTCCTGGCCAAATAATGCGAAATTGTTTCCGCCAATTTGCTTGGATGCCTGGAGCAGCAATCCACCTGCGCCACAAGTGGGGTCGCAAATCTTGTCACCTTCCTTGGGAGCGGCGAGTTTTGCCACGAGTTCCGTTACAACGAACGGAGTGAAGAATTCTCCCGCCTTCTTGCCGGATTCCGTACCGAAACGTTCCAAAAGGTACATGTAAGTGTTACCGATAATGTCTTCAGAAACACGGCTAGGCGACATGTTCAATTCTTCTTTATGGAAATCTTCAAGAAGGGTTTTGAGACGGCGGTTGCGATCCTTAGTTCTGCCCAAGTTCGGTTCAGAATTAAAGTCGATGTTGCGGAAAACACCTTCCAACTTCAGGCGGTTCTGAGTTTCAATTTTATCCAGAACGATGTTGATTAAGTCACCGATATTATCCGCGGTTCGTCTATCGTAAAGGCTGTAATAATCAGCAGTAAACTCATCAATTACGTCACCCTTTTCATTCGTGAGCTGGACCAAGGGCAAGACAAAGCGTTCGCGTTCCAATTTGCGGCGAATTCTGGATTCATCATCCCCGTACTGGTTGCGGTAAGCCTCATAATGATCGCGCCAAACATCGGACATGTATTTTAGGAACAGCATCACCAAGATGTAGTCCTTGTACTGAGCCGGATCGACCGCACCGCGGAAGGTGTCGCAAGCGGCCCATGCTGCGGCGTTAATGTCGTCTTGTTGAATTTTCTTGACGTTATTTTCGGTCATAGCGACTCCAGATAGTTTGAAATTTCTCTTTCTAAAATTAAGTTCTTTCGGGTGGCAATTTCTGACATTAGAAACTGCTCTTTTTTGTTCAAATTGACCAAGTCAATGATTTTTTGCTGATCTTCGATGCTCGGTAATTTCAAAGGCATCTTTTCGAGAACGCCCTTGCTTATTAGCGGCATAGCAGTTCCCATGGCAAATTCTTTGAAGTAAGCAGCTCCCTTTACTCCATTTATATACCATACAAGATATTCAGGAAGCACTTTTTCACGGTTTTCCACACGAATTCTAATCATCGGAGCTACAACCAATAGTTTTTCTGAGCATTCAGGTACTTTGGCCGCAACAAAAAGCTCACCCCTGGAACGAAAAAGGACATCCCCCTCAACAGCCAAATGACCTTCTTTCGGTTCCACATTTTCAACCCTTTTTAAGGCCGTAAGGTTCACAACACCCGAAGAATCAATATCGCGTAAAAAACACGACAACACTCCGAAATTGCCCGGGACACAAGTATTTCTGAAAGCATAACCCACAGAAAGGGACGCAAAATCCCCTAGAAAATGCATTTTAGATACAATTTGACTCATCTTGTTATAAATATAGATTAACATTTTTAAAAATGCAAGATTTTTTGTAGTATAATTCATACTATTTGCAAAATTAACATTTTTCTCGCCCAGAAGTAATTCAGAGAACAGAAACCAGAAACAAGATACCAGAAAATGTAGTTTACCATGTCTTGGCGAATGTGCTGCATCTACGCTGAAGGCATAACCCCAGAACTAGCGATTTTCAGTATTCTTTGAGAAAGCCTCCGCGAATGCGGAGGNNCTACATTCCGAACATGGCCTATTCCATTCGCTCCGCAACAATCGAAGATGCCGAGGCATTGCTTGCTATTTACAAGCCTTATGTAGAAAATACGGCAATCACATTTGAATACAGCTCGCCCTCGGTAAAGACATTTGCCGGGCGAATCCAGAATACGCTTGAAAAGTACCCGTACCTGGTTCTGGAACGGGCCATGGACATTGCAAATTTGGAATGCGCCGCAGGCGGAAATGCCGCAAGCACTTTGAACGGAACTGCAGAAATTCTCGGGTACTGTTACGCCGGCGTTTTCAAGGCCAGAGCCGCCTACAGCCGCAGCGTAGAAACATCCATCTACGTCAAGATGAGCGAACATGGCAAAGGCTACGGCCGTGCCCTGTATAACGAGCTGGAAAACGCTCTGAAAAAGCAAGGCATTCTAAACGCCTACGCCTGCATCGCTTCGCCAAAACCAGGCAGCACCCACCTGGACAACAGCAGCCAGAAATTCCACGAACACATGGGCTACTCGCTGGTGGGCACCTTCAACGACTGCGCCTACAAATTCGGGCAATGGTACAACATGATCTGGATGGAAAAAATGCTGGGGGAACATTTTTAGTTTTTGACACAGCGAACGGAGAAACCAAAGATCGTAGTGATGTAGTCCACGCCGGCGAGCTCGTCGTTGTAGTTCAAATTCAGGTAGTACGCGAAGAGCTCACTGCGCTCCGTAGAAGACCAGAAGAACGCGATGTTACCCTCCAGGTTAAAGAGGTCGTCGCAGTTGCCAGCGGGCAACGCCCCAAAGCCGTATTCGTCTCGACCATTGCCGTTGTTATACCACCCGCTGCGGGACTTAAGGGCAGTGCCGGCAGTGTTTTCGCCTCCTACATTTTCCAGCAACGTCTCAAACTCACCCTTGCTTGGCAGGTGCCAGCCGCTCGGGCAAACGTTTGCGACCATCTTCTCACTCCACACGTAAAGGCGACCGTACTTGTCGCAGTTGCTTTCCTTGTTGTCGTAGCACTTGCTCTGCTTGCTTGCAAAGTTCAGATTCTCGGCCATCCAAGTCTGGTTGCCTATTTGCACTGTTCTGTAGGTCTTGCCGTCGCGGCTATCCTTCATCGTCCCTGCATAGCTTGATGATGCAGCCAAAAGCATAACCAGAACAGCTCCCATCTTTGCAATAAAGTTTTTCATAAAAATCTCCTTAATTAAGAACAAGTTCAATTTATAAAATTGTCCAGATTGGAGCAACACTGTTGCCCCATTTCGACAGCACCGCCATGACTATAAAAAGATGTTACTAGAAAATCGTAAACACTGTTTACGAAATTTTAGTTTTTGACACAGCGAACTGATATTCTCAAGTAAAATATTCCAACTTATGGTTGAAAATTTTTACAGCAGCTTCTTCAGTTCTTCTTCATTCGGCAAGACCTTTTGCAGTTTTTCTTGCATCAGCTTGTAAGTGGCAACGCCCATCGGGTGGTTATAATCCTGGATGACATATTCCACAAATGCCTTGTTCGCATTCTTGCAAAGGACAATTCCAATGGACGGCTCTTCATGAGGTTTGCGCACTTCGTCATCGAGAATGCGAAGGTAACTGCTTAACTGTCCCAGGTATGCGGGCTTAAAATCTCCCATCTTCAATTCAAAGGCAACGAGCGCATTCAACTCGCGATTGTAAAAAAGCAAGTCGATATACTGATCTTCACCGAACTTTTCAAGATGGTACTGATTCCCGATGAATGCAAAATCCTTGCCAAATTTCATGATGAAATTTTTGATGTTATGGATAATTCCATTCTCAACAACGCGCTCATCTACAAGGGATTTATCCCGTTCGCCAAGTTCCTCCACATTCATAAAGTCCAACAGGTATTCATCCTTGAACATGGAAATTGCCTGCAGCGCCGACTGGGAGCTATTCAAAGTGGAAGAAAAATTGTTTGACATTTGCCCCTGGTGATGGTAAGCGCCAGACTTGATCTCGGACTTCAAAAATTCAACCGTCCAGGAATTTTTAGCGCAACGCTCGATGTAAAAAAGGCGCTCCTCCCGAGACTTTGCTCCCGTCAAAATATTGATGTGATGAGTGAATGAAATTGCATCAAAACCGTAAAATTGGCTAAATTCGTTCAAATTCGCCAATTCGGCAATTACGATTGCCGAATTAGGCTCTTTTTCGGCAGGATTCCACTCTTCAAAAAATGTCCGCATGTACTTAATACTGCGTTCCGAAAAGCCTCGCAAACCGGGCAATTCCTTCTGCAAACGTTCGCTAATCTGCTTGATTGCATTGCCGCCCCAGCGCCCATAACGCGTATTCAGGGAAACAAATCGTCCCACTGAAAAGTACAACGCCAACTGAATCTTGTTGGTGGAACTAGCCGCCATGTACTGGCTTTGCAGAATGGCCGACTTGATTGTATCAACAGCTACCGGAATGGAAACTGTATTTTGTGAACTTGGATTTTTTCTAGGCATAGCATCTCCTTTGAATAGAATTCATCCATTTAACTGATCTTCCAGTTCCTTGATAGAGGGCAGGTCCTTACACACCAAAATGCCAAGCGTAGGCTTGTCTTCTGGACTTTTCAACAAGTGATTCACGGCCACCACGTAAGTGCTAAGTTGTCCAATATACGCAGGTTCAAACTTCCCTGTTTTCACTTCAACTACCACATAGCAGTGCAACTTGGTGTTGTAAAAAAGCATATCCAGAAATTGTTCAGTTTCACCGACCTGCAAACGATATTCTCGCCCCATGTAGGCAAAACCGCGACCAAGTTCCATCAGGAACATTTCAATATTCTTGAGCAGAGCGTCTTTCAATTCCCGTTCCTCAAAATCGCTACGAACTTCCACAAAGTCAAAGCAATACGGGTCCCGAGTCAATTCACGAGCCAGGTCACCCTGCTCCTTAGGTAAAGTCGTTGTGAAGTTAGTAACGGCTCTACCTTCACGCTCATACAGGTCTGTATCAAGAAACGTGAGCAATACAGAACGGGACCAACTGTTTTCAATGGTCTTTTTTACGAAGAAAAGAGCCTTTTTTGGGGAATTTTTACAAGAATCAATAATAAAGCGATGATGTCCCCAAGGGATTTTCTTCAATTCGTCCACAAGTTGTGGACGATTTCGGTTGTTCAAATCGTCAACAACTTGTTGACGATTTCGGTCGTTCAAATTGTCCGCAAGTTGCGGACGAATTCCGCCATTTAAATCGTCAACAAGTTGTTGACGATTTTGCCCATCTGCAAAATCCTTGTACAAATCGTAGAAATACACGGCATATTTCAGAGTCGTCGGCGAAAACCCCTTGGCATTTGGAATTACACGGCGCAGATCTTCGCTGAGTTTTTTATAGAACCCGCTGCCATAGGTATTCTGGAATTGTTTCTGCTGAATATCGCGACCCAAGCTGTAATAAAAGCCAATCAACTCGCCGTTGATAGCAATGGAAGCCTTGATTTGCGACTGGGCATAACGCTTCTTGAGTTCAGAAATCCAAGTAGCGTAAGTCTGTGGCAGATTATTTTGATTTTTTCTGGGCATAGTATCTCCTTTGAAAACAAAAAACACCTGAATTTTTATCAGGTGTTCAGGAGACTGTTGTAATGCTCGCGATGTATGTTAGCAATTCTTAAAAAGCTGGCAAGGGCAACTTTGTTAAAGATTTGTAATTTTAATTTCTAACAGCGAACAAAAATTTCAAGGTTCAATTCTGCAGCCAATAGTTGCAGAAATCTCCAACTAATGGTTGGAGAATTTTTCCAGAACTTCTGGCAGTTCGCTAAAGCTATGGAGAACGGCGGCAGGGTTGTTGGCAGTGCCGAAACCATAGGCAGCATGGATAAAGGGAATGCCCGCAAAATTTGCAGCAGTTTCGTCGCCAAGAGTGTCGCCAACATAAACCGCGGCACCGTTACAATCGGAGGCACCCACGCACAAGCCGTTTCGTTCACAGATGGCCTTGATGTTTTCGCCTTTACTTTTGCCAGTGCGTCCAGACATTTCAAAATCCTTGAAGTACTTTCGCAAATTGCAGGACTCCAAGAATGCCTCGATGTATCCGCAGGGGCAATTGCTGACAATGAACAGTTCGTATTTCGCGTAAAGCTGCGAGAGTGTCGCTCGGTCTAAAAATAGCGGCGCGCCATGTTCCTTCAGGTAGGCGCAATGGGCCACGGCACACTGGTTCATAATGTCTTCGCGGCGTGACTTTTCCATGTCCGGGAAATAAATTGCGCTGATTTCCTGAAGGTTCTTCCCCATCACATTTCGCAGGTCATCTTCAAAAATCACCTTGCCCGTATTGTTCTTCTGGAACACCTGATTCCATATGAGAGTCAAGGGAGCGACAGTATCCCAGAGAGTTCCATCCAAGTCAAAAATTACGGCCTTCAGCATGGGAGCAAATTTAATTATTGCTGCTGCCCCATGGCGTTAAAGTCTTTTTCGTTCTTGAAATATTTTGGGGTTTCGCCGGGGCGCTTGGCACTGCGTTTGCCGGCGTAATCACCAACACGATTGTCGCTACGATTTCCGTCACGATTATTTGGAAGTGCAGGCTTAATGGCCGACGATTCTTCTTCGCCAGACGCACCGGGCTTCGCGTTCGTCACAGGAATGGAATCCGTAGAGACGACAAAGTTATCATAGCGGACAAATACGTCGCTAGTGGGAGCCCAGCTATCGTCGTTTCCGCCATGGAATGTAGATAGATAGAACTCGTCAATTTTCTGGCCCTGGGAATCACGCAACCGCAAAGTATCCAAGTCCAGGGAAAGTTCACCATCGAACCAACTTTGCACAACACCGTTCTTGTCGCCCGAGCCTTCGATGGAAACAGAATTCATGACCACGCGGGTCACCACATGGTGCCATGTTCCCGGCACAAAATGTTTTTGTTCCGCAGTCTCGCCCAGATTCCATTTGGCGTCATCGCCGTAGGTACTGCCCTGATCCACAAAGTAGAGGTATTGCACCACGGCACCATCCGTACGCCACATAATGCGAGCACTCCAGCCGTCGCCTACAGAGGGGCGATTTCCGCCAGTGTAGCACTTGCCGCCACAAAGCCCAGGCAACTTGCCACCTTTCACAAATTCAAAACCAGGTTCGAACTGAATATCGTATGCCACCCACATTTCTTCTGCAGAAACATCGAGCGGCTGCTTCACCTGCCCGGCGCAGGCGGGGCGCTCACCTTCGTCATTGGGCCCTACGCAACCCTTGGGGTACTTCAGCTGCAGAACCATTCCGTGCTCTTCATCGTCCTGCACAATCTTTGCATTCTGGCCGCCATTCTGCTCCATGGCGTACCAGCTGGAAACTCCCGCCTTTTTAGGGAAGTCCTCCTGGGCCATCTTATTAGTGTACTGGCCGGCAGCACGATTTTCAAAATCCGCAGAAAACACCACATCGGCAAAGGATGCCGAAGTGCAAGCCAAGGCGATTGCGAAAATTCCACGAGCAAAGTTCATAAGGTTCCTCAACAAGAAATGCAGACTCTATTGAAAATACATTTTTTTGGAGAGATGGGAACGCCGTTGCTTTTCTAGAAGTTCAAAGCGAACAAAGCTCCATAGTGATTATCGACAGGATTCAGTAAAGGCATCAACTGTATGGAAAAAGACTGTTTATCCATCTCGTTTTTTTCAAGCAACCTTCGTTTTACGTAATCTTCACGTTTTCGGTAATACTCATTATATTTACGCTTGCGGATATTCTTTGCAATTGAAAAACTCCCGTAAGCGACCCACGATGGGAGAAAAAGAAGCAATGGCGCTGCTAATCCCCAATCCAAAGCAGACCATCGACAATCATTGTCTTCGTTCACATTGCACCCCATGGATTTCGCTCCAAGCAGCATACCTGAAATCGGAACTGCAGCGCTTAATCCCACACTAGTCCAAAAGAACACATCTGATACGGATTCATTTGCACGGAATTTTTGATGGTTTTGAGTACACAGCTCGTCATAGTATGCAGCGGAATCAACTTCAGCAACAGGTTTCGCCATACTTTGAGCAAAAACCATCGAAGCCAAGAGGCATAATGCAAATGTAATTTTCCCTTCCATAACCGAAATATATAAAACACGCTCAATACTAATAAAAAAAAATCTAACTTTATATTTGAGGTTAGATTCTTGAATAGGATTATTTGTTATATCGGAGCTCTTTTTTTGGGGCTTTTTATTGTAAGTTGCGGTGGCCCTGAAACCCGTTACGATATCCATTCAAAATCCGACGAAAACGATTTTTCGGAATCTGATAAAAATAAGACTTACTCCTTAGATAATCGAACTCTTTCGGGCTCTGTGGATCTGCCTCAAAATTTCAGACTTCTAAATGTAAAGATCCTCACTCTCGATAAGAAGATGATGCCAGGGGATTCCGTTGAAGCCAAGTTGGAGGAGTCCCGTTTCAGCGTTAGAGCACGAAATTATTCCAGCTCCGAAATCCAGGTGGATTTTAGTTGCGCCTATGGAGATTCCTCCTTTAGTGATACCTTGAAGTTTACCCAGTATTTTGACATTCTTTACGAAGACGATCTCCAACTGAATCTTCATTCGGCCATGCTCTCGCCCTGGGTAAAGTCCTTGCATCAGGAAGCAGACATGGATTTGATATGGGAGAAGGATAGTGCATTCCTGAAAGCCGAGACATTTCTGGAAACACCACCCGAAACCTGGAATTTGCAAGAACAGCTGCCAGTCCTTTATTGTGGTGGAATGGTGAATGCGCCGAACTTTGCCGAATGTTTTGAAAAACTTTCCAAGGGACTGGGCACAAAGACAAAATGGGACCAAGTTCTTTCTACAATAAACGTAGCAGATAATTTCTTAAGGTTTATAAATACTAACGCCACTTCCTATAGTGATGAAATTTATAACTTTGCCGAAGAGTTTATTGAAAGCGTTTATAAATTGCGCTCGCCCCTTTTTCAGGGGGATACCTCCCAAATTCTCAAGGATTCCAGTGAATTCAATGGACATTTGGTCATCTGCGATTCCATGCCCCAAAAATCAGGTCGCCTCATGTGGCGTCTGCAAAATGAGCAGGACGAACTTCTAGGACCTTGTTATTTTGACCTTGATTCCGTAGTTATCGGTTCCATGGGAGGCTTTGCCTGCAAGAAGAATTCATCGGTGTGGGAAACTCTTTCAGAAGAAGCATCGGCAGACATTTATTTTGGCTGCAAGGAAGGTGATACTAAAATCCGTTTTTTACCTAATGGTGGCGAGTACCTTTGCCAGGATGGGAAATGGTCTTCTTATGGCATTCGCATACAGGGTTATGAGATTTACGAATTCGATTCCCGTGTAGTGCGTGAAGTGGGTTCGTGCACCTCGGAGCGTAATGGCGAATATATCTATACGGATTCGTTTTTTGCCATCTGCAAGAACGGCTATTGGGAAAAGAGCGATGGCACCAGATACTATGACCAAGAATGCAATGCCAATATGAAGGGAACTTCCTTTGTATTGCCAGTTCATCGTAATTCCGTAATTGACACAGCCTACTTCTATTGCAATGGCAAGTCCTGGCGCGATACGATACCGCCCCTGGTATATGGAGATGTCTGCAATGACAATCACCGTTACAACATTGCGGTCTATAACGGTAAATATTACATGTGCGATAAATCCTGGCGTCTTTTAAGCGACGAGGAACTTTTGCCTCCCATACTGAGTCGAGATAGTTGCCCATCTGCAAAGTTGTTCAAGAAATATGGAGAATCCTATTACAAGTGCGAAAATAACCACTGGACATACGTAGAGGACAGCCTTGTGGTGGCACCTGTAAAGGCGGGCATCGTCTGCGAAGAAGCCATAAGAAATCAGGTGTACAAATCCGACAATGAATATTTTGTGTGCAATATTCATTGGTGGACAGATGAAGCCCATTGGATCAAGGCTACGGAACATGATATTTTCTTATACGAACATCGCATCGACCATGACGGGGAATGCAAAAAAGGCTTAGCGGGAACTTCCATCTATTGGACCGCCGATGACGACAAGGATTACCATGTTTTTTGCAAAAATGGTGAGTGGAAAATTCAAGAAGCTTCAGTAACAAACAGTTATTTGCCAGATTTGTTTACTCCTCGCAATTTAGCCGGAGGAACCTTTATCGACTCCACAACATACAGAAATATAATCGGTGGCGTAGAATATACATTCCGCCTTTTCTGGCGTGATTACCTGGTTTTGAGTAAAATAAAAGAAAATGAAGAAACTTACACTGCCCACGCTTCCAAGAACATGATGTTCCTGAGTAAGGAAAGTCCCAGTACTTCAATGTCACTTGAAAACTTCGTGCATAAGGGTGATGACTTTGAAACCTTTTACAAAAGTTGGCTTGCAAGGGCTACAGTCGATGATAGCGTAACAATCGAAAAAGGACAGAATACAATAAATATCGAAAAAAAGACCTATTATTTTGAACCCCAGAAAATCGAGCTAGTGAATTCCAATGAAGAATCCTACATGGATTATGAATCTGCCGTAAAGTTCTGCCCTTCAGGAACCCACATTCCAGATACAACGGAACTGCAAGAAAATTATTCCCTAGGAAATAACGGATGGACTCGAGAGGAAGAAAGTTCCATCAAGGCAACTTATTCCTACGTATGGGACGGCACCAAGACAAAGGAACAGTTCTATAGCATTTTCTGGAGCAGCACCGCAAAGGACAGCAATACACAATATTGCCTGGAACTTGTGGCCAACCGCAGCAATACGTACTCCGCCACCTGGAAACAACAGAAACGCATCGTGGAATGCCCAAAGAAAACATACCCCATAATCAAAGCCATTTGCGGAAAGGAGTATGCAAAATGAGATGTTTATTGAACTTGCTGATTGCACTAGTAACAATACTTCTTGTCGCCTGCGACCATGAACCGAATGTTCCATCCGTACGCGAAACTGTTCTCGCAGAATCGGATAGCGTATCTTTTTTACCTCAAGGAAAAATTACCCTAGAGTTTCCTCTAGAAGTTATTTCTGTAGAAGCTTACATTGTCGATAACGACTTGAACATTTCGGACACCTTGTCTGTAATTTTCAGAAAGTCGTCCAGCGGCAGGTACAGCTTTACTGCAAAAAAATATAAGGGAGAGCATTCCATTTTGCAGGTTGATTATTCATGCATTGGCAAGGATTCAGCAACAGTCTTGAACCTTACGGAATACATGGATTTGTCTGCGGATTCTATCCCGCCCCTATCGTTACATGGAGCCCTGGTGTCTAATCGCGCAAGGAAATTTGTGCAGGAAGATGGTTATGACCTGAATTTGGCAAAGCGTCACGCCTCCCGCGAATTGCGGACTCTCTGGGCTGTAGAAAAACAGGACGAGAAACTTCTTTACTGGCTCCCCTATGTGTATGGCATGGGAGCTTCTTCTGACGAAGAACTTTTTAGCCTTGTAAATAAGTTTGCTAAAAGCCTAGGCGCATCCACCAAATGGGATGATTTTGTAGAGCCTGTTTTTGTAGCGGATTCACTGGTGAAAATTTCAGCAAGCGGTTCTGTTCTTGGCTATGACGAAAACTTTAGGTTCTATAGAAACCTATGGAAGGTTACGTATGGATTTTCGGAATGTGATTCAAATACAGTTGGCAAGCTTATACAAAACCAGGTGAAGGACAGTTATTTTTATAAAGAGAATTTTGAGTGCGTCAAAGACACCTTGTCAAAAATTCCAGAGGAAGATCGCTATTTCTGGAAGTTAAAAGAAATTGAAATTCCTCAACCGGAAAAGGATTCTTTTGCTAGCGATAGCACAGGGAGCATTGATAAAGACAGCGCTTTTGTTGAAATTCCCTTAAGTTATAGGGATTCCGCATTTGGCAAGTGTACGGCGGAACGCAAGGGCGAAAAGGAACGCCTGAATTTTGGCTATTATATTTGCTCCGATTCCGGCTGGATTTCCATCGATCGAATTTCCTATTTCCTGGGAATCTGCGACCGCAGTAAGTATGTTGACATTCCCCCTTATGTGTCTTATGGTCAAATCTTCAAGAACGACTCGGTTGGCTACTACCTATGCTATAAGGATGAATGGACAAAGAGCATCGCCCCTGTATTCTATCACGAAGAATGCAAGGAAAATCGAGTCATAAATATTGACAACGTCTATTACGCTTGTCACGACAAAAACTGGAATTATGCCACCCCAGAAGATCTAGATGGCCGTCTGTTAGGCGACGAGTTTTGTGACAACACACAAAAAGGGCGGCATATAAAAATCAACGATTCCCAGTACTACCGCTGCTATGATGATAAATGGAAGCTAGAAAACTACACCGACGAACAAATGATTATTCACGAACTGGCTAAAAAACATGGTCTGGATGAACATTACTGCGATAGCGCAAATTTGGGCGCGTCTCCCGTTTGGCTGCCCAAGGAATCGGTGTTCCTCTCTTGCAACCAGCTAAAGGATGCCTATAGCTTTTTCGATTTTGTAACGGTTAAGCCAGATTCACTTTTGGACGCATCCGTAATGGAAACAGGGAAATTGAGAAGGTCCGGTTATAGCACACACTTGATTGTAGAAAATAACGAAATAAGGTATGAATTCAGCCAGGGAAATATTTACCGATTAATAAGTTTGCAAATGGACAATATTCCTTACAAGGTGGCTTATCTCAATGGAAGATATTTTGTTACAAACGAAACAGAAGCATACATCACCAGACTGGATGACGTAAGGGAAAAAAGCGAAAGTTTTGAAACCTTCTACGAAAAATGGATCGATGATGTTGCCGAAAATTTCCGATGCTACCCCTGGATCGATCCCAAATGCGGTGAACCCAAGGAAAAAATTGCAATAAGGGATGTCCACTTAAATGCAGCGTACAGGCAAACTTATGTCACCTGGGAAAAGGCAAGTAAAATGTGCCCTCCCGGATTCCACATTCCAAGTGCTGATGAATGGATGACTCCGAATTTTTATACGCAGGAACAGTATAATCCTGTAGATCATCCCGTAGATGTCGGCAATTCTGTTTATTACGATATCTTCTGGACAAGTGATGAACTCGATGATGAAACTCAGTATTGCTATGAGCAAGCCTGGTTCAAGCATTCCACCATTACCTCCGCCGGGAATATAGTTGAATCCAGAATCATCGAATGCCCCAAAGACTTGTCACCCTTGGTACAAATAATGTGCGTTGAGGATTGAATTTATGACCTGTAGAAACATCTTGATGGTAAAGGCAAATTCATTGGCATTGCTTTTTGTGGTTATGTTTGCTTCTGTATTTGTCAGCGGTTGCTATATGGATACCCATGTAGTAACAGATGAATATTACAGATGGACCCTCATTGGAGTCAAGGATGATTCAACGGCCGTTGTTGAGGTAACCTTTGTAGAAAGTGGATATATCGATTGTCATCATTTTATGGGTTATGATGACGATGATTTTAGCAGGGATGTTTCTACACACTTTTACGAAGTTCGAATGGATTCCCTGAAAAGAGGGAGAGCGTGGTCTTCTTCAGATGAACTTGCTAAAAACGATGCATACAGCGCGGATTTCATTTGGCTTGATGAAAATGACCGTGATTGTGGCTTTATCCTTATGAAAGGTGGATCTGTTAGGGACACTCTTGAAATCGGGAATTGCAATACAGAATCAACAGCAACGATCATGGGAAACTATCTGAATTATAAAGGAAATCTTTACAGCATTGCCGATGGTAAAATTCAGAGTCACAAACCTAAATACAAGGTGAGCAACAAAAACGGCAACATTATCTTTGAGGATGCCAAAGGGAACCAAGTGATTTATGGTGGAGAACCTTAAATCACGCCTAAACATACAGGTGTAGCAAACCTACCTTTGCATACGGCGACGTTTCCCCGCAAGCTCATTGCTGAATCCATCGTGAAGAATTTTATTGCTGCTCCATGGCATACCAGCTGGAAACGCCCGCCTTTTTAGGGAAGTCCTCCTGGGCCATCTTATCGGTGTACTGGCCGGCAGCACGATTTTCAAAATCCGCAGAAAACACCATTTCGGCAAGAACTGACGTAGCGAAAGACAAGATAAACAGACTGATTCCACTGACAAATCTCATAACGCACCTCTATTGCGAAGACTCACTCCCCTGAAAATACAATCTTTTCGAGGAAAGTGATCCCGCAGATTCAATGAAGCGCAATGCTACTTCGTCAAATATTCTGCAAAATTGAAGCTGTTCAACGAATCAAGCATTATTCCTTCGGGATAATCCTCCATGTTGAACCTCTTCAGCTCCTCCCGGCAAACTCCTGCAAATTCCTGGGCCAGATTATTAAGAATCTTTTCCGCCTTTGCTACAGGCACCACACCCGCACACTCATAATTCATGAAGAAGTCTTCTGATTTGGCGAAGGTTTCAGTCGCCCTGGCTACAGAGCAATCCCCTTCAGACACCATCTCGCCACCAATCCCTTCGCATTTTTCCTGGAAGAAAAGACTATCCCGCTGGCAATGATCCTCGAACAACTCCATGGTCTCGTATACACTGACACCGCGGTAGACCAATTCCGGATTTTTCACATCATCCACAAATTCTTCATTCTCTGTATACAGAAAGTTTACGGATACGGAAAACTGCAACTCGCCTCGGCCTATACCGGCGTTATGGTAGTCCAGCCAATAGTTGTTGAGACCAGGAACTTCAATAAACTCCAGTCGCTTATGAGGAAACACGTCAGCCGGACTTCCAACAAAGCACACCTTCAAATCGCCCAAACTAAAACCATACACACCCACCAGGGTATCCATACCCGCTTCGTAACTCTCCTGGAACGAACGACATCCATCCACATACTGCTTGCGATAGGCGTTCCATACAGCGGCCGTATCTATCACGTCCAGCTTCAAAATGCAGGCATGTTCCTGTTCATGGAATTGACCATGCCTGGTTTCGCAATCCTTGCCGAATTCCTCAAGATATCCCGAGGTCGTGTCCAAAGAGCCTCCAGATTCAAATTCGCGGATTCGCTCCACAACAAACCAGTTCTTATCCTTTTTCACAAGTTGCATAGACTTGTCACTATAACCCTGCCCGTGAGTTTCAATCTGGAGAACTTCCTTATACTCCCCATCGCTAAGATTGCGGACCTCACAAGAACCCACGCGACTTACAAAATTATAAAGGAATTCGTCTTCCGGACCATCATACCTAATGCAGGGGAACGAATCCGCGTCTCCTTCAAAATACTCCTTTTCAGCATCATCCATCTCCACAAAGGAATACTTATCGGCATTTGGAAGTTCGGCGGATCCACCCGCCACTTTTTCGCTGGAACAGGCACAGAGCATAGACAACAGAGCGCCATAGATATACTTCTTCATTTTTCACCTCCTATTGTATTGCGGGTCAGCGGAAAAAACTGCAGGTTCAAATGATAGACCTGTTCAGCAGAATTCTTCTCGGTGGCAATGGCCACCACCTTTCTCCGCAATTCCTCTATTTCACCAACAATTTTTTCGTAGTCCTCTCGGTCGATACCCACGGTGACACCCGAAATATTGCGTTCTTCAACAGAGACCTTGTCCATGGACTCCTTGGCAAAGTCACTCATTTGCTTATGCATGGAGCGCACCAGCATAGGTAGGGCCGCAGCCGATGCTGCCACAGACTTGTTGGTCTGGCGATAACCTTCCCCATCCTTCTTCAAGAACCCCGCTTTAACCAGGAAACTCAAAGTCTCGCTAACCTCGGCGGCTGTGATGGACGGTATGCACATTTTGGCCATTTCCAAAGGCTTCGCCCCTGGCATCATGGGAGCCAGTTCCCGGATCACGGTATTTTTCCAGGATTCATAAAATGCGTAAGCCTCCCCTTCCAGCAGGCGCACCCTATGGGCTCCAGCGATATCGCACATTTCCTTGTAGGCATTCTGTTTATCGGAATCCTTCTTGGCTTGGCAGAACATCACCAGGGAACGGAAGTACACACGTTCAATCCCTACGAAACCCATGACGGATGCCACACGCTCCACACTGAGGGGAGAAAGACCGCTCTTACCTTCGCACACCAGCTTGATGAAATTCGGCGAACTGAAACCAGCCCGCTTGGCAAATTCCCGCCAGGTGAAAGCGCTGGTCCTTTTGCGGTCTTCGTAGAAGTCCTGCATGTACTGACGGTAGTCCTCGTATTCAATTATGGATTTCAACATGACGATAAATTAACTTCGTTATTTTACCTCGTCAATAAAAAATTTATACAAAATTATTTTTTTTACACAAAATTCACGCTTTTTATAGTTTCTATACAAAAAATTAAAGTTTTACTATACAACAGTATTCACCATATAGGTGTTCAAGGCAAGCTCAATGCCCTTTTGAATTTGACAAGCCGTTTTAAATTTGAGTACCTTTGAGAAATGCCTAAACGTACTGGTGTAGCAGACTTGCCTTTGCGCCAAGGTAGACAACACCGCCGTACAGGATGGGTTCCAGCTTTACCAGCACAACTTTATCGTGACGGATGAAGGGGATTGGGCTGTGGTTCAGCAGGGCTATTGCGAAAATTCCACGAGCAAGGTTCATAAGGTCCCTCAACAAGAAATGTGGACTCTATTGAAAATATATTTTTCGGGGAGTATGCGAGAGTCCATTTTTTATTTTGCAGGAAGATTCATAGAAACTGCTGGCATGCAACGGTGATTGCTCTTAAAGCGAAAATAGTGATTAACTTAAAATCAATCTTTTTCTCTTACCATTTTTTTGTATATTCTAAGAGACATATTTTCATGAGAAATTTATCTGCAATTAGTTTTCGCAACCAATCATTTATTCTATCCTAATCGAGTGACGACCACGGCTCTTCCCACCACAGTGGTCGTCATACTTTGTGATCTACTTAACGATAGGAGATATTGAATAAGTAAAGATGGACTGCAACTAGAATAGGTTGAAAGGCTAAATTCAAACAAACATGATAACAAGTATAAGAAATAAATTACACGCCCTCGTCCAAAAATACGAACAAGGCAAAGATGTTTATCGTACATCACGTTTCAACGAAACTCAGGTGCGAAACGAGTTTCTTGACCCATTATTCGAGATTTTGGGCTGGGACATTCGCAATAGCGCGGGCAAGAGCACCAATGAGCGTGAAGTCTTGCTGGAGGAACCGCTGAAAGCAAATGCGGTTACTCATACCAAGAAGCCTGACTACACCTTCCGTCTCTTCGGCGAACGCAAATTCTTCCTTGAAGCAAAGAAGCCTTGCGTTCATATTGAGCGTGAAGATGATCCTGCCAAACAGGTTCGTCGTTATGGCTTTACGGCAGGCTTGAAGATAAGTGTATTGAGCAACTTTGAGCATCTTTACATTTATGACACCTCTTATCCTGTGGAGCAGAACGACACACGTGTCAAGGCAGTTATTCGTGAATACAAGTACACTGATTACGAAGACGCGGCAGAGGAACTTTTGAAATACCTCGGCAAGGAATCCGTATATTCAGGTCGTTTCGATGAGGTATGGAAAGAGATTGAAACAAATGTGAATCACCAATCAGTCGATGAACTCTTCTTGCAGCAAATCAACGACTGGCGTTTGATGCTCGGAAAAGAGATTCTGAACTGTAACCCAAAAATCGAAATGGAGGAACTTGGTGATGTGGTTCAGAGTTACATTAACAAGATTCTCTTCCTTCGTGTATGCGAGGATAGAAACATTGAAACTTACCAAAGCCTGTTGCAGATTGCTGACCACAACAGCCATCAGGAGCTGATTGCAAAGTTCAAGACTGCTGACTCTCGCTACAATTCAGGTCTCTTCGAGGAAAAACTATCTGCAGAAATCATTGACAATGTAAGCTCTTCGTTTTGGTCAATCATTCGTGAGCTCTATTTTCCACAAAGCCCTTATTCGTTTGCAGTACTTTCATCCGACATCCTCGGCAAGATTTACGAAATTTTTCTCTCACAGAGACTTGCTGTTGTTAATAGCCAGTTGAGTATAGTCAACAAACCTGAGAACGAGGATAGAGACATTGTAACCACTCCCAACTTCATTGTACGTGAAATTCTTCGCCAGACGATGAAGGATAATCTCGCTCATCTGACAGACGAACAGATTCTAAGCCTTAAATGTGCTGATATTGCTTGTGGTTCCGGTGCATTCCTTCTAGAAACATTCCAGCTTCTTTGTGATGCATTGGTTGACTTCTACACGTTAAATGACAAGAATAAGCTGATTCAAACGGATGTAAACACATACAAGCTCAAGTTTGAGGTTAAGCGTAACGTACTCATGAATTGTATCTATGGTGTTGACAAAGATTTCAATGCTGTAGAAGCTTGTAAGTTTGGTCTTTTGTTGAAACTTCTTGAAGGAGAGGACGATTCTACAATTGCTTCATTCCATCCTATCTTGCCAAACCTTGATGATAACATCTTTTATGGCAATAGTTTGCTCGAATCATCTGACGTGCCAGTTAATCAAGCAGAAGAAATCAATCCATTCGACTTTGGAGAACGTAAGTTCGACTACATTGTAGGCAATCCTCCGTACATGAAGACAGAGGATATTAAGGTATTTACACCAAAGGAACATAAACTTTATCCACAACGCTACAAGAGTGCTTACAAGCAATACGATAAGTATTTCCTCTTTGTTGAGCGTGCATACAAGTTACTGAAAGAAGATGGAGCGCTGGGGTACATTGTACCAAGTAAATTCATGAAGGTTGGTGCAGGCAAAGAACTCCGTAATTACATTTCTACCCACAAGAGCATCAAAGCAATCACTTCATTCGGTGCTCATCAGGTTTTTTCGGACAAATCAACTTATTCATGCATAGTCGTTCTACAAAACAAAGAGAAAGATTCATTCAAGTATTCAGAAGTTGATAGTTTGGCAAAATGGAAAGTTCGTGATTTGACTTCATTCTCAGAAAACGAGCGAAATATTAGCCTATTGGGTGAAGATACATGGGTTCTTTGTTCAGATAGATTGCAGTCAATCCTGAATCACATTTCTACTCAGAGTCTTCCTTTAGGTGAAATCGTGGGTGACAATTACATTTTTAATGGCATTCAAACGAGTGCTAACAAGGTGTACATTTTTCAACCTGAAAGCGAGGATCAACAGTATTACTATTTCAAGTATAACAAGCAACTTTATCAGATTGAGAAGACGGTTACAAAACCTTACTTCAAAACCGTATCAGGTGAAGATTCGCTCAATACTTATCGTACATTCAAACCAAATGCACGTGTAATCTTCCCTTACAAGAGAAGAGCTGACGGCAAACTGGATGTGATAAAGCTTAGTACAATCCAGCGCAAATATCCTTATTTCTACAATTACCTTAGTGTAATCAAATCAGAGCTTGACCGTCCTGACAGAGACATTAAGCCTGCACCTACTACTGCTAACGAATGGTATCGTTTTGGTCGCCATCAGAGTCTTGAAGCATGTGAGATTGCTGAGAAGATAATAGTCGGTGTCCTTGCTCAGGAGAATAAGTACGCGGTTGATACAGATGGTACGTTAGTTTCATCTGGGGGTACTGCTGGCTATTGCCTTATAAGTATTCCAGCGGATAGCCAATACTCCATCTATTACATACAAGCGATACTTGGATCAATTCAGGGTGAATGGCTTGCCTCCCTTTATGGAGAAATATTCAGGGGTGGTTTCATCGCTCGTGGGACAAAAGTATTGAAGCAGATTCCTGTTCGCACTATTGATTTCAACAGTCCTACTGATGTCGCTGCACACAACGATATTGTTCAGCGCCAAAAGTCGCTCATCTCGCTCGGTGATAGAATAGCAGCCGTAGGAAACAATGTACGAAAGGCAACACCTTTGAAACGGCAGTTCGATTTGCTCAAAGCCGAGCAACAACAAGCGATAAACGACCTCTACAGAATGACCGAAGAGGAGGTTTCATTAATCCCTAACATCAAAGAACTCTATGCAGCTGATTAAAGACGCATCCGCAGAAAAATTGAGAGGAGCATACTACACTCCGCCTGCCATTGCATCATTCATCCTACATTGGGGCATTAATGGCGGGCATGATGCTGACATACTGGAGCCAAGTTGTGGTGATGGTGTGTTCTTAGAGTGTATGCGTGATGAAAACATGCTCTTCAATACTGTAACCGCAGTTGAATACGAAACAGCAGAAGCTGATAAGGCACGTGCTCTTGGTTTGCATGATTCAGAAGTTGTCAGTCAGGATTTTCACCGTTTCTGCCTCGATACTGACAAGCGTTTCGATCTTATTGTTGGCAATCCTCCGTTTATCCGTTATCAGTATTACAATGCAGCACAACAGAAGCTTGCTGATAAGATTTTCAAGAATGCAAAGCTAAAGCGCACAAAACTCACAAATGCGTGGGTTACATTCGTCGTTGGTTGCACACAGCTTCTTCGTGACAATGGCAAGATGGGATTCGTGATTCCGTCTGAATTGCTTATGGTGAAGTATGCGCAGCAACTCCGAAAATACCTTGCAAAGACTTTCAATAAAATAAACATCATTTCTTTTGAGAATCTTGTTTTTGAGGAAATTCAACAAGAGGTAGTTCTGCTCCTTTGCGAGAAGAACAATACAAACGAGCACAAAATTGAACACATTGAAGTTAAGGACGCTGAGGGACTTTTAGCACTTGATCCCTATCAATTGAAATTTCCAAGCAAAGACATTGATTTCCATACAGACAAATGGACTTATTACTTCCTTGACAAGAAGGAACTTGATTTGCTCAACAAAGTGAAGAAAGCCCCAACTATCTCATCTTTCGCTAATGTAGAAGTCGGCATCACTACAGGTTCAAACGATTTTTTTACCGTTCCACAATCTATCGTAAGCACGTACCAGTTGGAAGAATACGCTCGTCCTATGGTCGGTAGAAGCGTTCAAGTAAATTGCCTTTGCTTCACTAAACGTGACTGGAAAGCGAATGTTGCTTCTGAGGCGAAAGCTCATCTTTTGGTATTCACTCCTGATGCCAAAGAGAATGGCAACGAAGGTGTGAAGGCCTATCTTGAAAGTGGCGAAGCTGCTGACATTGACAAGGGCTACAAGACAAGTATCAGAGATCAATGGTGGGTAATTCCTTCCATCAAACTTTCTGATGCTTTGTTTCTCCGTCGTAACAACCTCTACCCCAAATTTGTGCTCAACGAGGCTGGTGCCTACACAACAGACACCATGCATAGAGTCTTCATTAAAAAAGGTGTAAACAAGAAGGCGTTCGTGTCGAGTTATTATAATTCACTTTCTTTTGCCTTTGCCGAGATTCTCGGACGCAATTTTGGCGGCGGTTGCCTTGAGCTCATGCCAAGCGAGGTAGGTGACATCTATCTGCCTTACAGAAAAGAGAATGAGCAAATCTTTGACACTATTGACAGTATGCTTCGTAAGAAGGCAACGGCTGACGAAATTCTCAATTATACAGACGAAATCATTCTACGCCAAGGTATGGGATTGTCGAAAGATGAAGTAAAATTAGCACGATCAATATGGCATAAAACCATCAACCGACGTTTGACCCGCGAAATTCTTGAAAAGCCTGTAGAAGAAAAGAAAATGGGAAAGGAGAAGAACTTACAACTCAACTTTCTCGATCTTTTCGACCAATATGATATTAAACCAATCACTCAAAACAGCATGGTTCGAGAAGGCATTGGGATTGAGTACAGCACGAAACATAATCGTCATAAATTGCCTATCGACCTCACAAAGAATCTCCTTATCTGCAATGTAAAGAAGGATAATTGGGAGCAGTATCTCGATGGCTCTGCAAAGATTTACTATACCGGCAAAAAGTTCCCGACTACTGTAGCGCTCAACAAACTCTACTACTTCATGCCGTACCTCTCTGGCAAGGGCATCCGCGACCTCTATTACATCAAGGTAGCTCGTCTTGGCTACCGCAAAGAAGGCCAGGCAAACGAAAACAAGAACGATCTCCGGTTAGTATTCGAGATTGAACGAGTCGGTCAGCTCTTCGATGACTACAAGAAAATAAAACTTGAAATTTGGCACACATTTACAGATACTACAATTAAAAAGATTACAAACATGTAATGACTGAAATCGACTCCCAAAAACTTCTGGAGGTGTACACTTATGAATGGATTTAAAATGCCTGATCCATACAAGAGCGCTCCCGAAAGCAAGGTGAACATTCTTGAATTGGGACGCTACATAATCCACCAATTTAAGGTTGGCTAGTTTCGCTTTATTTTTCAATTCAAAAATTTTTATATATTGAAGAACATGAGTGAAAGCACCCAGATTATCTATATGCAGACAAGGCTCGTTCGGCT
>DCGZ01000036.1 GCA_002314675.1 Fibrobacter sp. UBA1765 | reverse complement strand
CACGCCTCAAAGCACCGAAGGTGCGGCCTGACTCCTGTACTAAAAATTTGCAATAAAAAAACTCGGGTTTGAACCCGAGTTTTTTTTGCTTTAAGAAGCAAGTAAACTATTAGTCCTTGCCAGTAAAGATGATTGCAACAGTTGCTGCAACGAAGAGAACAGACACGATGAGGAATTCCCATGGGTTTTCCATGACGGTCTTGCTTGCTGTTGCTGGTTCTTCAGCCGGAGCTGCTGCGGCTTCTTCAACCGGGGCTGCCTGTTCAGCTGCTGGAGCAGTTTCTTCAGCCGGAGCTGCTGCTACTGCGCTGTCTGCTGGAGCTGCAGAGGAGTCTGCCTTTGCTTCGAGAACTTCGCCTTCTGCTGCTGGTGCTTGTTCAGCTGGAGCTTGAGCCTGTTCTGCTGGCTGTGCTGCAGTGCTGTCGGCTGCCGGAACTGCAGCTTCTGCTACTGGAGCTTGTTCAGCTGGAGCAGCTTCTTGTGCAGGAGCTTGAGCCTGTTCAGCCGGTTGTGCCGGAGCTGCTTCTGCTGCCGGAGCTGGTTGTTCTGCAGGAGCTGCAGCCTGTTCTGCAGGAGCCGGGGCTGCTTCAGCCTTCGGTGCTTCTGCTGTAGCTGGTGCAGCTGCTTCTGCCTTAGGAGCTTCAGCTGGAGCTGCTGCTGCCGGAGCCGGAGCTGGTTCTGCCGGAGCTGCTGCGGCTGGTGCAGCCTGTGCAGGTGCTGCAGCCGGGGCTGCTGCTGTTGCGGTTTCAGCAGCGAATGCTGCCATAGAAACGAACATCATTGCGCAAAGAATCTTCTTCATAGCGTGTGTATCCTTTTTTTATTGATAATTCCTTTTGTCGGCGAAAAGCCGAGTTTTATCGGCTGAAAAGATACCTTTTCTAAAAGGATTTTGCACGACTTTTTTAGAAAAAAATCAATAAATATGACTTTAATGATTTATTTTATTTTACAAAACCGTGCTTTAGCCCCCGTTATACTTAAAACAAGTACATACTTTGTGAAAAAATAAAACCTATATATTGAATTTTTGGAATATCATCTTTCCCTGTAGTAAAAAAATAAAGAAAGTTTTGAAGACGTAGAAAGAAATATTTTATTTTTATTACAGGAATGCAATCGCCTTAAGTTTTTAAGGCTATACAAACGAGGTTTATATCATGAAATTCGAAAACAAAATGCTCAAGCTTGGCTTGGCCCTTTCCCTTACAGCCGCTTTTGGACTTTCCGCTTGCGGCGATAGTAATAGTTCCAGTCCTTCAAATGGTTCTGAAGAAAAGGAAGATATAAGCGGTGCTGCTGCGGATAAGTATAACAATGCCATGGAAGATTACGTGAAGGCTGTGACTAGCCTTGGTATATGCACAGAAAAAATGGACGGCGAGACCAAGGATGTAACTGTTGACGGCAAGACGTTTACCATGACATGTTCCGATGGAATTTGGGGCTCGGAAAAACTTGACGAGTACATGCAGGAACTTAAAGGTGAAATGCTAAAGGATATGCTGGAAAATACCGAGGTTGACGGCTGTAACTTTAAAATAGATGATAAAAAGTGGAGTTATACCGTAACGCAGAAGTTTGATGATTACACTCAGTCTATGTCTTATTCCTTGGAACCTAACGAAGATAAGCTTGTTGAAATTGCGTCTATTACATTGGATGGAATTGAGGCAAACCTTAGCTGTACTATGCTAGAAAAAATAATTCAAGACGAAAATAAAGACAATGATGAATACGAAGTCACTTCTTCTTGTAAGGATGGTGTACTTAAGCTTACATCAAAGGGCGTTGACGAATATTACGATGATGCCTATGATCGTGTGGATGAATTCAATGATTTTATGGGTGCGTGCCAGATGCTTAGTGGTAACGCTAGCTGGAAGCCTATCAAAGACGAAGATTATTATGGAAATGATATTATTGAAAGCGAAGATGACGAGTCTTCCAGCAGCGAAAAACCAGGTTCATCGAGCAGTGAAAAGCCTTCGTCTTCTAGCAGTTCCGAAGACGACAGTGATGAAGGCTATTCTTCTAGCAGCGTTGAAACTGAAGATTATTCTTCAAGTAGCGAAGATGGTTCTGAATGCAGCTTCTCTAAGGAAGATGACGAATGGAATGTCGGTGATGAGCTTACCTATATCTTTGATAAGGAAAACGGCACCGTGACAATGCTTTCGAAGACTGACCTGGAATCTGCAGAAAATTGCAAGCAGATGCTTGGTATGATGATGGATGATGGGGTTTCTGGTTACTCCTGTGAAGGCTCTGTCTTTGTGATAAAGAATGTAAACAACGTCGGTGACATTGATTTTTACAAGAATCTTTATTATACAGGCTATTGCGAAGAATAATTTGCGCTAGTTCTCTTAAAGTTCCTACCTCAGTCGAAGTAGGAACTTTTTTTATTCAGAAATTATGTATTTTTAGAACGTTATCACAAAAAACAAATGACGCGGACCTTAGCGTTTGACCTCTCGTCTCTCGTCTTTCGTCTCTCGTCTAAAACAGAGGCTACAAATGGCATTCAAGTACGAAGCAACCGTCCAGCATACTGGCGATACCACAGAATACGTAAATCTCGGCAAGGAAGGCGTTTCCGTTGCTGAATTCGAAGGCAAGAAGATTTTGAAGGTTGAAAAGAGCGCACTCACAAAGATCGCTCAGGCAGCTTTCGAAGAAGTCAGCTTCCGCCTTCGCCCGGCACACACTGCAAAGGTCGCAAAGATCCTCCAGGATCCGGAAGCTTCCGACAACGATAAGTTTGTTGCACTTACCCTTTTGAAGAACGCTTGCGTTGCTGCAAAGGGCATTCTCCCGTTCTGCCAGGACACCGGTACTGCAATCTGCGTTGCCCACAAGGGTCAGCAGGTTTGGACAGGCTGCGATGACTTCGAAGCAATTTCCGAAGGTATCTACAACGCCTACACAACAAAGAACCTTCGTTACAGCCAGATCGCTCCGCTTACCATGTACGAAGAAAAGAACACTGCCTGCAACCTTCCTGCCCAGATCGATATCCACGCAGAAGAAGGCGCAGACATGAAGTTCCTCTTTGTGGCTAAGGGCGGTGGCTCCGCAAACAAGACTTACTACTGGCCAATGACCAAGGCTCTCCTTACTCCGAAGAACCTCGAAAAGTTCATCAGCGAAAAGGTGAAGACTCTCGGTACTGCAGCTTGCCCTCCGTACCACTTGGCAATCGTCATTGGCGGTACTTCTGCTGAAATGAATACCCACACCGTTAAGCTCGCCAGCTGCGGTTACTACGATGACCTTCCGACTACAGGTTCCGAAGGCGGCCGTATGTTCCGTGATGTGGAAATGGAAGAAAAGGTTCTTCACATTTGCCAGAAGACAGGCATCGGCGCACAGTTCGGCGGTAAGTACCTGGTTCACGATGTTCGCGTAATCCGTTGCCCGCGCCACGCAGCAAGCTGCCCGGTTTCCATTGGCGTTAGCTGCTCTGCAGACCGTAACATCAAGGCTAAGATCGATGAAAACGGTCTCTGGCTCGAAAAGATGGAACACAATCCGGAACAGTACTTGCCGAAGGGCGAAGCAAAGATTGCTGCAGCAGTAGAAATTGATCTTGACCGTCCGATGAAGGATGTTTGCGCAGAACTCACAAAGTACCCTGTTGCAACACGCTTGAACCTCAAGGGCACAATGATCGTTGCTCGCGACATGGCTCACGCAAAGATCGCAGAAATCCTTGACAAGCAGGAAGCTGGCGAAGCACTTTCCGATATCGAAAAGAAGGTCTTGGAAGTTGTTTCTAACCACCCGATTTACTACGCCGGCCCGGCAAAGACTCCAGAAGGCATGCCGACAGGTTCCTTTGGCCCGACAACTGCAGGCCGCATGGACCCGTACGTAATGCGTTTCCAGAGCAAGGGTCATTCCATGATCATGGTTGCTAAGGGTAACCGCAGCCAGGATGTTACAGACGCTTGCCAGAAGTACGGTGGCTTCTACCTCGGTTCCATCGGTGGTCCGGCAGCAATCCTTGCTGAACAGAACATTTTGAGTAACGACATCGTTGCATTCCCGGAACTCGGCATGGAAGCAATCCGCAAGATCACGATCAAGGACTTCCCGGCATTCATCCTCGTTGATGACAAGGGCAACGACTTCTTTAAAGGTCTGTTGTAATTGACGACTCGCCGATTTAGGTCGGCGCAAAGTGACTGTCTGTAATAAGTTCCCCGAGCATAGTCGAGGGGCACTTTGACGAATTCAGAGCCTTTAAAAAACAAACCCTGTCGGTTTTTGCTATTGCGCCGGCGGGGCTTTTTTGCATGGACAGAATCGTTTTCATTAGCGACAAGGTCATTTCTGGCGTTTCCCAGAAGGGACCTTATTCTACCAGCGTATAGCTGGTGCTTCTGCCGCCAGCGTCTTCCTGCTTCAGGATGCTTTTTGAGACAAGGTCCTTGATATCGCGGAGGGCAGTGTCCTCGGAGCATTTTGTGATTTTTGCCCACTTGGATGATTTTAATTTTCCATCAAAACCTTCTAACAGTTTGTTAATCATTAGGCGCTGGCGTTCGTTGATAGGTACGTCTTTGATGCGGTCCCAGAAGTGGGTTTTATTTAGTATTTTGGCGATGCTATTTTCGCTATTTTCCAGGGCGTGCTTTAGACAGTTCAAATACCAGACAAGCCATTCGGTGATGTCCGCATCGTTTTGCTGAGTTAGCTCAAGAACTCGATAGTATTCTTTTTTCTCGGTGAGAATTTGCGCCGACAGGCTGTAAAAGCGTTTTTCTGAGTTATCAGATTGTGCTAGCAGATAGTCTGACAGGGCTCGTGCAATGCGTCCGTTACCATCGTCAAAAGGGTGGATGACCACAAACCAAAAATGCGCTATGCCTGACTTCAAAGTCAAATCAATGTTGTTTGCGTTTAGCCATTTTAGAAATACGTCCATCTCGGCTTTGATGACGCTTGGCATAGGGGCTTCGTAATGGACTCGTTCTCTGCCGATGCCTCCGGAAACCACCTGCATCTCGTGCTTGCGGTACTTGCCTACGTCAATCTTGTAGATGCCGCTGAAACCAGTGGGGAAGAGGGAAGCGTGCCATCCGAATAATCTTTTGGCGGTAAGCGCTTTCTTGAAGTTTTGTGTTGCGTCAAGGAGCATGGCGACGATGCCGTCGATGCTTTTGTCTGAATTGACCATGCCTGCGAATTCTAGACCCAGTTGCCTTGCAATGGACGAACGAACCTGCTCATAGTTTAGGGCGACCCCTTCGATTTCTGAGGAACGAACCACGTCTTCGGTCAGGCTTTTGAGTAAAGCTTCGTCTTGAAGTGAAAATCCGAGGGCGCTAAGCTGTCCGAAAATTTTCCCTTGCAGGTGCCTTACATTCCCAAGTAATACCTGTATTTTTGAATTATCCCAGGTGAAGCTTGGCCAACTTTTGTACTGATAGATATATTTCGGACACACTTGCATGCGGTAAATATATAAAATATTCGCCGCAAAAATGCAGAGAATATTTGTAGCATTCTCCGCAAATGGATTAAATCACTTTTTCCGTCACAACTCGCCACTTACCAGGCTGTAAATCGTCAAGCGGAATGTTGCCTATTTTTACGCGGACTAGACGCAGGGTAGGGAAGCCCACGGCAGCTGTCATGTGGCGGACCTGGCGGTTCTTGCCTTCGATTAAAGTGAGTTCCACCCAGCTGGTGGGAATGTTTGCACGGTAGCGAACCGGCGGATTGCGGTCCCAGATCCAGTCTGGAGCTTCTACAATGCGGGCCTTGCAGGGCTTTGTGTGGTATCCCTTGATGTCCACGCCTTTGCAGAGCTTTAGCACGGCGTCTTCCGTAATTTGTCCGTCAACTTGCGCGAGGTATGTGCGTGGGTGTTCAAATTTTGGATCCAGCAATTTTTTTATCAGCTTGCCGTTGTCCGTTAAAAGCAATGCCCCTTCACTATCATGGTCCAGACGACCCGCCGCATATACGCCCTTTGGAAAACCAAAAGTATCCAGTGCCGGGTGCCCCGACTCAGGAGTGAACTGGCTTAAAACACCGAACGGTTTATTGAATAAAATTACTGGCATTAAGTCAAAAATAAAATAATCATGAACATGAGGCTCTTGTAAAACGAAAAAAGTACGTTAAGAATGAAGTTATGAAAAAGATTATGCAGAATTGATGTGAAATATTTTTCACTTAATATGAAAAAAAACTATAATTCTAAAAAAATGGAATTTTAGTTATGGCAGAACAGGAAACTCTTAGGTTGCTCACGTGGATGGCTACGAACCGCGATCCATATTTCTTGGAGAATGTGATTTACGCATTGAAGCGTCTTACGAAGCGTGATGTTAGTGTCGTCTATTATCTGTATGGCGGAAAAAAGGAAGATCGTCTTGAACTAAAAAATATTCTTAAGGATGTTGCCGCCTATTTTAAGGACAAAGATGTTTGCATAGAGCCGATCGATGTTGGTGAATTTGATGCTTCTAGCCATAGCGAAGTTCTTGAAAGCTTGGTGAAGGTTTTGGAACCGCGTCGTCATGAAATGGGTGATGTTTGTGTAAATATTTCAAGCGGTACGCCGACAATGAGTACTGTTTGGATGATTTTAAAGACGATGCAATTCTTTGGGAATAAGGCTACGTTCTATGATGCCCAAAAATATAGTCCGAAGATTAAGCGTCATTCAGAAGTTTTACCGAAAGAAAAGCAGAAGATTGCAAAAATAGACTTTGAAATAAAGAATACGCTTGTAAGCTTTTTGAACGCCCCGAAAAAATTAAATTCGGGAGATGCTCTTTTAGGGCGTAATACAAGATCGCCGGCATACCAAAAGGCGTTGAATAAAATTTCAAAGTATTCTGTCGTGAGCGGGGTCCCAATTTTTTTACTTGGCGAACGCGGTGTCGGTAAATCGAACATGGTTAAATACGTAATCAAGGAACTGAAACACAAGTCGAACCTTGTAGAAGAAACCTGCGGTTCCTGGGATTCGAGCCTTGCGGATGATATGATTTTTGGGCACAGAAAGAATGCCTTTACTGACGCGAAAAGTGAACGTGTTGGGTGCCTTGCTAAGGCTAATAATGGCATTTTGTTTTTGGACGAAATTCAAGACTTGCCTCGCATTGTGCAGCGCAAATTGCTAAGAACAATTCAAGAGCCGAAACATCCTTACAAGGTTTTGGGAGATGACCAGGAAAGCTTTACCAATGCAGAATTTGTTTTTGCGTCAAACAATTCTATTGAAGAACTTCGCAAAAAGCTAGACCCGGATTTTTTTGACAGAATCAGTTTTTACACGGTTGAAATTCCGCCGCTTCGAAAACGCAAGGAAGACATTCTGGACGACTGGGAAAACATTTGGAAAATGTGCAGGGCAAATAATAAGAACGTCCCTGAAAAGGCTCCATGGAATGCAGACATTCAAAAGTTCTTTGCTGACGACGTGAATTTGCAGGGGAACATGCGTTCGTTGCAGGCTGTGGCATATCATATTATGGCATGGGAAGCATGGGACGATTCTAATAAGATTTGTGATGTGCTTAACGACCTTGCCGAAAGTAACCGCTTGAAATACGAGGCTGACATGCAAATTGCTGGAGTGAACGCGCCGAGTAAGGATTTTGCAGTGTCTGATTTTGCAGAATTTCAAGAAGGCAGCTGGAAGGATTCCGAGAAAAAGTTCAAGGTCGCTCTAGCTGCCTGGGCAAAACAAAAGTATGGGACCTGGGAGAAGGCTGCTCAAGCCCTTGATTGTACCAAGGAAACCTTGATGAAAGCCGGAAAGTAATAAAAAAATTAATAGAGTATGAAATTTATTTCATGCTCTTTTTTTTGTATGGGGACGAGAGGCTTGATTTTGTGCAGAAATCAAGTTTTTTGATTTGGCATGCATTTTGCAATGCTTTATGCGAAAAAGTTTTTGCCTATTATCAAGATTTTCACATAAAGTTACTTGAAGGCTCGTGCAGTGCTTCAGCTTATTGACAGTCTAGGGACTTGTGGTAAATAATTTTCAAAAACAAAAAAAAGGATAATTATTATGAATAAAAACATTATGTCAACTCAACTTCAAAAGCTTTGTCAAGCAAAGCAAAAAATGGTCGTACGCCTTAACAGCATGGAAGAACGTCTTGCGAAGCGTCGCTTTGCAATGACTGAAGAACAAGAAATGAACTTAAGAACTCGCATGGAGCAGATGGCGCTCCAACTGGCGGATTTGAACGATGAAATTTATGATTGCAAGGTGCGCGAGTTGCGGAAGCGTCGAGCAAGCATCAAGGTTTCTTACCCGGTGGTGCAAGAAGTAAAAACGGAAAGCGGTTTGGCCCTTGAAAAAAAACGTAAGCGCATGGATTCAAGCTGGGGGCTTGCGGCCTAGGCAGCTAGCCAAGAACAAGCCACTTGTAAATGGCCTCTTCGGAACCCATTTCTGCAGGGTTCCCTGAGTTTCTCCCAAAACGCTTATGCCAATCGAAATCGGTTGGCATAAGGTCGTCGCGCGTGGGCCACGGCCGGATCATTCCGGCCGGCAAAAGATCGTAGATCTTTTGCGAATTTGTAGAAATGTCGCCCACGCGCGGCGGCAACGGCCCCGCCTCGATTCTTGGCGTGCCAATGAGCAGTTCGCTAGGGAACCCGCCCACTGCGTTTACAATCTGGCCTACATTGTAGAGGCTTACCTTGCGTGGGCCTCCGCAATTATAAATTCCCGCAGGGAACTCGTGCGTTAAAATGTATTCGCAAACTCGGCACATGTCTATGCCGTAAATCGGGTTGCGAAATTCATCAACGTATAAAGTTGCGGGGCGGCCTGGTCTAAAGCGGTAGCTGATCCAGTCGATTGCGCCCGCGCAGCCTCCTGGAGCGTAGTCCATTGGGAGCGGGATTCGTAAAAATACGGTGTCCGGCTTTATTTTTTGAATTTCGTCTTCGGCTTCGCTTTGATGCTTGCCGTAATTGTGGATTGGATCTTTAGGATCTGTTTCTACGTAAGGCCTTCCTGGGTGTCTTTTTTCATCGCCGCTAAAGACCATGTCCGTTGAAATCCGAATCAGTTCGCAACCATATTGCGCAGCAAATTTTGCAGCGTCTACGCCTTGGCTGTAGTTTAAAAGCCTGCAAAGTTCTTCGTCGCATTCGCAAGCACGGAGAGCGCAGTTCCCGCTTGCATCAATGACTGTTCCAAACTCGTATTCTTTAAAAAGTTCTCCGAGCTTTTCTGTTTCTTCGGCATCTATTGCAAATACATTGTCGCCAAAGACGCATGGCCTTGCGTTTGGGCGTATGCCATAAACTTCGCGGTTCCCGTTGCTGTAGATTTGAGCGCTGGAACCGTCAAAGGTGTCTGTGCCGCCGAATAGCCTGTTGAAATACCTGAATAGAGAATAGCCTGGCACGCCGTTTAGGCCAAGCACCAAAATAGGAGTGCGAAGCGTCTTTTCTTTCATGCGCGAAAATTTAGAAAACGAAAAAAGCCCCGAAGGGCTCTTTGCTAGCAAATGTTCTTTGCCTAGCTTTAAGCCTCTTCGAGTTCCAGTTCCTTGATGTCGTTTTCAACTTGGGCAAGTGCCGTGAATTCGTTGACGTTCAAACGGGACTTGACTTCGTTGCAGAACTTGAATGTTGGGACAATGCGGTCTGCAAGCAAGACTTCTTCGCCTGTACGCGGGTTGCGTGCCGGGCGGCCTTTGCGGGACTTGCAGGCGAATGTGCCAAAGCCACGAAGTTCAATGGAGCGGCCTTCGACAAGCTTTTCGCTCACGATGCCGAGGAATTGTTCTACAACCGCCTTGATGTCTGTGCGGATGAATCCGGTAGACTTGGCGATTTCCTGAATTAAATCTTGTTTAGTAATATTAGCCACGCACAAAATATAGGTTTAGGAACGCAAAAAACTATATTTGGAAGCAAAATTAAACGTTTTTTCTCTTTAAAAAGCGGAAATAAGTGGTTGATAGATTTGTGAATTGTAGTAAATCGTTGAAATTGAATGGTTTAGAGGTGTTTCCTCCGACGATTTTGAGCCCGATGGCAGGGGTTACCGACCCTCCGTTTAGGCGTCTTGTTCGCGAACTTTCTGCCGGGCGAATGGGGATTTTGGTGTCTGAATTCGTTTCTACGGACGGTTGTGGCCCAGAAAAGCTTTTAGACAAGCCCCAGGCCATATTTTACCCTGAAGAGCGCCCCTTTGGCATACAGATTTTTGGCCGTGATCCGGGCAGAATGGCCGATGCCGCCGAAATTTTGGCAACATTGAAGCCCGATTTTATAGAAGTAAATGCCGGTTGCCCGGTCCCAAAGGTGGCTGACAAGGGTGGCGGAGCCGGACTTTTGAAGGATTTGCCCCGTTTACAGGCTATTATTCACGAAGTAAAGAAACGGATTTCTATCCCTTTAACGTTGAAATGTCGCCTAGGCTGGGATGAAAACTCGATAAATGTCTTTGATACCCTAAAAATTGCCGAAGATGAAGGGGTGGAATGGCTTGTTGTACATGGGCGTACCCGTGTGCAGGGGTATATGGGTTTTGCTGACTGGAATATGATTGGCGAGGTTGCTAGCCGTGCAAAAATTCCGGTTGTCGGAAACGGAGATATTGTAAGCGCTGCCGGTGCTGTTGCCGCCATGGAAAAATACCCGGTGGCTGGGCTTAGCATTGGTCGCGGCGCTCTCCACAATCCTTGGCTCTTTGCCCAGATTTCCGATGCCTTTGAAGGTAAGCCTGTTCGCACCATTAGCGCTGCCGAAGCCATGGGGACCTTTAAAACATATTTTAATTATATGCTTGAAGACGGTTGCCCGGACTATGGCGCTCTTGGCCGCTTAAAGCAACTGGCTGCTCGCCTTTGCAAAGGCATTTTCCCTGACTATCCGGAATTTCGTCAGCGTCTTTTGACAAGCGAAACTGCGGAACAGTTCCTGGAACGTGCGGAACGCTTTTGTGAAACGGAGGCTGAAGGCAGGGTGTTTGAACCGGAACGCCTGTTGAATCTGAATGGCCTAAAGACTGACGAGGTTACATTCGGCAGGCAGTTCAAGGGATAGCTTTTAAACAATTTCACCAATTAGGGCGAACGTTTCTGCGTTCGCTATTTTTGCATTAAGCCAGGTGCCTGGGGTAAATTCGCCCTGCAATGCCACAGGTCTGTAGGCCTTGTCGCGCGCAATAGTTGTTCCGGCGCGTTTGCCCGGTTTGTCGATTAATATGCGTTCGAATTCGCCGATGCGGCTAGAATTGTTTTCAAGAGCTATTTGCTGAAAGCGGGCTGCAAGCTCTGCCGAACGGTCGTGCTGAATATCTCCTGGGACCGTATCTTTTAGATTTGCAGCTACAGTGCCTGGGCGAGGTACAAAGCGCGTGATGTTGCAAATGGTCGGGCGTGTTTCTTCAAGGACGTTCAAGGTTTGCTTGAAGTCATCGTCCGTTTCTCCAGGGAAACCGACAATCAAGTCTGTGCTGAGCGTAAAATAGTCAAAACGCCTTACAAATGCCTTGGCAATTTTTGTATAAGTTTCTACGCTATGCCTGCGGCCCATGAGTTTTAAAATACGGTCGCTTCCGCTTTGCACTGGCAGGTGGATGAACTTGTAGATGTGCTCATCCTGGAAAGTTTCTAGCATTTCATCTAGGTAGGTTTCGAGGTGGCGGGGGTTACCCATGCCAAGGCGCATCTTGTAATCGCCTTTTACGTTTGCAATGATTTTTTGTGCAAGTTTTGCAAGGTTTGTTCCAATGTCAAAGCCGTAGCAGCTTGTGTCTTGCCCGCTTAGCCAAAGTTCCTTGCACCCATCGGCAATATACTTCTTTGCTTCTTCTACAATTGCTTCGGGGCTTGCGCTCTTGTGGCGTCCCTTTACAAGATGCGTGGAACAGAATGTGCAGGCGTCAAGGCAGCCGTCGCTAATGTTCAAGATTCCTACATGCCCTGTTTCTCTCTTGGTGCCTTCTGCAAAGTCTCTTTCAAAATTCACTGAACTCAGCTGAAGTGGACTTGAATTCAACGTTACGTTCCATAAACCTGTTTCAAGCCAGTTTTGTAGAATGCCCGGGGAACGCTTGATGAAGTCAAGGTCAGAAACTGCAACGCACGGGAATTCACTTGCTAACTGTTTTTTTAGTGCAGGAGGCACGCAGCCAGTCATAAGTACCGGAGTGCCTGGGAAATCGGCTAGAGTTTTTCTTAAAAGGGCTAGCGCTGTGGAATCGCCCTTGACTGTACAGACGTTTAAGCAAAAGGCATCTGGAGAAGCTTCTTTGTTTTCAAAAACAACTTCGGCGCCACAGGCAATCAAAAGCCTTGCGATCTGTTCACCTTCGCCAAAGTTTGCAGCACAACCTTGACTCAGTACAGCTACGGTTTTCATCGCTTTTCCACCTTCGCGCCGTGATAGTAGTGCTCTAGAATTTCTTTGTAGCTTTGGCCGGCCTTGGCTCGTTCTCGAGCGCCCATTTGGCACATGCCTATGCCGTGCCCAAATCCCTTGCCTGTTAAAATCCATTCACCGCCTTTGCGCTTGACGGTAAACGAAGCTGATGGCAAAATTTTTCCACCTTCGCTAAATAACCAACGAACCTTGTCGCCGCGTGCTGTAATTGAGCCCTTGTCCGTTAATATGGAAAGTACAGAAATTCGGTCGCCGTCAAAGGTCCCCTCGACAACGATATTCAAAATTTTGTTGAACTGCTTTGGCTTTTTTACATTTGCCGCTTTCTGATTTGCTTCTATGAGCTTTGGCAACTTTTTTGCGTCGAATTTCCGTTCCCATTGCATGTAACTAGAAACGCTGCAGTATGCCTTGCCGTTTTCATCAATATCTGGTATTGGCGAAAGATATGCTAACGGATTGCGATTCCAAACAGCAAGGCTTGCCGTATGCCCTGCGCATGTGGAATGGTAGTAGGCCTCGATTGGTTCTCCATTGAATACAACTATTTCGTGAGCCGTCTCCTTGATGGCCTTGTCGGTTAATTCAGTAGCTCCCGTAGTTCCGTTGTAGACTTGGTCGCGTGTGTCTGCGTAAACATCGAAGCCCATGTTTGCACGGGAACCTAGTTGCTTGTAGGCATATGTGCGGGCTGCGACTGCCTGTACTTTTAGGGCCTCGAAACGGTCTGCATCGAGCTTGCCGATTTCGTACGGTACGACCCCTCGCAGGTAGTCTTCTATATCCACCGTGTTTATGACGCTTATTTTGCCTTGCTTTGCCGTTACGTGGATATCTCCTTGGTAACGGTTAGCGAATTTCTTGTTTGCAGATGCAGAAAGATTTTTGTTTGGCTTTAGAGACAGACTAGGCGTTTTGTGCTTCTTTTTTCCGTCGTTTAGTAAAAGCCTGTCACCGTTGCATGTCACGCTGATTGTATCTTTGCCATGCAACAGGTAGACTGACTTGACATCGGTAAAAAGTGCGACCTTGATGTTTTGCGCTGCTGAATTTGCCAAAATGGGTTCTGCAAAAATTGCAGAACCCAATAATAGCGCCGAAAATGCGCTACCAGAAAGTGGTGCTTTGAAATTTTTAAAAAGACACTTTGACAAGCGCAGTGAACTTTTTAAAAATGCCATTTTTCTTTTCCTGGTCTCTGTTTTCTTATTTCTGTATTCTTGGATTATTTGCGCTTTGCAAGTTTGCGGAGCTTGCTTGCGTTCATGGCGCGGTCTGCAGTAGAAATCTTGTCTACAAACAGCTTGCCGTCCAGATGGTCGCATTCGTGCTGAATACAGCGGCAGAACAGTCCTTCGCAATTATGGATTGTTTGGCGTTCGCCATTGACATCGATATAGCTTACCCATACCTTGTTAGGACGGGTTACGTTCCCCCAAACGTCTGGGAGCGAAAGACAGCCTTCTTCGTTTGTCGCAAGTGCAGAACCCGGTTCAACATCCCATTCTGGGTTGAACATGATGTATGGACGTGGTTCTTCTTCGTCAGGAATTGCTGTGTCAATTACAACGAGGCGAATGTTCTTGCCGATTTGCGGAGCTGCAAGACCGCAACCCGGGGCATCGTACATGGTTTCGAGCATGTCTTTGGCAAGTGTTACAAGTTCCGGCGTGATTTTTTCAATCGGCTTGCAAGGCTTGCGGAGAACTTCGTCACCGTAAATGTTAATGTCGAGGATGGCCATTTTTACTTAGCTTCCTCGATCTTCTTTTCTTCGGCCTTAGGAGCTTCGCTTACTGTTGCTGCAACAACGCTTGCAATGGCAGCCTTCTGGAATTCGATTGTGCTAGAACCGGTGCGAAGTGTAATTGTGGTGTCTTCGATACGGTAAACGGTACCGATAATGCCAGCAAAAGTTGTAACCTTGTCGCCAACCTTAATGGACTTGCGCATTTCTTCTTGCTTCTTCATTTCCTTCTGCTTTGGGCGAATGAAGAAAAGCCACATGACAACGAAAAGGAGAATGAACGGCAAGAAAGACATAATGCCGCCACCCTGTTGCTGTGCACCTTCTGCTGCTTCCTGTGCAAAGATCGGAGCCACTGCGAGAACTGTAAGAATGATAGACTTCATGGTTATTCCTTTTTTTGTTTTTCACAAATTTAGAAAAAAACGGCCAGTCCAGTGTTTTTTTGACTTTGCTGGAGGTTGAATTTTAACAGTTTTGCTTAAAAGCGCTGCTTTTGGCAAATTTGCGCTTGAACTGACCCTTGTTGACCACGGTATTTCAGTAATTTTGCAGCTCAGGCACCACGCAAGCACTTATCCAACAGAGCTTTTTATAAAAAAGCAAATTACCGCTTTTTATAAATCATTCGGGCCAGTCCATAAACGTAGCGTCTAAATCCTGGACGATAATGAAGTAATCTATCAAACCAGCCGATATGCTTGCTGACTTTCTTCACGGCATAGCCTACGAAGAACATTGCAAATAAAGTACCGATTCCCACAATGTGCCATTGCCAAGCGCCGAACATAATAAAACAAGCGGTAACACCGAGAATAACGAGGGTGGTATCCACGCAAATTTTTACCTTAGGAAATTCAAATCTGGTAACCTTGCTGATGGCTACGGGGAGCCCTTCGCCGGGCATGGTGACGCTTCCGCAGCGGACTTCCAGGGCAATGCCCACGCCGAGAATCAGGCAGCCTGCAAATTGTGTCAGCATTTTTTGCCAAAGGGCATCGGGCAAAAGCCATGTGGTTAAAAGCATGTTGATATCGATGAGGGTTCCGAAAATAAAGCCGATAAGCAATTGGAAAAGTTGTACCGGCTGAAAACGTCGACGCAGCACTGCAATTTGGCCGCCTACCAGAATCACGTTCATTATGTAGGTGTACTGCCCGATGGTCAATTCCGGAACAATTCCGTTTTTGCCTGCGCTTTCGAAAACATAAGGCAGCACGCTGATGACGCTGGAACCCAGATGCGAACGGACGCAAACGGCTACGCCCAAGGTCATAATGAAAAGCGAAATGAGTAGTAGAAAATGCTGCCAGCAAAAGGCGACAATCTTGTCTTTCTTGGTAACGTTTGTCATGGCGTGGCCAAATTTAGAAATCCCATTCCATTTGGCTAATGTTAAAAAAATATATTTTTCTTAACTTCCCAATTTTTAACACTAAAAAAGCCGGCGAATGCCGGCTTTTTTATGACTTGAAGAAGTTCAGAATTTCGTCACTCAGCTCCATCGCATTTTCCTTTATGAAATTCTTGTCCAGGCCGAATGCGATGGCGTAATTGAAGAATTTACATTTCGTATTATTTCAACTTATGAATTTAGTATATTTTTCATAAGAGGTAATTATCAAAACATTGGGTGCGAATATGAACAAGAAAATCTTTCTTGCGGCAACACTTGTGTCCGTTTCGTCCATGGTAATGTCATGCGGAGACGATGAATCCGTAAACAAGAACCCTGATGACGACCTCACTCTGGAACAGCCCGGCGACTCACTTGACCAGGAACTACCAGGAGATGATTCCGGTGATATTACTAATCCGGAACAGCCCAAGGATTCCCTCAATCCTATTCAGCCTAAAGACAGCGTCTCTCAAGAGCAACCTAGCGACCCTCTCGACAAGGATGATGGCATAAAGAACGTGGCGAAGTACGATATCGCTCTCACTATTGAAGATATCATCGTGGACTGGTTTGGCGGCGGCGGCGAAAAGGACACAACTAACAATAGCTTTACCTACAAGCAATACGCCAACAACTATTGGGATATTCACGACCTGGATACGGACGTTTTCACAAAGGTTGAGATAGCTTTTACCAAGGCCGTCGAATACGACAATATTGACGTAATCGCAACCTACAGCGACGAAACAAAGACAACGGAAAGAATCTCTAGCGGTGCAAAAAATTTTGCGTTGACCTTTGAACCGGGCAAAACTCTCGTTAGCTTGGCACTGGTCGTAAGCCCCGACACACCTAGTGATGCAGCGACCATTAATTTCGGTAAAATCATTATCCGCGCAAAGGACTCTGACGGCACTGTAAGCAAGATGCCAGTGAAGTCCCCAAAACTGGGCGTGGGCAATGGCAACCCTATTCTGGATTTCCAGTACTGCGCAGACCCGACCGCCATTGAATACAAGGGACGCCTCTATGTGTATGGAACCAATGACCATCAGCAGTACGAAGAAGGCGTCAGCAATACTTACGAGAAGATCAAGACTTTGGTAATGATGTCCACCGACGATATGGTCAACTGGACTTACCACGGGTTGATTCCTGTCGGCGAGGTGGCTCCCTGGATTATGGCTTCATGGGCACCAAGCATCATCAGCAAGGAACAGGCCGATGGCAGCACCCTCTTCTCCCTCTATTTCTCCAATAGCGGTTTTGGCACCGGTGTTATCCAGGCAAAGTCTCCGGTAGGCCCGTGGACATCTCCTTTGAGCAAGAGCCTTATCGATGGCGACCATCCTGTTGTAAAGGGCAGCGGTTCCATATTTGACCCAGGTGCTGTAATTGACGACAATGGCGATGGATGGCTCTCGTTTGGTAATGGTCAAGGCTGGATCGCCAAGCTCAAACCAGATCTGCACTCTCTCGATGGGGATCCGGTCAAGCTTCCGTCCCCGTTCCATTTCGAGGCTAATGAGCTCAATTATATTAACGGCAAGTACGTGTACACCTTCAACAACGACTGGGATGACCATACGCCCTGGGATTGGGGTGGCGAGGCGCCAACTGCCTGCAGCATGAATTACTTTACCAGCACCGAGCCGCTGAATCCCGATTCCTGGACCTACGGCGGAAACTACTTCAAGAACATGGGTGAAAATGGCATGACCTACGGCAACAACCACACCCATCTCCATAAGTATCAGGACAAGTGGTATCTGTTCTATCAGGCAGCAATTCTTGAGGCTTCCATCGGTTCCCATGGCGGTTTCCGCAGCATCTTGGTTGACGAAATCGAGGTGGACGAAGCAAAGGTTGTCATCAAGGAAGCTAAGCCGACTTACAAGGGCGTAAAGGCTATCAAGAATCTTGACCCCTATATTGTGCAGCAGGCATCAACAGCTGCGGCTACCTTGGGCATTCGCTACGTGCAGACAGAGGAACCGGGCCACATGGTGGCTACAATCGGTACTCCCAGCAAGGACGGTCCCGCACCTACAGAAGGCATCATCGAAGTTCGTAATGTAAATTTCAGCAGTGCAAAAACTCTGAAGGCTTTGGTGAAGGGCAAGGGTTCTGTAACTCTACGTCTTGATAAACGGGATGGTGCAAACGTTGCCACAGTCAACAGTTCTGCAAGCGACTGGCAGGAACTGGAAGCAAAGTGCACAGGCATCACAAGCGGCGTTCACACCGTCTACTTGATAATCAAGGGTGATGTGCAGTTCGATACCTGGCAGTTCGCGAACTAGTTGCTCAAAATTTCCTACAGATTCTGGTAGAATAAGAAAAGAGTAATTTGCATTTTTTGCAAATTACTCTTTTTTAATTTCAAACGACCACTTAAACGATTTCTTCTAGCATACTACCGGAAATTCACGCGGATTTCGTAATGTCCCATCGGTAGCTTGTTTTTCTGGATGTTCAGTTTGTTGTATCCCGTATGAACTTTACCGCTGAATTTTCCAACCAATCGGCCTGACATGTTGTACACTGCAACTGTAGCAAAGCCATCACGAGTCGCATGCAGAATACCGCGATTCAAGTCGAAGGTTGCCACGGCTGCGTGGGTCAGGGGAACAGTGGTGGCAATAGCCTGTGTATCGCTCTGGTCGCCCTTTTCCACGATGATTTCATTGGCAGTTTGCTTGACGCCCGCAATATCAAAACCAATCTGGTCCATATTGGGGCCGCCATCGGTACTGAGGGATTGCAGCTTCAGCACATTGCCCTTGGTCACAAGATCCGCCTTCACGGAAACGCTATCCCAGGTCGTCCATGCTCCGGTAGGCGGAAATTCGATAATCCCGTAATTTACGTCGTTGATGAACAGTTCCATGGGGCGGGCCGCCTTACCGCCATTTGCAAATCGGAATGTCACGACAACTCCGGCCTTGCCCTTTTCGGCAACCAGATTCCACACGCCATAGCTTTCTGCAATGTTGGAGAAGTTGTAGTAGCCTTCATCGCGCCAACCTGCGTTGGTTTCCTCGTAAACACCATGAGCGTCATTGGGGTAAGCCGCATTCACGTCACTAACAACCTTTGCATCGGCAACAAGTTCTGCGTTAAACTGCACATTAACGGAGCCTTCCACCACAACGGTTTCGCCACCATCGTCAATCGTCTTCACAGAGAACTTCTGAAGGCCGGTCTGAGTAGGCGTTCCGCTCAAGGTAATTGTCTTTGCAGTTGCATCCACCGTGGCCTTGATTCCGTCGGGAAGGTCCATGGCCTGGGCACCACCGCATTCGCCGTAAGCAAGAACAATGTCCTTCAGGGCTTCGCCCTTGAATAGTTGCTGGTTCATGCTTCCAGACTGCACCACCAAAGAAGGACCCGCAGTCAAGTCGCTATTTTCTACGAGAACTTCCACCCGTCCGGTGTATTCCGTTCCGTCATTGCCCTTGACGGTGTATTTAAAGGCGGTCAGCCCCATAAATCCCGGATTAGGCGTAAAGTGTGCGGTGTAACCATCGTCCAGCAGCGTGACTGATCCGTTTTCCAAACTCATGACGCTGTACTTGGGAGCCACAGGCAGAAAGCCCTTGGTAATGGATCGCAGGTCAAAATCAACGGATCCATTCTTCAGCACGCGGGTGTGCATAGCCCCAAGCCAGTTGATGTACTTTTCGATGTTGGCATAACCATCGCTACCGATGACCATGGCATCATCCTTGTTTGCGTTAAAGCCCACGGCTCCTTCAAAGTAGTCAGGCATGCCATCCTTATCGGTATCCACTTCGGGCTTGCCGGCGATGACTTCGCCCCAGCCATCATTTTTCGTTAGGCCCATAGCGCCAACGGATTTGACCAAGGCTCCCTCCTTGCCCAAGGTACTTGCCTGGTACCAAATCAAGGAATCAATGTCATCGTAGGGCAAAACGCCGGACTGGGAATTCACCA
>DCGZ01000063.1 GCA_002314675.1 Fibrobacter sp. UBA1765 | reverse complement strand
TTACAGGTCAGTACGGTGGAGCCGCCTTTGTTCTTATTTACCTGTTCTTTTTGCTTGTGCTTGGACTCCCTGTATTGATTGCCGAGTTTTCCATTGGCCGTGCAAGTAAGCGCGGCATTGCAAGAAGCTTTGAAACTTTGGAACCTGTTGGCACAAAAAGCCATTATGCAAAAGTTCCGATGATTATCGGTAACTACCTGTTGATGATGTTCTACACGACCGTCAGTGGCTGGATGTTCTATTACTTCTTCCGAATGACCTTTGTCGGCGATCTTCACGACAAGACTCCTGCAGAAGTTGGCGAAGCCTTTGGAGCGATGCTTGGCAACCCGGGTATTCAGTGCGGCTGGATGATCGTTGCTACCCTTGTCGGTCTTGGTGTGGTTTCGCTTGGCCTTCAAAAAGGCGTGGAACGCGTTACCAAGTGGATGATGTCGCTTTTGTTTGTAATCATGGTTGTGCTTGCTATTCGTGCAATCACGCTCCCGGGCGCAGAAGCTGGCCTTAGTTTCTACCTGCTGCCAGACTTTAGCAGGCTTGCAGAAAAAGGCTTTGCAGAAGTTGTTTTTGCTGCTCTCGGTCAGGCTTTCTTTACCCTTAGCATCGGTATCGGTTCCATGACTATTCTTGGAAGCTATATCAATAAGAAACATTCCCTTGTCAAGGAAGCTGTAAATATTTGTGTTCTTGATACGGTTGTTGCCCTGCTTGCTGGCCTTATCATTATTCCTAGCTGCTTTGCATTTGGCGTTGAACCCGGCGCTGGTCCTGGTCTTGTGTTTGTAACACTCCCGAATGTGTTCTCGCAGATGCCTGCCGGTAGGGTTTGCGGCGCAGCGTTCTTCCTTTTCCTTAGCTTTGCTGCTCTTTCAACTCTTATTGCCGTGTTCGAAAACATTTGTTCCTTCTGGATGGACCTTAAGGGGTACAAGCGTAAGAAGGTTGTTGGCTGGAACATTTTGGCGATTATTCTTCTTTCGCTTCCGTGCGCTCTAGGCTTTAATGTTTTAAGTGGATTCCAGCCGCTTGGCGAAGGCACTTGCGTTCTTGACCTGGAAGACTTCCTTGTGTCTAACACGATTTTGCCGCTTGGTTCGCTCTTTATTGTATTGTTCTGCAACCATCGTTTTGGCTGGGGGCAAGAAAAGTTCTACCAGGAAGCAAATACTGGCAAGGGCATCAAGTTCCCGTCTGCCCGTATTGTTCGCTTCTATATCAAGTGGATTCTGCCGGCAATCGTGATTGTGGTTTTTGCGCAGGGCTACTTAAAGATTTTTGCTCCGAATTTTTACGATTCCCTGTTCTCGGTAGAGAAGCCACAGGTCGAAAACGTAGAGGCTGCGCCTTCGGAAGCAGATTCTAATTAAAATATACTGCACAAAAGTATACTAATTTTTATTTACAGACTTTGTTTGCAAATGACAAAATTTGTACTTTGAATTTTATTACATTTGCGCGCGTTCCGGCTAAGGAGTCGGAAACGACTTTAAAGAATGGCTGCATTTGGGAATGGAATATTGCGAGTCTATGCCCTAGACCCTAAACCCTAGGCCCTTGTGTAGTTTCAAATTGTTATAGGAAGGTTAATAATATGGATTTTGCCGCTGCGATTGCTGCAGAACTCAGTTTGGAAGTATGGCGTGTTTCTAAGGCACTTGAACTTATGGACCAGGGTGGTACTGTGCCGTTCATCGCTCGTTACCGTAAGGACCAGACTGGTACATTGAACGAAATTGAACTTCGTGACATTCAGCATAAGCGTGAATACTTGCAGGAACTTGTAGACCGCAAGGAAACAATCCTCAAGAGTATTGAAGAACAGGGTAAGCTTACTCCGGAACTCAAGAGCCAGATCGAATCCTGCCAGGATAAGACAAAGCTTGAAGATATTTATGCTCCGTACAAGCCAAAGAAGCGTACCCGTGCAACAATTGCAAAGGAACTTGGCCTTGAACCTCTTGCCCAGATTATTGCAAAGCAAGAAGAACAGGACAACGCTCCTGAAGTTATCGCTATGGCATTCCTTTCTCCGGACAAGGGCCTTATGGACCCGAAGGCTGCGATTGCTGGTGCTTGCGACATTCTGGCAGAAATGGTTGCCGACAACGCTGAATACCGTCAGTTCTTGCGTGCTTCTGTAGAACGCGATGGTGTCATGGTTTCTAAGGTCAAGAAGGACTTTGAAAACCAGGAAACAAAGTTCAAGAACTACTACGACTTCTCTGAACCTGTTTCCAAGATTCCAAGCCACCGTATGCTTGCTCTCCGTCGTGGCGAAAAGGAAAAGGTTCTTCGCCTTTCCATGGAAATGCCGGACGAAGCGATGGTCGGCTATTTGAAGAGCAAGGTTATTACAAACCATTCCGTATTTGACGACTGCCTTGCAAAGATGTGCCAGGATGCCTGGGAACGTTTGCTCAAGCCAAGCATGGAAAGCGAAGTGCGCCTTCTTGCGAAGGACGCTGCCGAAGAAGAAGCTTTCAAGGTATTCTCCAAGAACCTTCAAGACGTTTTGCTTGCTCCTCCAGCAGGTCACAAGTCGGTTCTTGCCCTCGACCCGGGCTTCCGTACAGGCTGCAAGGTTGCAGTTCTTGACGTAAACGGCAAGTTCATGGACCACGGCATTATCAAGCCGCATGAACCTTGGAACGACAAGGCTGGCTCCATGAAGTACTTGATGGAACTTATCGAAAAGTACAATATCGATCTTATTGCAATCGGTAACGGTACTGCAAGCCGTGAAACTGATGCATTCTGCGCAGACATGGCTATCAAGTATGGTAGCAAGGTTCCGGCACGCGTTATCGTGAGCGAAGCTGGCGCTTCCGTCTACAGTGCTAGCATGATCGCTATCGAAGAATTCCCGAACGAAGACGTTACTACCCGTGGCGCAATTTCCATTGGCCGTCGCTTGCAGGATCCTCTTGCAGAACTTGTCAAGGTTGACCCGAAGTCCATTGGCGTTGGCCAGTACCAGCACGATGTGAACCAGCGTGAACTCCAGAAGCGCCTTGATGAAGTCGTGGAAAGCTGCGTGAACATGGTCGGTGTCGATGTGAACAGCGCAAGTGCCCCGCTCCTTGGCTATGTAGCAGGCCTTTCCAAGACAATTTCTGAAAACATCGTAAAGCATCGTGATGAAAACGGCGCCTTCAAGAGCCGTAATGACCTTTTGAATGTTAAGGGCCTTGGTCCTAAGGCTTTTGAACAGGCTGCAGGCTTTATGCGCATTCCTGGCGCAGAAAACCCGCTTGACGATAGTGCCGTTCACCCGGAAAACTATGCCCTTGTAGAGAAGATTGCAGCAAAGGCTGGCCTTCCGGTTGCAGAACTTGTTGGCAATGCAACCGTTGTCAAGGGTATCGATGTTACTGAATTCCTTTCTGACGAAGTCGGTAAGAACACTCTTGAAGACATTGTCTCTGAACTTGCAAAGCCGAGCCGCGACCCTCGTAAGGAATTCCGCTACGCAAAGTTCGACGACAAGATCCAGACTATCAATGACTTGATTACTGGCAGCTGGATGGAAGGCGTTGTAACGAATGTTGCTAACTTCGGCGCATTCGTAGACATTGGCGTTCATCAGGATGGCCTTGTTCACGTTTCTGAAATCAGCGATACCAAGTTCGTTCAGGATGCAAAGACTGAACTCACTGTTGGTGATGTTGTTCGTGTTCGCGTTCTCGCTGTAGATGCCGCCCTCAAGCGCATTAGCCTTTCCATGAAGCGTGAATCTGTTGAAAATGGCGTTGCCGGTGCCGGTGAAAATGCTCCACGCGGTGTTCGTGGTAATGGTCCGCGCGGTAATGGCAAGTTCGATAACCGTCGTGATAACAATCGCGGCCTTCAGGGGCATGCTACAATTGCTGACCTCAAGGCAAAGATTGCTGGAAACGGTGCTAAGCCTCAGAATAACCGTCCTGCCGCTCCTGTACAGATTGGCAAGATGAATTCTATGCTCAAGCAGATCATGAAGAAGGCAAAATAAGGAACATTTCTGACCTAATCGAGAGTGTTCAAGGCAAAAAAAGACACCAGAAACACTGAAATAAACCTTTCTCTGTTTTCTGTTTTCTGTTTTCTGTCCTCTGTTTTACTATCTTTGGCTTTGAAATTTAAACTACGGGGCGTTCTTGCCCTTAATTAAAGGATATATTATGGCTGAACAACAGGGTGAATTGAAGGCATTCTTCAAGGATCATGGCACAAAGATTCTCGTTGTGCTCGTTGTAATTGTTGCTATTGTGACTGGCGTTACCCAGTACAAGGAACACGCAAAGGCTGCAGCCCAGGCTGAAGCAGCTGTTCTTGGTCAGGGCATGACACTTGTATATTCTGGTAACGATGTTGCCGCTCTCCAGGAATTGGAAAGCCAGATCAACTCCAACTCCCTTAAGGGGCTTTCCCTTGCAAAGGCCTCCCTCCTTGCCGGTAACATCAAGTTCCGCAACAAGGATTACGATGGCGCTGGAGCTCTTTTCAAGGTTGCGTCTGCCAATGCAGGTTCTGCTGACTTGATTCTTTCTGCAGCACTCCATGGCGAAGCAGCTGTTTCCATTGAAAAGAAGGATTACGCAAACGCGGCAAAGCAGCTCGAAGCATTCATTTCCAAGTTTGGCAAGCGTACCGGTGACTTGAAGGCTCGCTACCAGAAGGATGAGGCCGCTGACCTTGCACCGACCGTTGCCGATGCTTATTGGAAACTTGCTCTTGTCTACAATGCTTTGAATCAGAACGACAAGGCCAAGGCAACTGCCGAAAAGCTCTTGAAGATTTACGGTGACAAGCCGGAAGTCGTTTCCAAGGCTAACAAGTTCCTTGCTTCTATCTAATAGATAGTATTGGTGATTTTGTAGAACCCCGAAAGTTCATCTTTCGGGGTTCTTTGTGTTAGGTAAAATCGGCTGATTAATTTCGTAATAAAAAAATGATTAGAAATCAACACCTAAATTACTACATTTGTCTTGACTTCAAACAAGGAGATAATTATGAAGCTTTCTACTCGTGCAATTGCCGAAGCAATTGGTACATTCTGGCTCGTTTTTGGCGGCTGCGGTTCTGCAGTTCTCGCTTGCGGCGTTCCTAACACTGGTATCGGCTACGTTGGCGTTTCCCTTGCTTTCGGCCTTACCGTTTTGACTATGGCTTATGCCCTTGGTCACGTTTCTGGTTGCCACTTGAACCCGGCTGTTACCCTTGGTCAGGTCGCTGGTGGTCGTTTCCCGGCTAAGGAAGCTCCGGCATACATTATAGCACAGGTTATCGGCGGTATCATTGCTGCTGCAGTTCTTTATGTAATCGCTTGCCCGGACCTTACAAATGCTGGCATCGGCGCATTTGCAACTAACGGCTGGTCTGATTCCCTTACAAACGGCTTGAATGCATTCGGTGGCAAGGCTACTGGCATTCTTCCTGCATTCCTCATTGAAGTTGTTCTTACGGCAATCTTCTTGTTCGTGATCATGGGTGCAACCGACGGTCGTGCTCCAGCAGGCTTTGCTCCAATCGCAATCGGTCTTTGCTTGACACTCATTCACCTCGTTAGCATTCCTGTAACAAACACTTCCGTTAACCCGGCTCGTTCTACTGCAGTTGCAGTATTCGTTGGTGGCATGGCTATCAAGCAGCTCTGGCTCTTCTGGGTTGCCCCGATCCTTGGCGGCGTTATCGGTGGCTTTGGTTACAAGGCTCTCTGCGAATGCAAGAAGTAATTTAACGTTACTTTAAAAGTTTAAAAAAGCGTCGGTTAACCCGGCGCTTTTTTGTAAATGTTTTTATTTAATCACTTCAACAGTCAGCTTGTTGAACGCAAGCTTTCCGTCACGAATTTCAAGGGCGGCACGGAAAACCGTGTCGTTCTTTTTGAATTTTTCAAGAACAGGCGTGAACTTGTTCTTTAGCAATTCTTCAACTTCCGCGTCGCTAAATTCACGCTGGTAGAACACCTTTGGAATCCTAAATCCGCATTCTCTGCAATTGTATGCAGCAAGGTTATTGCCGTTTGCGTCGGTCCCTGTATGGAATCGCATTTGATTTGAACAATTAGGGCAGGGGAGGTCTCTTTGCAAAAATTCAAAACCGACTCTGCCGTCTTCATTCATTTTGAGGAATGCGTCAAAGTTATCGCCCTTCTTGCTCTTGAAGCCTGTAATGAGCTCTGTCTTTTCGCCGTTTAAAAGAGCCTTGATGTCTGCAACACGGAGCTTTTTTCCAGCTACCGTTTTAAAGAGCGTAAACTTGCAAGGAGTGCCTGCATTTGAGCCTGTGCAGAAAATGGCATTCTTGTTTTCTTCAAGGGTATGCTTGCAAAGCGGACACTTGTACTTTGTTTCTGTACCATGGAACGTACCGTCATTTTCAAAGGCAAAGCCTGCACGGTGGTTTTCATCCCAAATGACTTTTGCCTTGAATTCCTGGCCTTTCTTGTTCTTGAATCCGTTAAGTACAGCTGTAGTGCCGTTTGCAAAGAGTTCTGCAATTTCTTCTGCAGAAAGCAGTCGTCCGGCGATTGTTTTAAAGAATGTAAAATCGCAATGAGGCGCTTCGCTATTTTCAGCGTTTTCAATAGCGTCCTCACAAATCAAGCGGTTGCCAATATCAAGGATTGGCTTGCCGCACTTTGGACACTTGAATTCGGTCGGCCTTTTTTCGCGTGCCTCTTCGCTGAATTCAAAGCCGATGTTAAAGTCTTCGTGCAATGCAAGTTCAGCGCTGAAGGTGGTTCCTTTTTTGTTTATGAAACCAGAAAGCAAATTGGACTTGCCTGTTTCAAGGAGTTGCTTCATCTCGGTGTGGCTGAGAGTGCGCCCGGCAATTGTGTGCCCTGCCTTGAAACCGCAGGTTCCATTCTTGCAAACATAACCCCATGGTGCTATTTCTAGCGGAGCCTTGCACTTAGGGCATGCAATTGGCTCCGTTACAGTTTCTCTTTCGAATTGGTTCCCGTAACGGTTTTTCAATTCTTCAAAAAGCTGTTTTACGTATTCAACGATGCCGTCTCTAAATTGTACTGGTTCTAACGCACCTTTTTCAACTTGCGAAAGCTTGTATTCCCATTCGCCAGTCATTTCAGGAGACTTTACACGCGAATCCATTAATGAAATGACTTCACGGCCACGAGGTGTACTTACCAGATAGTTCTTTTGTGCCTCAATGAAACCGCGCTTCTTTAGTGTTTCGATAATGCCAGCCTGCGTTGCTGGAGTTCCAAGACCTCGTTCCTTCATGGCTTCGGCAAGTTCTTCGTTTTCGATTTGCTTGCCCGCAGTTTTCATAGCGGCTAGGAGCGTTGCTTCGGTAAAGTACTTTGGTTTTGATTTCTTTTTCTTTTGCAGTTCTAGACTTTCAAATGGGGCCTTGTCGCCTTGTGCCCATTCCGGGAAACTTTCAACGATGTTTGTGATATCGTCGTCTTCCTTAGATTCCGAGGCTTCCGAATCTTTTGACTTTCGTTTCTCGTCCTTCGTCTTTCGTTTGCCGCTTTCTTCCTTTACAAGCGAACGGAAACCAAGGTCTTCATTTTTCTTGAGCTTTAAACGGAATACTTCTGGATCGCTATCTTCTGGGCATTTGAGCGTCACTTCCATTTCGCTCCAGACGTATGGCTTTAACCATGCCGTTACAAAGCGTTCAAGAGCGAGGTCATAAATCCTTTGCTCCATTTCTGGGAGTCCATTAGGAACTTCGCCAGTCGGGATTATTGCAAAATGGTCTGTAACCTTACTGGAATTGATGAATACGAAGTTTTCGGATTGGGCTCGCATTTGCGAAGCTTGTGCAGGCGTTGCAAGCTTTTGGGCAAGCGCGTATGCTTCTTGCTTCATTGTATCTGGCAAATACTGCGAGTCTGTACGCGGGTAGGTTAGCAGCTTTTTTTCGTACAGGTTCTGTGCACAATCAAGAACCTGCTGAGCACTGTATTTAAAACGCTTGTTGCCCTCTTTTTGCAGTTCAGTCAAGTCGAAAGGCTTTGACGGGAACTGCTTTTTTTGCTGCGTATTTATATTATCGATAACGGAATTTTCTGGAGGGTTGCATTTGTCGATTACAGCTTGTGCAGGAGCTTCGGTTTCAAAGACTGCAACTTTCAGGTTGTTGCTATCGTCTTCTGTCTTTTTCTTTTCGTCCTTTGATTCCCTTAAAAGCTGCGCCTGGTAGCCTTTCCAAGTACCAACGACGCTGTAATAGAACAATTCCTTGAACTGCTCTACAATGGTATCGCGTTCAACGACAAGGTTTAGCGTCGGGGTCTGTACTCGCCCTACAGAAATGGTTTTGCCGCGTCCTGCAGTGAGCGTGTATGCTCGAGTTGCGTTCAAGCCTACCATCCAGTCTGCTCTTTGGCGAAGTCTTGCCGCATAGCTCAAGTTTACTCGATCGTTTGCGTCTTCAAGGTTTTTCCATGCCTTGTCAAGGTCTTTTGCAACGTAGCTGTTGACCCACAAGCGCTTGATTGTCTTCTTCTTGAATTCCGGGGTAAAGTCAAGTACAAGATCAAATATCAAGTTACCTTCACGGCCGGCGTCGGCGCCGTTTACCAAAACGTCTGCCTTTGCCATCATGCTTTGAACAACGCCAAGTTGCTTTTGTGTGCTTTCAATGGCCATGAGCTTGAACTTGTCTGGTAGCAAAGGCAAGTTTGAAAGTTTCCAGGGGCCTTCCATGCCTTGATACTGGTCCATTGGTGCAAGCGTTATCAGGTGACCTACGCACCATGTAATGCAATGGTTCTTTCCTATGAGGCAACCATCGCCCTGCGCAAAATGCTCGCCTTCAAGGCGTTCTAGCATTGGCTTGTAATGTTGGTTTGCAACGGAAGGCTTTTCTGCAACAAGTAAAATCACGGCACAAAGTTAGAAAATCAGAATACAGAAGACAGAGTACAGAGAACAGAATACAGGAGTCAGGAACCAGAAATTAGGTACGCACCTTCGG
>DCGZ01000007.1 GCA_002314675.1 Fibrobacter sp. UBA1765 | reverse complement strand
CCTCAAGCACCGAAGGTGCGTACCTCATCACGATTCCTGGATGGCCGCGCTTCGCTCGCCATGACTCGGTAAGCTACATTTCTGCCGACAGCCTACAGCCTACAGACTACAAATCGAGCCACGCGTCATTAATACATGTTCAAATAACTGACGTAATCGCAGAGCTTAAGTCCCATTGGCAAGAACTTCTTGTCAAAACGGACCATGCGAATTTCAGCAGGAGTGCCCACGTAGCGAGCAAGGATTTCAAAGTTATCCTGGGTATCCCATACAGCAGCGTCAAGAACAACGCCATCGTCACAATCGGTTTCTCCAGTCGCTGAACCGACTCCAGAAATTCGGGAATTCTGCTGTAAGTGCCTTGTAAAGACTTCCGGGGCGCGGCCATGCTCACGACCATTTTGAGAATTATCGACAACCTTTACATGCACACCGTAAAAGCGGCTTTTCGAATCGAACAAAACCGTGTATGTATGAACATAGCTGCCGTCTTCAAAGGATTCCTGCCAAACATTGTTATCAATCTTCTTGAAGTTCGACGCATCGTACTTCTTAAAGAATTCCTTCGATGTCGCCCCATAGCGAACTAGATAGTGACCAAGCTTCGTGCTAAAGTCATGGGTAGATGTCGGAACACTTGCTGTACGGAGACTGTCCATAACTCGGTTCAAATCATCGGCCAGGCCAGAGCTCTGATTTTCTACAATCGTACGGACCGTAGAAGCTTCCTGGAGTCGCAACTGGATATCTGGATATTCAGGATCCTTGTTCTTGATGTCTTCGAACATGAGCTTTGCAAGGTCAAAGTTACGACCCTTCAGGTACGCACGACCAAGAGCTTCCTTCAAAGGCAAGTTATCTGGATACTGTTGCACGAGCGGTTCAAGAATATCGCATGCGACACGAGCACGGTCGGCAGGAGTTCCAGAAACACCGATGCCGTTACCGGGAGGAGTCTTACCGCCAAGGGTTGCAAGAGCTTCTGCAGCGCCCTTGAACTTTGGATTCAAAGTCTTTATGCGCTGATAAATACGCTCAGCAGAATCAAAGCGACCGCGGTATTCTTCAAGATAACCCTGCAAAAGCATAAGCCTTGGCGACATCGGGAATTTTGTAAGCGCATATTCAACGACTGCGCCGCAGCTATCGAGCTGGCCCAAATTGTGGAACACGTCCGCAAGCAATGAATATGCCTTTTCAGAAGAACCCAGCGAAAGACTAATCGAAGCCTTTGCTTCTTCGGCAGCGCTAGCATACTGTTTTTCTGCATAAAGCAATTCACCATACCAAAGTCTGAACGCAAGTGTCGCTGGAGCCTTGTTGCTTGCAATGCGCGCAAATTCAAGGGCGGCAGAATAACTTCCAGTCTTGGCTGCATCACGGCTATCAAGGTAGGCAACCATCGAGGTATTCGCATAGTGGTGACGCATGCTTTCTACAAGGGCCGTCAAGCGCACTCGCTGCATATCCGTCAGGGAATCCATGCTAAGCAAGGCAACCATAGATTGAAACCTTGCCTTTTCCAGGTTCGGGTAAGTCAATGCAATGGCATCAAAAATTTCAAGGGCCTGTAGAGCGTTCCCGTTATCGGCCAAGTTTTCGGCACGCTTGAATTCATCCCGCGTCGAATAAGGCAGCTTCAAAAATTCTTCATCAAAATTTGGAGCGTCACCACGAGAAAGTTCCGTACCGGCAGCAAGGCCATACGGCACAACTTCTACATGAATCCGGGCGGGGCCAAAATGCTTATAAGCCTGAAATCCGGCAAGAGCCAGCGCCCCCAGTCCGCACAAAATCAAATAAGCATAAACAAGTTTTTTGGCAAAGCTATTGGCAGCCATCAACAATCCTTAAACTAGCCGTTCAAATAATCGCCCAGTTTTTCGCGCTGTTCCTTACTCTTCTGCAATTTACGAAGCGTCTTGTTCTTGATCTGGCGAACACGTTCACGGCTAAGCTTCAAGTCTTCGCCAATATCACGGAGAGTCGTATCTTCGGTAGAATCAAGACCGTAGAACATTCTAAGAATTTCTTCTTCACGCTTAGGCAGCGAAGCAAGCGTTTCCTGGATAAGCTTTTTGCGTTCGTTTTCTTCAAGCTCAGAATCCTGGTTGCCGTTAGAACCGAGCACATCCATCAAGGTGCTTACGGAATCGCCACCGGCAGAATCTTCGCCGATCGGAGCATCCAGGGAAATGTCAACGATCTTTTCCATGACTTCGACAATGTCCCGTTCGCAAGCAGCGAATTCATCCATAGACATGGTCTTATCGTAGTCGCCATTGTTCAACTGCAAGGCTCTACGGAACTTAGTCACAAGGGCAAGCTTGTTTGGCGGAATGCGTACAGAGCCGACCTGTTCAAAAAGAGCCTTCTGAATGGATTGGCGAATCCACCAGACAGCGTAAGAGATGAACTTGACATCCTTGTCCAAGTCAAAACGCTTTGCAGCCTTGTAAAGGCCCAGGTTCCCTTCGTTAATCAAATCGAGCAAGGTAAGGCCGCGGCCCTGATACTTACGGGCAACACTAACAACAAAGCGAAGATTGCCCTGGATCAAGCGCTGCATGGCAAGCTTGCGAACATCTTCAGAACCGGACTTATCCTTGATAATCTGTAAGAGCGCAGTTTCTTCTTCCGGTGTAAGAGTCGGATGCCGATTCAAATCACGAAAGTAAAGAGCTTCATTAAAATCACTCATTTTACAAAACCTGCTCTATAAATTTCCACAACAAAACACTATTTCAAAAGCTCGCATTATTTGGCTTTTTAAATTTCGCCCCCAAATATGGCTTTTTATTTCAAATCCGTCAAACGCTTCAAGTAGGAATACGGGTAAATTCCCGACATATGGCCATCGGACCAAACGCAACCAATCGCATAACGGCCAATAGACATAATAGACTTAAGCTCTATATTTTCCGGAACGGTACTCGGGTCCAAAAGCTTTTCACCGGTATGTTCATCTACACAGGCGGCACAAGGGCAAGCGCAGCGCAAAGCCTTAAGGCCATAGGCCATACGGGAATCATCATTCCACACAACGCCAAGCTTGCCGTCCGGCGTCTTGAAGAACTTTTTAGGCATAACCATCTGATCCATTACAAAGCCTCCACGGAAAGTTCTTCCCAGTCATACTTAAACTTAGGGAGTGTATCCTTTTTCATTTCATCGAACACGGCGATCTTACGGACAGCCTGTTCTGCAACTTCGGTAAAGACCTGCGCAGAAACGCTGTTCGGGTTGTAAAGGACTCCCGGGATTCCATTGTCTCCGCAACTTGCAAGAGAAGCTTCGAGAGGCACTTTTCCAAGGAGAGGAACGCCGTATGTTTTAGAAATGCTTTCGCCACCGCCCTGCGGGAAAATGTAGTGGGCCTTGTTACATTCGTCGCAAATAAAGTAGCTCATGTTTTCGACAACGCCGAGCACAGGCACTCCAACGGAATCAAACATGGAAAGCCCCTTGCGGCAATCGGCCAAGGCGACTTCCTGCGGAGTCGTTACGACAACGGCACCTGCGAGCGGGCATTCCTGCGTAAGCGTGAGCTGGATGTCGCCTGTTCCAGGAGGAAAGTCGATAAGCAAGTAATCCAGTTCGCCCCAGCGAACGCAATGCAAAAAGTTCTTGATCATCTGGCTTGCCATCGGGCCGCGCCAAATTGTAGCCTTGTCGGAATCAGCGAACATGGACATCGAAACAATTTCAATGCCGCCCTTTGCATACACCGGAGAAATGGTCTTGTCTTCGTGAACAACGGGGGCGCGGTCAATGCCAAACATCACACCCATCGAAGGGCCGTAAATGTCGGCATCCAAAATACCGACGCGGGCACCGGAAAGGCTGAGAGCCACGGCGAGGTTCGCAGTCACCGTAGACTTGCCAACGCCGCCCTTGCCACTTGCAACGGCAACAATGTGCTGCACATTGCCAAGGAACGATACGCGATTTTCGTCGGCACTTTCAACTCGGCCTGCACGAGCCGAAATCGTCACTTCAACGGACTTTGCCCCAAGGGAACGAATAATGGTTTCGCACTGGTCCTTGAACTTGTCCCTGATCGGGCAAGCCGGAGTCGTGAGCACAAGGTCAAAGGTAACTTCGTTTTCTTCAGAAATCACAAGGTTCTGGACAAAGCCCAGTTCCACAATATTTTTATGAAAATCAGGATCAACAACGGCTTCGAGAGCCTTTAAAATCTGCTGTTCGGTCATGTGCGTAAATGTAGCTTTTTATCAGATGCAAGAAGCAGATACAAGATGCAAGATATTGCTATAAACAAATGTTTTTTCAGAAAACAGAAGACAGAAATTGTAATTTTTTCATGTTCTTTGGGGAACGCAACAAATTCACGACGCAATATTTTCTATGTTCCATTGAGGTTGATAGTTTTCGGACATCACAAGAGTTTATTCTTCATAAAATTGACCAAAACGGAGTAACTATGCCTTTTTGCAAACATTGTGGAAAACTAAATCGTGAAGAAGCTACAGTTTGCAACCGCTGCGGTAAAAAGCTTTCTGGCAAGGCATCCTCAGAAAATCTAAAACTTGAAATTCGCGACAGCAATCCATGCGGCGTATGCAACGGAACAGGCAAGAACTACAGACGCAGAAAATGCGAAATCTGTAACGGTACTGGAACCATTTACCTTGTTGATTGTCCGGACTGCAACGCCCAAGGAACCGTAGAAAGCGGAAAAGTTTGCTCAACTTGCAACGGGAACAAGATTATTTCAAGCATTGACGCCCAAAGCTTTCTTGACGCAAGAAACAGTTGTTCAACGCTCCAAGACAACCCTTTGAAAGCTCTTATAGTGCCAATAATTTGCTTTGTCGTAATCGCCATCAGCGCAAGGTTTCTGTGGAGCTACCTATTCGTTGATTTTTTTCTCATAAGCACTTTCGGCGGATACATTTCGACAATCGTACTACTTGGCGCATTTGCAATAATTTTCAAAAGGTGCACCCATTACTTTCGGGGATCCAAGAACGATTCAAACAAGGAGTCTCTTGAAGCTACGGGAATAGCAATAGTAAGTATCGGATTTTTGGCTGCAATTATCGGGCCAATAACAACCGATGGCTACGACTGGATTGAAGGCGAAGCGAAGTCAACAATCAATAAAAAGATTTTGAAAACTGAACCTGTAAAATGCACTAGCGTCAACATTTCCAGAAATGAACACGACACCTATTTTGGCAACGCCAAACTTTCTGACGGGAGCGTTCAAGAAATCGTTGTAACCTACAAGAACGAAGGTTCAACAGGAAGCGGCAAGCACAGGCGCATCAAATACAAGATTACCGTAGATTTTCAATAGACAAGGCGACTCTTCCGAGCCGCCTTCTTTTATACTTTGTTGATGAACTTTTTTTACATCAAGGCATATTTCAAAACAAACACCACCGTCAATACCATCATTACCCAATGAACTCGCTTAATCTTGCCGGTACACATATTGATGACTGTGTAGCTGATAATGCCAAACATCACACCATCAGAAATGGAGTAAGTGAGAGGCATTGAGGCGATGCAGATAAAAGCGGGAATTGCTTCGTCCAAACTGCGAAAGTCAATTCCAACCACGGAACTAACCATGTAGAAGCCCACAATAATCAAGGCCGGGGCCGTTGCAAAACTTGGAATGGCTAAGAAGATTGGGGCAAAGATAATGGAGGCAAGGAACAGACCAGCAGCAGAAATAGCCGTAAGACCGGTACGTCCGCCAGAGGCCACACCAGAAGCACTTTCTACATAAGTAGTGGTAGTCGAGGTTCCTAGAACAGCACCGGCTGCAGTAGCAATAGAATCTGCATACAAAGCTCCGTTAATACGGGGAAGCTGGCCATTTTTTAGGAATCCGCCCTTCATGGAAACCCCGATTAAAGTTCCCAGAGTATCAAATAAGTCTACGAAGAAGAACGCAAACATGACCACAAAAAAATCCAGGGATGTAATCAAAGACCATCCCTGGCCCACTACGGAGCCACCCTGAGTATGAATCCATGAACTGGAATTGAATAAAGCTCCGAAAGTTGAACCAAATTCAGAGAAAATATTTCCCAAGTTGTTAAAGTAGCTGCTGAACTGAGGAACAATAGAGTAGAACCCTGTTTCTGAATTGGGTACATAGATGCCCAGCAATTCGCAAATAATTCCCAGGAACCAAGTGGCAAAAATTCCAAGGAGAATGGCTGCCTGTATTTTTTTTACAACCATTACAGCGGTAATGATGGTTCCCACCAAAGCTAACAAGGCCCAAATGCCCGTAGTGTGGAAATCGGAATTGTGGAAGTTGATCATTCCCACCAAGGTGACGTCATGATTCACCACCACCTTAGCCCCCTGGAGAGCAATGAAGGTAATAAACAAACCAATACCGACTGCTACGGCTGTCTTTATAGAAAGTGGAATACTATTAAAAATTGCTTTTCGAATAGGCGTCAACGAAAGCGCTAGAAAAACCAGACCTTCAGCAAACACAGCCAGCAAGGCGAACTGCCAACTATAACCCATGGAAAGTACCACTGTGTAGCTAAAGAAAGCATTCAAGCCTAGTCCTGGAGCCAGCACAAAGGGGTAGTTGCTAAAAAAGGCCATCAAAATGGAACCGAGAGCAGCAGCAATCACGGTGGCAAGAAAAACGCCTCCCCTGGGCATACCGGAAGCAGAAAGAATTTCAGGGTTTACCGCCAAGATATAGGCCATGGTCATAAAAGTGGTAAGACCAGCCACCATTTCGGTGCGAATTGTAGTCTGATTTTCAGAAAGTTTAAAAAGTCGATCTAACATAGGATTTCTTAATGCCCTGGAAAATGAGTCAGGCTTTCAACATTGTACCCTTTCAGCCTTTCACGACCGCCGAGGTCGTCAAGCTCAATGACAAAAAGGATTTTTGCCACTATACCACCTAAGGATTCCACCAGCTTGATCGCAGCTTCAGCGGTGCCTCCTGTAGCAAGCAAATCGTCTACGATAATCACCTTTTGGCCAGCTTTAATGGAATCCTTGTGTATTTCGATGGTTGCTTGGCCATATTCCAGATCGTAACTTTGAGATACAGTAGCGCGAGGGAGCTTACCCTTCTTGCGAACGGGAACGAATGCCTTATTATAATGGGCTGCCATAGGAACGCCGAACAAAAAACCTCGTGCTTCAAGGCCTGCCACCAAATCAAATTCCGTATTCTTGATAGTTTCGTTCAAGGAATCCAGAGTCAATTTCAAAGCTTCCGGTTCATCCAGAATCCCGGTAACGTCACGAAACAAAATACCCGGCTTAGGAAAATCCGGAACACTTACGATATAGTCTTCAAGTTTTTTCATACACATAATTCAGCATTGTCTGCAAAATCTTTGCTAGAGGCGTAGCAATTTAGCTATTTAGCTATTGCCCTATAAAAAAGACCTTGTTTAAGCACCTTATTTTATGCTAGTTTGCAAACACTAATGACAAAGTACAATACAAAAAAAAGTTTAATTCATACGCCAAAAATGATTGTTGAAAATTTTAGCTAGCTCTTTCTTTGCCAAAGGGCTTTGCAAGCATAATCAATACAGGCGTAATGGTAAAGTCCGCAACGAGCGCCGTTACAAGGCCGACACTTGCCATAAAGCCAACCCTAAAGAAGATTGTCACGGGGCTAACCATGTAGGCAACAAACATCATGCAAAGAATCGCCGTGGTGCTTACCATGCTCTTGCCCACTTCCCTGAAAGTTGCAAGTACAGATTCGCGGTAGTTGCCGGAACGTTCAAAACAAAGTTTGGAATGGTTCACAAAGTGGATCGTGTCATCCACGGCAATGCCCAGCGCCATGGGCATTACCATCATGGTCATCATGTCCATGCTAAAGCCACAGATTCCCATAACTCCGCCAATAACAAGGATCGGGGCAACGTTCGGGATCATGCCGATAAGGCCTGTCTTTAAGCTCATGAAAGAAATGATCAAAAGCAAAGCGATTACAACGAATGAAATCCCCACGGACTTGATTTCGCCTTCCACAAGCTTATTGTTCATGGAAGACTGCTCTACGGCATAACCTTCAATGCCGACATCCGCTTTTGGGAAATGGCGCTTGACAAGCGTCTTCGCACTGTCAATATCAATATTCACCTGCTTGGAATTCCATTCCTTCAGTTCCACGTGAATGTAGGCCATGCTGAAATCATCTGTAATTCCGCCAAGCATTACACGAGCCTTGCCCTCAGAAAATTTCGTGAGCGGAAGCCTAGACAAATCGTTAGAAGCACTATCTAGGGCGGCAAAGTTTTCTGGATTCTTGAAGACGTCGGCTTCGCCAAAATCCACCATCACGTTGTAGGAATAAACGTTCGCAAGTTCAGAATCCATGAGTTTTACAAGGCGTTCCACAAAAGGCAACTTGGTCCCGAACATTTCCACATATTCCATGTTCACCTTGAGTTTTGTGCAACCAACTGCGCTTACGATGGCAATCACAACAGCAACAATTATAATGGGCAGTTTCAAGTTCAAGGATTTTTTACCAAGTTTTACGAGGAACTTTTCCATGCGGGTTTCGCTGGAATTTTTAGAGTCAGCACCCTCCCCTTCTGAATCGCCCACACATGTTTCCGGCAACTTGCAAGAATCCTTTCGCGTACCATTGCTAAACAGAATCGGCACGAAAATTATCACGTACAAGTAAACTGCAAAAACCATGGCGGCGCAAATGGAGCCCACGGTTTTTAACACAGGCATTTCTACAAACAAGAACGAAAGCATGGAGGCAACAGTCGTCACCACCGTAAAGAAAATAGGCCAGCCAGTTTCTGTGACCGCTTCTACAATGGCTTCATCACGATTGTTCAAGCGCGCATAAGCCTGCTTAAAGCTGTTGATGTAATGAATGGAATACCCTACGCTCAATGCCATGCCAAGCATCATGGGGAGCGTAAACAACGTAAAATCAGGCTTGACACCAAGCCACCCGCAAATGCCAAAAACGCTTGCCATGGCAAGAGCCGTCGCCATAAACGGGACAAGCACGCCGAACTTGTTGCGTGTAAAAAACGCAAGGCAAAACACCATGATAAACACGCCAATAACCACAGACTTTGCGGCCTGTGGCATGGTGGAATCATTCTTTGCAACTTCCAAATAAGGTTCGCCACCGGCGTTCAAATTCCATTTTTCAGAAATGAACTCGGAACGTTCCAAAAGGTCGGCAACAGCACGGCCAATTTTTGAAGCATCTTCTGCAGGGTCTTTGTATCGTTCCAGGCTCAAATGCACCAGGGCTTCCGTTCCTGCCGAATTTTCAATGGTGTGAATTTCCTTTGCCAAGGGAATATTCGCCAACATGTAGCGAGAAAGCGTATCCCGCATATCGAGCACCGCAGAATCACGCACATTTTCAGCCGTCACAAGGATTACGACACTTGCGTCATTTCCAAAATGCTCGCGGAACTTTTCGGCATTGACTTTTGCCTTGTCCCCTTCCAAAAACCAGCCGTCGTTCGTAAAGCTGAATTCAAAACGCAGAATGCCCGCAGCGGCAAACAACGTAAAAAGAACGACAGCAACCAGAATTCCACGGCGGTGCGCTGTCTGGAATTTACCGAGCTTGTTAAAAAGTTTATTGATTTGAAGAATGCGCATGGAACTTTAAAATTTAAAAATCCAAAAATAAAAAAAGATGGCCTCACAACAAAAAATCTGTCATGCAGAAAGTGCACGCAAGATGCAAACTTTTATCTAAAATTCTTGACCAGAACACCCTTGAATTCAAAACTTTCGTGGCCTGCATAAACCACAGTTTTTTCGCCACACATTTCGGGATATTCCTTTTCAAAAACACCAAAGTTTTTGACGAATTCCGAATTGAAAGTTTCCGAAGACTTTATTTCAAAAGGAGTCAGGATCCTTCCAGTTTCTTCAACAAGGTCAATTTCCTTGCCGTCACTGGTTCTATAATACCAGAAATTTTTCTGCTCCGCGCAATTAAACGAACGCTTCATTCTTTCAAGAATCACAAGGTTTTCAAAAAGATTGCCACGCAAAGGATCGCGGTTTAATTGCGACTCCTCGGCAATTCCTAGCAAGGCACATGCAAGCCCAGTATCGTAGAAATAGAACTTGGGCGATTTTATCAAGCGTTTAGTCCTATTCATGTACCACGGATTTAATGTAAAGCCGATAAACGAAGCCTCAAGAATCGACAACCATTCCTTCGCTGTCCTAACGTTGATTCCGCAATCGTTAGAAAGGGAAGTGTAATCCAATATGGAGCCGATTCGCCCAGCGCAAAGAACAAGGAATCTATGAAAAAGAGCCGCATCCTTTATATTGACAATTTGGCGAACATCCCGCTCAACATAGGTTGAAATGTAATTCTGGTAAAAGAAGAACCTGTCTGGGCGTTCTGTTATATAGCGGGGGTACCCTCCAGAAAGAATAAGACTGTCGATGGAATCATTTGCGTTCAGATCCTTGATTTCGTCCAGGGAAAAAGGCAGCAGTTTAAGCACGGCGACACGACCGGCAAGAGTCTGAGTCACAGCTTGCTGTAATGCAAAATTATTACCGCTAGTGATGATGAACAGACCCTTTTGATTTGATTCATCGACAATCTGCTGCATATAGGATAGCAAATGGGGAACATTTTGAATTTCATCAAGAATGGCCCCGTTCGGGATACTTTTGAAGAACCCCCGGGGATCCAGCAAAGCTCTTTCCCTAGTGTCAGGATTTTCTAGAGATATGTAGGGTTTGTCTGCGAATGTATCGCGACAAAGAGTGGTTTTCCCGGATTGCCTGGGGCCATGAACCAGAACGACCGGGTATTGCAAAGCAGACTTTAACAGGAAGTCTTTGATTTGGCGCCTAATCATGCTTCAAATATAAATTTTGTAAAAATGGTAGTCAAGTACATGTTTTACAAAACTTTCAAATAAAGCATACGATTTTTGTGGAATTACCTAAAAAATCGGGCCGCCTTGCCTTGCGGCTTGGCAGCCTGGATTGGCGTTGCCTATGCTCTGGTTCGGTTATAAGTTTGCTTTAGTCCTTGAGGCAACGCAAACTTTGACCGTTGTACTTGTCGTGGTTGCGCTGGCGCGCGTCGTCGTAATTGTAGCGGAAGTACTGGTACCACGCGCCTTTGCTACTGTACTCAGAGGCAGACCACAAGTCGGCGTCGTCGCTCTCATAGTAGAAACCGCCATTGTAGTTCCTGTAACCGGCGGGGAACACCGAGACGCCATACTTGTCGGAACCGTTGCCGCCACTGTACCAGCCGCTGGTAGATTTCAACAACGAACCAGCGGTGCTGGAACCACCGATGTAGGTGTACAGAGTGCTGTACTCCTCGTTCGTGGGCACATGCCAGCCCTCGGGGCAAATGCCGCGGTGGGGGCTGTTGGGGGTGCAGGTCTTACCATAGCCGCACTGGGTTCCAGCGTTCACGCTGAACTGGGCTGCACTGTCCATCACGGCGCTCCAGGTGTAAAGACGACCATACTTGTCGCAGTTGGAAGCTTCATTTTCATAGCACCAGCTGGTGGAGTCGGAGGTGTAACCGTTGTAATTGTGTTTCACGCCTACGTAGCGATAGTTCAGGTTCTCAGCCATCCAGGTCTGGGTGCCGATGGTGACGGTCTTGTAAACTTGACCGTCGCGAGAATCGGTCATGGACCCCTTTACAACAACTACACTGCTACTACTCTTTACCGAGGAACTACTTGCTACCGACGACGAAGACTTCGCGGAGCTGGAAGATGCAACAGAGCTGCTGCTGAGATCCTCGATCAGGACCGAGGATGACGAAGAAGAACTTACAACCGACGAAGATGACTCCACGGAACTAGAGGAAACTACAGAGCAGGAACTTGCTATAGAACTACTGGATTGCTTCGCTTCGCTCGTAATGACACTAGAGGAAGAACTGCCAGGATCCTCGATTGGGACCGAGGATGACGAGAGCGTCAATACCGAGGATGATGATTCAATGTCATTCCCGGCTTGACCGGGAATCTCGCTAGAACTGCTAGATCCCCGATCGGGGTCGGGGATGACACTGGAGGAGGAGCTCAGGGTGACGCTGGAAGAGGAACCTGGAATGGTTTCAGAAGACGAACTCTGCAACACAGTCACCCCGCCGATGATTTCGTCTTCGGCAGAAGCTTCGTTTGCAGTTATCTTTATCCATTCGCCATTCTGGCAACGGCGGAAATCCTTGCCGACAGCCTCAGCCACCCAGCCATCCAGCTTGTCGTCACAAACCTTTTCTCCACTGCCATCAGCCAGAGTAATCACTTCGCCCTTTTCCCCATTCGTCACCGAATTGGAGGAACCATCATCGCCGCAGGCCACAAGGCCCAAAGTCAGCGCAAAAGCAACACTTGTCAAGAAATTCTTTTTCATTTTCCATTTCCTTGCAAAAATTTCAGCGAGTTTCAAGAACAGCCTCTGTTATTATGCAGAATAGCTTGAGCGGATTTTAAACGCCATAATGGCGAATGCTCCTGCCACATTCATGCTGGCCTTGCGACCTGCCATAGGAATGGTCACCTTCATAGTAGTTGCGGCCATGATTTCGGGAGCGATACCAAGTTCTTCGTTTCCCAAGATAATCAAGCCTTTTTCCGGCCACGTTACTTTGTTTATATCGGGAATGTCTTCGC
>DCGZ01000094.1:10751-10968 GCA_002314675.1 Fibrobacter sp. UBA1765 | reverse complement strand
CGCACCTTCGGTGCTTGAGGCGTGAGGTCGGCGCTTGCGCGCCTAGAGGAAATGCTGTAGTCAGTCGGCTGTCGTCAGAAACTGTACTTTACCATGTCGTTGCGAGCGGAGCATGGCCATCCAGGAATCGTGATGAGGTACGCACCTTCGGTGCTTTGAGGCGTGAGGCCGTTCGCTGCGCTCACTTTTGGGTAATTAAGATGCAAGAGCCAGATGC